>NZ_CP028426.1:2205418-2520478 GCF_003010915.2 Gulosibacter molinativorax | reverse complement strand
TTTCGACATGCGGCCCACGTAGATCATGAGCTTGTGCTCCGGATGCCCGTCGGTCAGGGTCTCGCGCATCTCGGGGTCGCGCTTGTCGGGGTGGTAGGTAACGGTGTCGATCGCCTTCGGCCACAGGTCGACGCGCTCGATACCCATTTCCTCAGCACGCTCGACCATCTGCGGTGAGGTGCAGAGGTTGACCTCGGCGAGGTTGTGAATCTCGCGGAGGTACACCGTTCCCGCGCGCCGGATCGGCCCGAGACCGAGCGCATCCGCGTACTGCGGGGTGTCGGTGTGGAAGGATGCGAGCATCGGCAGGTCGCGACGGGCCGCGGAAAGCGCGCCGTAGGCGGCGAGCGCCACCGGGTTGACGAGGTGCACGACGTGCGGCGCGAACTCCTCGATCAGCTTCGCGATATTCGGGGTCGGCATGCCAATCTTGAGCTCGGGATACCAGGGCTTGAGCGGCACCGAGTTGACCCGGATGACCCGCGCGCCAGCGTAGTTGCTGGGCGGGTCACCCGGGGCGAACACGAGCACCTCGTGGCCGAGGGCCTCGAGGTGCTCGAGGGTACGCAGAACGCGCGTCACCACCCCATCAATCTTCGGGAGGAAGACTTCGGTGAAGAGCGCGATCCGCATGGCGCTAGTTCGCGGCCGCCGGTTCGGTCTCGGATGCGACCGAGGCGGGCACGCCGGCGGACTGCTTCGCGGTCCACAGCGAGGTCGCCGGGATCTTCGAGCGGTCGGCGCGGTCGGCATACTTGCGCGCGATGTCGGTCACCTCGAGCAGCAGGCCCTCTTCGAGCTTCGTAGGGTTGAGGCCGAGGTCAAGGAACGTGTCGTTCTTGACGTGCAGCTCGTTCTCGGGGGCCTCGTTGCGCGGGTTCGGCACGAGCTCGACCTCCGCATCCGCGATCTTGCCGAGCAGGTTCGCGAGGTCGCGCACGCGATGCGTCTCGGTCATCTGGTTGAAGATCTTGACGCGCTCGCCCGCGGCAGGCGGGTTCTCGAGCGCGATCTGGATGCAACGGACCGTGTCCTGGATGTGGATGAACGCGCGGGTCTGGCCGCCGGTGCCGTGCACCGTGAGCGGGTAGCCGACCGCGGCCTGCATGAGGAAGCGGTTGAGAACCGTGCCGTAGTCGCCGTCGTAGTCGAAGCGGTTGATGAGGCGCTCATCCATCGCGGTCTCGCGAGTGTTGGTGCCCCAGACGATGCCTTGGTGAAGGTCGGTGATGCGCAGCGCGTCATTTTTCGCGTAGTACGCGAAGAGGTTCTGGTCGAGCACCTTGGTGAGGTGGTAGACCGAGCCCGGGTTTGTCGGGTAGAGGATCTGCAGTTGCGCGCGCGTCGGCTCGTCGAGCTGGTTGCCGTCCTCGTCCTCATCGGTCGTGACCTCGATGTCGAGGTAGCCCTCGGGGATCTTCATGCCAGCGGTGCCGTAGCCGTAGACGCCCATCGTGCCGAGGTGCACGAGGTGCACGTCGCGACCCGACTCGACAATTGCGGTGAGGACGTTGCCCGTTGCGTTGACGTTGTTGTCGATCGTGTAGCGCTTGGTGCGCGAGTTCTTCATCGAGTACGGCGCGGCGCGCTGCTCGGCGAAGTGCACGATCGCATCGAGTTCCTCGTCAATGATGAACTGCAGCAGGCCGTCGTAGTCCTGTGCGACATCGATGTTCGCAAAGCCGACCTTCTTGCCCGAGACTTCCTCCCAGGCTGAGAGGCGCTCCTCAATGGATGCGATCGGCGTCAGCGACTCGGCGCCGAGCTCTTCGTCGATGCGGCGGCGCGACAGGTTATCGACAATGACGATGTCGTGTTCCTGGGCCGAGAGGTGCAACGCGGTTGGCCAACCACAGAATCCGTCGCCACCGAGAATTGCAATCTTCACGAGTACTCCATAACTTGCGGGATTTCCGCTCCGGGCTGGCCCCGTGGGGCCGGTGTAGCTTCGAGTGTCAAAACCATGGTTGCGTTTTGGCACGTCTAGCCATCGTATTGCCTTGTATTAACGACGGGTGAAGTTTATGCATCCATCGATAGGGCCTGCGGCCGACTCGGGGACCCGTGCGATACGGGCAGCAGCCTACTCGGCGCCCTCCGCGGGAGGCTCGAGCTTGCCAATCGCGGCCTCCCCGTCGAGGTCTTGCTCCGACGATTCGTCACCGAACTCGATCTCGAGCTCGAGCAATTCGAGGTCCCCGCGGTTCACGATTCGGCCGGTGCCGCGCGCGCCCAGGAGGTCGCCCGTCCCCGACGCGGGCACGATCTTGAGCAGCGCATCCTCGGCCACGAACCGGCCGTGGTCGACGGTGGATGTGTGCCAGAAGTTGAGCGTGCCGCGTCGCCCAGCGATCTCACCCTCGAACGCGTCGATCGCGACGTAGGTGCCGGAGCCGTTGTCATTGTTGAAGGCGCTCACCATGAGGACCTGCGACGCACCGGTAATTTCCTCCCCAGTGAACGTCCGGCGAATAAAGAATCCGGCCAGCGGGGCGCCCGTCTCAACATCCGGGGTGTGGCCGTTGGCATCCCATACATCAATCTGAAATGAACTGCTCGCTCGCATACTGCTGGATTCTGGCACGTGGTTCTGAATGTGCGGTCAGGCGGGGATTTCCTCCATCTGAACGTGAAACGATAGGGCTATGACTGAAGACGCGGTAGTTGAGATTCTGGACGACACTCGGGCCCGCACTTTGCTGGGAGGCCACACCCTCGGACGACTCGTGGAGCGCATCCACGACATCACCGAAATTTTCCCCGTGAATTACTGGAGCGACGGACACCGGATCGTGATTCGCACGGCCCCGGGCACGAAGCTCGCCGGTGCGGTTGTCGCTGACGAGATTCTCTTCCAAGTAGACAACGTGACGGAAGACGTCGCGTGGAGCGTTGTTGCGCACTGCACCGCTCGGGTTCTCGAATCGGCCGAAGAAATTGAGCGGGCATCGCAGCTCGACCTGCATCCGCTCGTGCCGACCGTGAAGGAAGTCTTCGTCGAGTTCAAGATCGGCGAGATCTCGGGGCGCTACTTCCATCTCGGCGCGGAGCCCGAAGCTGAGCCCGAGACTGTCTCTTGAGCGACGCCGTCTCCGGCGAAGCATCGGCAGGACGCGGGGGCACGGCGCTGCATGACGATCCCGTTGTGGATGTCGTGCTCGCGGAGGCGCTCGACACCGGGGCCGTGCCTGGCGCGGTCGCGGTGATTGACGATGCCGAGGCCGCATTCGTCGCCCCGTTGTTCGCGCTCGGGGCGCAGGATGTGCGGGTCTTTAGCGACTTCGGGGTCGGCTCCTTGCGCGGGCCGGAGGCGTCTCGATACGCTTCGCTACTCGACGAGCGGGAGGCGGCCGTATCGAAAGGCGTGGTCCGCGAGGAAACCCCCGATGGCAGCCTCTTCACCGACGTCACCCTCGTTGTTGGCCGCCTCCCGAAATCGCTCGCCGAACTCGAGGACCTCGCCCAGTGCATCCACCGCCAGGCGGCGCCGGATGCGCGGGTCATCTTGGGCGCCCGGGAGAAGCACCTTACGCGCTCGATGAACGAGGTGCTCGGGAAGTATTTCGCGGATGTGCGGGGCACGCGTGGGATGCGCAAGTCGCGCGCGATCGTTGCGACCGGGCGGATTCCCGATGCGGTGACCGAGGCCAACGCCTTCCCGCGCACCGCGCAGCTCGAGGAGCTCGACCTCGTCGTCGCGGCCCGCGGCGGTGCCTTCGCGGGCACGACGCTCGACCTCGGTACGCGCGTGCTGCTGCAGTCGATCCCGGGCGACCGTCCGGGTACCGTCTCACTGGCCGACGTCGTCTCGGACGGTGAGCCGAGCATCCACACCGCCGTCGACCTCGGCTGCGGCACGGGGCTCCTTGCGGCCGTCCTCGCCCGCAGCTTTGCCGACGCGAACGTGATCGCGACCGACGCATCCTGGTGGGCCTGCGCGTCCGCCGAGCAGACAGCCGAAGCGAACGGCTTCGCCGAGCGCATCGAGGTGCTGCGCGCGAATGCGGGGGCGGGGATCGAGCCTGGGAGCGTCGATCTCGTGCTGTGTAATCCGCCGTTTCACGACGGGCGGCAGGTCGACCCGGGACTCGCGAACGAGCTGTTTCGCGGTGCCGCGCGGATGCTGCGGTCGGGCGGGCTGCTCGTCACGGTGTTCAACTCGCACCTCAAGCACCGGCAGCATCTCGAGAACATCGTCGGGCCGACGCAGCAGCTGAACCGGACCGAGAAGTTTACGGTGACGGTTTCGGAGCGTCGCTAGCGGGCAATTCGGGCGCTAGCCGAGGGTGCCCTGCGGCGGCACCGAGGGCAGGCCGGTCGAGGGGTCGTCGGACGCGACGGCGGTGTCGAGATCGTGGCCGAAGATGTAGCTCGCGCGAATGAAATTGCCTTGGAGTGCCCGCGGGAGCCAGTACTGCGCATCCGACCACATGCGCGCGAGCGGCGCGTCATCGAGTGGATGCCACTCGGGCACGAGTTCCTCGGTCTCGATCGGGTGCCCGATCCAGTCGCGGCACAGGTACACCCAGGATTCCTGCGACCACGAGGGCTTCGTCGGGAAAATGTAGGTGAGCAGGCCCGTGTGCTGGAGGGCCTTCGGGTCGACGAAGACGCTCGATTCCTCTTCGATCTCGCGAATCGCTGCGTAGCGAGGATGCTCGCCCGGGTGCAGCTTCCCGCCGAGGCCGACGAGTTTTCCCTCGCCCAGCCCGTACTTTTTGCGTCCGAGTAGAACCTGAGTGCCCCGGGAACTTTCGCGGAGCAGATACGTGACGCACACCTGTGGGAGTGCCATGGGCCAAGTTTACTCGCGTGCACGCGCTAAGGAAATCTCGGCGTCGGGGTGTGGTTACGGCGCGGTCAGGCGGCGGCCACTAGCCTTGGATGTGGTCGCGGCGGTCCGCTCGTGCCCGCCGCTATTCTCCGCACGATTGCTATTGGAAGGCGCCACCGCATGTCTGATGTGCTCACCCTGCTCAGCGAATGGATGCCCCGGCAGCGGTGGTATGTCGGCGGCTCGACGACCCCGGAGCTCGAGCTCATCGGAAGCTACGAGCTCGAGCCGGTCGAGTCGGACGCGGCGCTGCGGCTCATCACGGTCGCGTTGGTGCGCGACCACTCGCGGAAGCCCGCGCCGCTGTACCAGGTGCCGCTCGTGATCCGCGATGTGGATGCGCAGGTCGACGCGCTCGGATTCATCGGGCCGATCCGGGAGCACGGCGATCGCGCCGCGCTCGTCGACGGAACACACGATCAGGCGTTTGCGCACGCGCTCATTCGCCTGATCGCGGATGAGAAGGAGGCCTCGGGCGCGGTCGGCGCGGATGGTGTGCCGCGCGTGCGCGTGTATGGCCAGCCGATGCCGGGGGCGAAGGCTGGCCGCTTCGTGACTTCGCGCGTGCTCTCGGGCGAGCAGTCGAACACGTCGATCATTTGCGAGCTGCAGGACGAAAACGGGGATGCGGCCGTGCCGCTCATCGTGAAGCTTTTCCGCACGCTGCATGCGGGCGATAACCCGGACGTGACGCTGCAGACCGCGCTCGCGGCCACCGGCTCGCTGCATGTGCCGCCGACGTTCGGGCAGGTCTCGGCCGTGTGGCCCGATGCGGACGGCAAGCAGGTCGCCGGCCACCTCGCGTTCGCGCAGGAGTTTTTTGTGGGGGTCGAGGATGCGTGGCGAGTGGCACTGCGCGCAGCCGAGGGTGGCGAGGACTTCACGCCGCTGGCCCGGGCTTTGGGCCGCGCCACGGCCGAGGTGCACGCGACGCTGCGCCGTGTGATGCCGACCGTCGAGCCCGAACAGGCCGACATCGACCTCGCGACCCAGCAGATGTGGCGCCGCTACGAGCTCGCCGCGGAGGCGGTGCCCGAACTGCGCGAATACGCGACCGAGGTCGAGCGAGTGTATGCGCTCGCGAGTGACGCAAAGTGGCCGACGCTGCAGCGCATCCACGGCGACTTCCACCTGGGCCAGGTGCTTGCCGTGCCGGATCGCGGCTGGGTGTTGCTCGACTTCGAGGGCGAGCCGCTGCGGCCGTTGGAATCGCGGAATGCGCCTGATGTTCCCGCGCGCGATGTCGCGGGGCTATTGCGCTCGTTCGATTACGTTGCCGGATCGCTGACGCTACAGGCGGGCCACGAGGTCGCCCGCGATTGGGCGGATGCGGCCCGCGAGGCGTTCCTCGAGGGTTACGTCGACGAGGTGGTCGCGGAGCGTGATACTTCGGGCACGCCGGGGCGCGCGATTCGCGAGGAAGACGAGCGTCGCGTCCTCGAGGCCTACGAACTCGACAAGGCGATCTACGAGACGCTGTACGAGTCGGAGTTCCGACCCACGTGGCTGCCGATTCCGCTGGCCGCGGTCCGGCGGATCCTCGGGGCTGAGAGCCCGGAAGCCCAGGATGCTGACCGCGCGGAGGACGAGAGCCCGGAGGGCGAGGCCTAGCGACGTCCGACTGGCGCAGCTCGGCTACACAGCCGCGCTCGCGTCGCGCACGCACTCGGCGAATGCCCGCGCTGCGGGGGCGAGGGTTCCGGGCGCGGCTAGCTGTAGCCGGGAAATTGGATCCCCGGCAAGCGGTCGCACGGCAACGCCAGGCATCGAGATGCGTGCGACCGACTCGGGCAGCACCGAAAGCCCTACTCCCGCAGCGACCAGCCCGAGCACCGTCTCCTGATGCACGATTCGCTGCACGACCCGCGGCATCGCACCATTGGCCTCCAGCACCTCGGTGATACGCGTCACGTAGCCGGGCATGAGTTCGTGCGCGAACAGCACGAGGGGTTCGCCCTCGAGCTGCTCGACCTTCACGGTCTCGAAGCGGCTCAGCGGATGCTCGACCGGGAGCACGACGACGAGTCGCTCCTCGAGCACGGGCTCCAGGCGCAGGCCCGGCACGGCGCTCTGGTCGCGAACAATGCCGAGATCGATGCCGCCGTCGCGCATCCGCTCAAGCTGCTCACCACTCGTGAGCGGATTGAGCTGGAGATCGATGAGGGGGAGCCGCCCCTGAAACAGCTGCACGGCCCGGGGCAGGATCGTGTAGCTCGCGGAGCTGACGTAACCGATGCGCAGGAGCCCGCGCAGGCCCTTTCGAACGTCGGCCACCTCGCTAGCGACCTGGTCGAGGTCCTCGAGGATCGGCGTCACGCGCCGCTGCAGCAGCTCACCCTCGGGGGTCAGGGTGACCCTGCGGGTACTGCGGTTGAAGAGTGAAACGCCGAGCTCATCCTCGAGCGACTTCACCGCGACCGAAAGCGGCGGCTGAGACACCCGGAGCCGCTCGGCCGCTCGGCCGAAGTGGAGTTCTTCGGCGACCGCCAGAAAGTATCGCAACTGCCGAAGTTCCATCGCGCATCCAATCTCGGTTCATTAGCTAAGTATTTATTAGCCAAGTCAAAACAATTCTTCCCAAGATTATATTGGACTTTGCTATCACTCGGGAGTTCTATTCATTACCAAGGCAATTAATCGTCGACACACTCCAGAGGAGTAGCACCATGCCTCTATCGGACTACATCGTTATCGGAGCCGGACTCGCTGGCGCGGCCGCCGCCTGGCAGCTGGCCGAGCGGGGCCACAACGTCACCGTGGTCGAACGTACAACGCCCGCCAACGACGAGGGCAGCTCGCACGGCTCCGCGCGGATCTTCCGCTACGCATACCCATCGCAGCTCTACACCGACTTGGTCGTGCGGGCTCGCAGCGGTTGGGATGCGCTCGAGCGGGCTGCGGGGAAGCACCTCATCACCCCGACCGGCGCGATCGACTTCGGCGCGGTTCGCCAGCCGGAGCTGCTCGCCCGCGTGCTCGAACGGGCCGGGGTCGAGCACGAGCTGCTCGCGGCTGCGGATGCGCGGGCTCGCTTCCCGCAGTTCAACTTCGATACCGAGGTGCTCTACCACCCTGGCTCGGGCGTGCTCGATGCGATCACCACCGTCGAGACGATGCTCGACCTCGCGGTCGCGACCGGTCGCGTCGACCTGCGCACGAACTGGGAGGTCGCGGGCATCACGCGCACCGCGTTCGGCGGTTTCGTGGTGAAATCCGCCACCGGCGAGCGAGTCGCTGGTGCGAAGGTCATCGTTGCGGCCGGTGGCTGGTTCCCGCACCTGCTGCAGGATCTGGCGTTGCCGAGCGCCTTCCTCGAATCGTTCCCGAAACTCGAGGTACGGCAGGAACAGGCCTTTCACATGCCCTGGCGAGAGCAGGATGCATCCGGCAACACTTATCCTTCCTGGCCCACGTTCATCCACAAGCGCTTCGAGTTCGAGACCTACGGGTTGCCCGGCGGTCGTGACGCCGAGTTCCGCGGGCAGAAGCTGGCGCAGTTCAACGGCGGCCCGGTCATCCCTTCGGCGCTCGATCAGGACGGGCGAATCCGCCCTGAGATGCGCGCGAAGATGATCGCGTACGCGGAAGAGTTCCTCCCCGGCGTCGTGCCCGAGCCCTATGCCGAGACCACGTGCCTGTTCACGAACACGCAGAACGAGGACTTCGTGATCGACGAGGCCGACGGCGTCGTCGTCGTGTCGGCGTGCTCCGGCCACGGCGGTAAGTTCGCCCCACTGCTCGGTGAGCTTGCCGCCGATCTCGCGACCGGAACCGGTACCGTGCCGCAGGAGTTCCGCGTCGCACAGAACCAATTCAAGGACTACGGCACAGGGCCGTTCGGTCGGGAGGCAGTGTAATGACGAGTAACCTCATCGAAGGTAACCAGCGCACCGATCGGGTCACCTCGCTTCTGTCGGCGATCGCGGATGTGGGCCGTGACAGCGCCCGAGGTGGCTACTCGCGTCCGGTCTACTCGACCGCCGAACTCGACCTGCGCAGCTGGTTCATCGCAGAGGCGATCGCGCGCGGCCTGGATGTGGAGACCGACCGCAACGGCATCATGTGGGCCTGGTGGGACACGCCCTCCGGCGACCGCTCGGGTGCGGTCGTGACGGGCAGTCACCTCGACTCGGTGCCGGGCGGCGGTGCGTTCGATGGGCCGCTCGGCGTCGCGTCGGCGCTCGCTGCGGTGGATGTGCTGCGGGCCCAGGGCAGGCAGCCGGATCGCGCGCTCGCAATTGCGGTATTCCCCGAGGAAGAGGGCTCACGGTACGGGATTGCATGCCTCGGCTCACGCATCCTGACCGGCGCCATTTCGCTCGACAAGGCCCTCGCACTGACGGATGAGGATGGCAACACGTTTGCCGAGCAGTCTGCCGCCGCCGGGCTCGACCCTCGGCATATGGGTCCGGACCCCGAGCGGCTCGCGCAGATCGGCGCGTTCGTCGAGCTGCACGTCGAGCAGGGCCGCGGACTCATCGATCTCGGTCAGGCGGTGGCGATTGGCTCGTCGATTCTCGGACACGGCCGCTGGCGACTCAGCTTCACTGGCCAGGGCAATCACGCTGGCACGACGCTGATGCAAGACCGTCGTGATCCACTGGTAGCTGCCGGCGCGCTGATCGGCCAGATTCCGAGCGTCGCGCGTGCCCACGACGGCGCCCGCGCGACGGTTGGCCGGCTGCAGCCCATCCCGGGCGGCACGAACGTGATCGCCTCGCGCGTCGACGTCTGGCTCGACGTGCGGCATCCCGACGACGCGGTCACGGCGCAGGTCGTCGCCGAGATCTCGCAGCGGGCCGACGAACTCGCGCGCGAGCAGGGATGCGCGGTGTCTGTTCGCGAGGAATCGCTCAGCCCGACCGTGTCGTTCGACGCCGGCCTACGTCGGCGGCTCGAGGTCACGCTGCCGGATGCGCCGGTACTCGACACAGGCGCCGGTCACGACGCGGGCATCCTCGCCTCCCACGTGCCAACCGCGATGCTGTTCGTGCGCAACCCGACCGGAGTGTCGCACGCGCACGAGGAGCACGTCGAGGATGCGGACGCGGAGATCGGCGCGGAGGCGCTCGCGGCGGTGCTGGTGAGCGATCTCGGGCTGGGCCCGGGCTCGTAGCGGTTTGAGCCGGACTGACTTGTTTCGCGCAGGATGTGGCTCGGTCTCCTGAGCGTGATGGGGCTCCGCTCTGAGCAGCGCGGGTTAGGCAACGTGTGTCTCATGCACCGGGGTCTCGAGGTGAAGGTCGCCGAGGGTCAGGTACAGCTGGCCCTCGGTGACCGAGACTGACATCGTGTTGCGACGTTCGATCGCCGTGGTCGCGCTGTCAATGAAGCCGGGGTCGAAGGATCGCAGCGGGATCTCCGAGGCTCGGTGGATGGTCTTGCCCGACCACGAGGCCAAGAGCTTCGCCGGATCCCGATGGGTGTAGACGGCGGTGCGATCGGCCAGCTTGCTGCCGAAGTGCAGTCGGGCCGCGTCGGGCGCGCCGATCTCGATCCACGCCGTGATTCGCCCGGTCAAGTCCCGTACCAGCACGGCCGGTTCTTCGGTTGAAGAGACCCCACCCTCGGCGAACGCAATGCCCTCCTCGTACTCCATGCAGTAGGCGAGCAACCGCGTCATCATGTAGGCCTCGGTCTCAGAGGGGTGCCTCGCCACTCGCACGGTGAAACTCTCGTACACCGCCCGATCGATGAGGGAGAGGTCGACCTCGAACGTGTGCATGGTTGCGCCAATAGCCATAGTGTTCGAGCCTACCGGGGCATGGCACAGTCTCCTGCCGAGGCAGGTCGCGAGGAGCTCGTCCCCACCATTGTTGCGAGGGATGCGGAGGCGGCTCGCAGGGCGCGAGAGCAGCATGTAGGAGTCACCTACTTCTGGGGCACGCAGTGGTCCCACGATGTCGGTGGTGCATCCGATTATTCATCGTGGGTAGGGCACATCTACGCAACGGAAACGGAGTTCACACATGTCGCGAGTAAATATCAGCAAGCAGCACCCCGACGTTTACCAGCAGGTCGTCGCGCTCAGTAAGTCGGCGGAGGAGGCCGCAGCGGCGGCTGGGCTCGACAAGAAGCTCATCGAGCTCGTCAAGATCCGTGTCTCGCAGCTCAACGGCTGCGCGTTCTGCTGTCGCCTGCACACGCGGGACGCGGTCAGCGCCGGTGAGACGGCGGACCGGCTCGCGGTGCTGCCCGCGTGGTGGGAGTCGCAGTACTTCAGCGAGCAGGAGCAGGATGCGCTCGGGCTGGCGGAGGAAGTGACGCGGTTGTCCGTGCCAGAACGCACCGACTGGGACAACGGCTCGCTGAACCCCGAGCAGGTCTCGGCAGTGAGCTGGCTCGCGGTCGTCATGAACTCTTGGAACCGGGTGGCGATTCGCAGCGGCTACCGCGTCGCGCCGTAGCTCCGAACCAACCCCGCCGCCGAATCACTTCGGTAAATCCGTCGCTCAATGCAGTCGGACGTGGCGCATTGTGCGTTTCGTGACGGATTTGCTGGAGTGAGATTGCAGGCTCGTCACTCGATGTAGTCGGGGTGCCGTGGAGTGCGTTTCGCGACGGGTTTGCGGAGGTGACGACGGGTTTGCCGAGGTGACGCAGCGGGTACCGCGTCGCCGTAGTTCCGAAAGGCCGGAAACGACGCGGGGCGGGTGGTGACCGAAGTCATCCACCCGCCCCGGGAGTAACTAGCTGCGTTAGGCGAGGTGTCCGTGCGTGTGCAGTACGCGGCGGAACTCGTTGTCCTGCGGCGGTACATGGCTCTGCTCGAACTCCAGCTCGTCGAGCAGCTCGCGGCGCGAACGGCGCGGTGCGCCGACATCGAGCATCTGCTGCTCGTACTCGGGTATGAGCTCGTCACGACGGAAGCGCAGCGCGTGCCCGATTACCTCGCGGCCCTGGAGGTAGTTCCGGAGGAACTCCATCTGGGCGTGCCAGGTTGCTGCGGCGGCTGCGGTGTCTTCGCGGCGTAGGCCCGTGACCTCGAGGCGGATTTCGGTACCGCCCTCCGGTCGCTTGCTGAGCGTGATGCGCACGAAATTTTCCGGCAGCTCGTTGAACTTCCAGCTGAGCACGAGCGAACTCGGTACTCGGCGATCGTGCACTCGCGCGATGATGCTGTAGTCAGCATCATTCGGGTAGGTCAGGGTGAATGACTCACCCGTCATGATCGACTTCGAAGGTCGTCCAAGCCACGTCGAGAGCGCTTGCTCCTGAGTGATTGCGCGCCAAATCGTCTTTCGATCGAAATCTGAGTCGGCGCTGAGCGTTACTGTGTAGTTGTCAGTTACTCGGGAAATGTTCCCGCTGATTTCACCCATGTTGTCGCCTCCTTTGCGGCCATTTCTGGGTTGCTTCTCGCGGACGCGAAAAGCGGAAGCAATGATGCTTCTAAGTGAATTATAGGTGAACAACAAGTGAACGGCTTGATTTCCGTCAATTTCCTTGCTCGCGGGATGCTGTGGACTTGCTGAATCGTCAGAAAATATTTCGCCTGGATCAGGGAATAATTGCAAACTTGAGTCGGTTGCACTCAAGTGTAGAAAGCATCCTCCCCACCCCCGGTGGTGGCCCGCGTCCCATGCCGCAGGTTGTGCGAGGACTCTTTCCCTAATCTGCAGGCAGCGGAGGCTCGTCGTGAGCCCGTCGAACGGCCTGTCTTGAGCCCCCTCGAAAGGAGAAGCACATGGCTAATATGCAAGGCGCACAGCCCCAAGATGAAGAATCCCAGTCAGCGCTTGAGCGCTTCGGTGTCAACCTCACCGACATCGCACGAACCGGCAAACTTGACCCGGTCATCGGTCGTGACGCTGAAATTCGCCGCGTGAGTCAGGTGCTCACTCGGCGCACGAAGAACAACCCCGTCCTTATTGGTGAGGCAGGTGTCGGCAAGACTGCCGTTGCCGAGGGGCTCGCTCAGCGCATCGTCGCGGGCGACGTCCCCGAGTCTCTCAAGGGCAAAGAACTTATTTCGCTCGACATCTCGGCAATCCTCGCGGGTGCCAAGTATCGCGGTGATTTCGAGGAGCGCATGAAGGCGGTCCTGGACGAGATCCGCGAATCTGAGGGCCAGGTCATCACGTTCATTGACGAGCTGCACACGCTCATGGGTGCCGGTGGTGGCGAGTCGAGCGTGTCCGCATCCAACATGCTCAAGCCGATGCTCGCCCGTGGTGAGCTGCGTCTGATCGGCGCGACGACGCTCGACGAGTACCGCGAGTTCATCGAGAAGGACCCGGCCCTTGAGCGCCGTTTCCAGCAGGTCTTCGTTGACGAGCCGTCGGTCGAGGACACCATCGCGATTCTTCGCGGCCTCAAGGAGCGCTACGAGGCACACCACAAGGTCGCCATCAGCGATAACGCGCTCGTCGCCGCTGCAACCCTGTCGAACCGATACATCACGGCTCGACAGCTGCCGGACAAGGCGATTGACCTCGTGGATGAGGCAGCGTCGCGCCTTCGCATGGAGATCGACTCCTCGCCGACCGAGCTCGACAGCCTCAAGCGTCAGATCGACCGCATGAAGATCGAAGAGCTCGCACTGAAGAAGGAACACGACGAGGCTTCGAAGCAGCGACTCGAGCAGCTCCGCCGGGAAATGGCAGACCTCCAGGTCGAGCTGGATGCGTTGCAGGCACGTTGGGATGCGGAGCGCAGTGGCCTGAACAAGGTCGGTGACCTCAAGACCAAGCTCGACGAGGCGCGCATCCGTGCGGACCGCGCCCAACGCGATGGCAACCTCGAGCTCGCCTCGCGAGTTCTGTATGGCGAGATCCCGCAGCTGCAGAAGCAGCTCACGGAGGCCGAGGCGCAGGAGGGCAGCGAACAGCGCCTCGTGAATGACCACGTCACGGAAGATGACATCGCAAGTGTCGTCGCCGCGTGGACGGGCATTCCCGTTGGCAAGCTGCTGCAGTCGGAGCGCGAGAAGTTGCTCGACCTCGAGTCGGAGCTGCACAAGCGCGTGATTGGGCAAGACGAGGCCGTCCAGGCGGTGTCGGATGCGATTCGTCGCTCGCGTGCGGGCGTCGCGGATCCGAATCGGCCCACCGGTTCGTTCCTCTTCCTCGGGCCGACCGGTGTCGGTAAGACTGAGCTCGCCAAGGCGCTCGCGGACCTGCTCTTCGACGACGAGCAGGCGATGGTGCGCATTGACATGTCGGAGTACGGAGAGAAGCACAGCGTCTCGCGACTCGTCGGTGCCCCTCCGGGATACGTCGGCTACGAGCAGGGCGGTCAGCTCACCGAAGCGGTTCGCCGCCGCCCCTACTCGGTCATCCTGTTCGACGAGGTCGAGAAAGCCCACCCCGAGGTCTTCGACATCCTCCTGCAGGTGCTCGACGACGGCCGCCTCACCGACGGTCAGGGTCGCACGGTCGACTTCCGCAACACCATCCTCATCCTCACCTCGAACCTGGGCTCGCAGTTCTTGATCGACCCGCAGCTCACGACCGAGGAGCGTCACGCCGAGGTAATGGGCGCGGTGCGCCGCGCTTTCAAGCCCGAGTTCATCAACCGGCTCGACGAGATCGTCATCTTCGAGGCGCTGTCGCAAGACCAGCTCGCGAAGATCGTCGGCCTCAACATCGAGACGCTCGAGCACAGGCTTGCGGAGCACCGCATCCAAATTGAGGTGGACGAGGATGCGCGCAACTGGCTCGCAGAGCGGGGGTACGATCCCATCTACGGTGCTCGTCCCCTGCGTCGCCTCATGCAGAAGGAGATCGATGACCAGCTCGCGCGGGCCATCCTTGCGGGCAAGGTCCAGGACGGAGCAAAGGTAATGGTTTCGGTCGCCGCGGACGGTGATTCACTCGTGATCCGAACGTAACCGAAACGCACCCCGAGCGTGCTAGCCTCCGAAGAGTTGTGGGTCATGGACCCACAACTTTTTGGTTTTCAGTACTGCCCAAAGGAACACAGGATGCTGCTTGACGCTCTTGCTTCTGAGTTGCAGCTCGTAGCTACAGCACAGTTCGATCCGCTTCGTGAAGTCACCGCGGTGACGCATGATTCTCGTGTTGCTGGCCCCGGCACGGCCTTCGTGGCGGTGCCGGGGTTTCATCATGACGGGATGAAATTTGTTCCGGATGCAGTCGCTCGGGGCACAAACGTTGTTGTGTGTGCACAGTTGCCGGCCGAATTTTTGCCGGATGTGACCTACATCGTGGTGCCGGATGTGCGCATCGCGCTGGCTCTGATGGCACGGATCTTGAATGGCAAGCCGGACGAGCAGCTCCGGATGTACGGCATCACCGGCACGAATGGGAAGACCTCGACGGCCTACTTCCTCTCGTCGATCCTCAGGCACGCGAAGCGTCGCGTCGGGGTGATGGGCACGATCGGATTCGATCTCGACGGGAAGATCATCGAGACGCCCAATACGACACCCGAAGCGCCCATCCTGCACGACCTCCTGCGAACGGCAGTCGAGGGCGGTACCGAGGACGTCATCATGGAGGTCTCCTCCCACTCGCTGCAGCTCGAGCGAGTTGCCGGGATGTCCTTCGATGTCGCAATGTTCACGAACCTCACCGAGGACCACCTCGAGCTGCACGGGACGATGGAGGCGTACTTCGACGCGAAGCGGCGCCTGTTCGAGCACGCTGCCGCCGGTTACTCGATCGTTGACGTGGGCGGAGAGTGGGGTGCCCGTGCCGCTGGCCTCATCGAGGCGACCGGCGCCAGAGTCGTCCGGGTCGGGTGCCCTGGTGACGCCGTCGACGTACGACCGGAAAACATCGCGACTGATCTTGACGGTACGACATTTGACCTCGTGACGAGTAGCGGAACCGTGCCCGTGCGGCTGCGAGCGCTTGGCGGTTACCACGTGCGCAACGCGCTGCTCGCCGCGGCCGCCGCGATGACGCAGGGCTATGCACTCGAGACGATCGCCGAGGGCCTCGGCGAGGCCGAACCGGTGCCGGGACGGCTCGAGCGCGTGCTGAACGAGGACGGGCTCGACGTCTTTATCGACTACGCGCACACGACCGACGCGCTCCATTCCTGCCTCGAGGCCGTCCGAGCGCTGTCGGATGCGCCGATCACGCTGGTCTTTGGCGTGCTTGGGGACCGCATCCCTCGCCTTCGTCGTGAGATGGGGACGGTCGCGGCCGCTGGCGCCGACCACATCATCCTGACCGAGGATGACCTCAAGGCTGGCAGCTTCGAAGAGGTCGTCGCGGATGTCGCGCCGGCGCTTGACGAGGCGGGCGTCGCGTGGGAGCGCATCGACAACCGCTGGGATGCGATCGCGGCCGGTATCGAACGTGCCCGCCAGGGCGATATCGTGATCATTGCGGGCAAGGGCCACGAGAAGCAGCTCATCCTGGCGGACGGGCAGGGCGCCATTCACCTCGACGAAATGGCGGCGGCGAAGGAAGCGATCGCCGGGCGCGACCCCCGCGTGCTCGACCCAAGGGAAGAGTGCGAGAAGTCGCGCCACAAGTTGATCTCGTAGGGGCCGCCCCTACTCGAAGCTGAGCAGGATCTCGCTGACGTCGTTGCGCTCGCGCGGGGCGGCATCGCGCTCGCGGATCTTGTCGTCGATCGACTCATCGGTCGAATGCTGGCCCACCGCGATCACGGTGTAGGGCTCGTAGCCCTCGGGCAGCACGAACTGCTCGGCGACCGCGGCGGGGTCGAACCCACCCATCTGGTGCACGTTCAAGCCGAGCGTTTCGGCCTGAACGGTGAGGTGAGCGGCTGCCTGGCCGAGGTCGTAATACGCAGTCGGAAGCTTCTTACCGTCGATCTCGACCCGTGCGAGCGCGACGATCAATGCGGACACATTCACGTTCCATTCCTGGTTGAAAGGGACGAGCGCGGAGAAGATCTTGTTGAAGTTGTCGCTGCCACGACGGCCGACGATGAAGCCCCACGGCTGCGAGTTGAACGCCGATGGCGACCAGCGGGCAGCCTCGATGAGCGAGCGGATTTCCGCTTCGCTGACTTCGTGCGAGGAGTCGAAGCCGCGCGGGCTCCAGCGATTCTCGAGCACGTCGGCGATGGGTGCTGTGGTCGCGTTGCGTGGGGCAATGATCGTCAAGAACTGTTCCTTTCGGTGGCTTCTGGAAGCGCACGGCTTTCCGTTCAACTCCAACTCATCGACACGTGACAGTATTCCCTCGTCATGGGAACTGTCTTTCGTCCTTCGTGGAAGTCCGCCGTCAAGGGTATCGGTGCAACGCTCTCGCTCGTGATCTTTGCGAGCTTGCCTGGATGCGCATCCGGCCCCCAGCCGGGGCCCACGGCGATACCGCTGCGCCCGACCGAGACGGCCGATTTCGAGGTCGCCGATATCGAGGCGCTGATGACGCAGATGGTGGATGCGGGTGCCCCCGCCGTGTTCGTCGAGATCCGCGATGGCGAGCATGCCTGGAGTGGTGCCAAGGGCATCCGCTCAAAAAAGACCGAGCTGCCCGCGACCGTCACCGACCCGGTTCGGATCGCGAGCCTTTCGAAGCCGATGATCGCGGCCATCCTGCTGCAGCTCGTCGAAGAGGGGCGGGTGCAGCTCGGCGACCGGATCGAGGACTATCTGCCCGGCGTCGTCGGCGGTCGCGAGGTGACGGTGCGGCAGTTGCTGAACCACTCGTCCGGGCTGCCCGACTACGTGCCGACGCTCATGCCCGAGGATCCGACCCAGCTATCGACCCGCATTGTCACTCCGGTGACCAACGCGGAGCTGGTCGAGAACGCGCAGAGCCAGGAGTGGAGTTTCGAGCCCGGCACAGGCTTCGAGTACTCGAACACGAACTACATCGTGATCACGATGCTGATCGAGGAGCTCACGGGTTCGACGCTCGCCGAGGAGCTCGCGATTCGGATCACCGAGCCGCTCGAACTCACCACTACGTCGCTGCCGGACGGCACCGCGATGCCCGAGAATGCCGCGCACGGCTACATCACGGAGGGCGCGCTCTCGATCGATGTCACGGCACAGGATGCGTCGCTCTGGTCGGGCGCGGGCGGCGTCGTTTCGACCGTGTCGGACGTGAACACGTTCATGCGCGCGCTCCTGACCGGCCAGGTCATCGCGCCCGAGCTTTTGGGTGAGATGCTCGTGCTCCTGCCTGAGGGCTACGGGCTCGGCGTGCAATCGCGGACCGATCAGTGCCCCGACGCCGAGCCGGTGTACCTCGAGTCCTCGGCGAATAAGGCAGGGATACCCGGGGCAAGCGATGGGGCGGATGCCGGGGACGAGCCCGGAGCGACTTTGGACACGGACGCACCCAGCGCATCCGAGGCGCCGACCCACGGCGGCGAGACGGCGCCGCCGGACGCGTCTGCACCGCCGACCCAAGCCGGTGAAACGGGGCCGCCGGATGCATCCGTACCGCGGCAGTCTGACCCATCCGCTACCGCGACCCCGCTGCCGACCTACGACTTCGCCGCGCCCGAATCGGGTTCCGGGAGCCTGCACGATTCCGCGTTCGGCGAGCTGGTCCAAATCGGCGCCCCGCGCCACGTGTACGGGCACATCGGTTCGGGACTGGGATACCGCGGCATCACGATGTCGAGTCCCGACGGCATGCGCCAGGTGACCGTGCTCTGGACGATCTCGCCGACCGACTACGCACAGGACGCGCGCCTCGACCTCGCGTACGAGCTCACCGACGTCGCGCTGACGATCAACTGCCCTTAACGCTTTCGTTCCCCGAGTAGGCCGAAGGCCGTATCGAGGGGGAAGGTCGCCGGGCTTCGACACGCCGCTGCGCGGCTACTCAGCCAGCGACCACCAAAGCCAGCGACCACCAAATTGGCCAGTGGGACCCCCACCAGACAACTGGGGCTAGAAGATCATCGGCATGTCGTCGTCGAGCGAGGTCTCGGTGTCGAGCTCGACGATGACCGGAACGTGGTCGCTCGGACCGTCGCCCTTGCGCTCATCCCGAGCGATCTCGGCCTCGGTGACCAGCTCCAGGAACTCGGGGTTGCCAAGCACGAAGTCGATGCGCATCCCCTCGTTGCGCGGGAACCGCAGCTGCGTGTAATCCCAGTACGTGTAGCCCTCGACGCCGAGCTCGCGCGTGACATCGATCATCCCGTCGTCGAGGAACGCATTGAACGCATCCCGCTCGAGCTGCGAGGTGTGGGTCTTACCGACGAAGAATTCCGGATCCCAGACGTCGATGTCGAGCGGGGCGATGTTGAAGTCGCCCATGAGCGCGAGTGGCTCGTCAGGATGCGCATCCCGCCGTGCCTGCGTCGCCGCGCGGAGCGCCTTCAGCCACTCGAGCTTGTAGGTGTAGTGCGGGTCGTCGAGCTCGCGACCGTTGGGGACGTACAGCGACCAGAGGCGCATCCCCTCGATCGTGACGCCGAGCGCGCGCGCTTCGAGGGGCAGGTCGCCCTCAACCGGCTTCTTGCTGAATCCGGGCATCCCGTCGAAGCCCTCGACCGCATCCTCAATTGGCAAGCGGGAGGCGAACGCGACGCCGTTCCACTGGTTGAGCCCGTGCGCGATTACCTCGTAGCCCGCAGCCTCGAACTCCTCGTAGGGGAACTGCTCAGGCTTGCACTTGATTTCCTGCATCGCGAGGACGTCGATGTCGCTGTTCTCGAGGAAGTCGATGACGCGACCCTTGCGGGTGCGGATGGAGTTCACGTTCCAGGTGGCGATGCGCATGGCGTCTACCGTATCGCGCGCACCGCGTCGCGCGAGCAACTACGCTGGGAGGCGTGACCGACGCACGTACTCAACTCATCCAGCTCATCAGCGACGAGGCCGTTTTCCACGGCGACTTCACGCTCACCAGCGGCAAGAAGGCCTCGTACTACATCGATCTGCGCAAGCTTTCGCTCGACCACCGCGCGGCGCCCCTCATCGGCGAGGTGCTGCTCGAGCTCGTGGACGAGTTCGGTGACATCGACGCCGTCGGCGGCCTGACGATGGGTGCGGATCCGCTCGCGAACGCAGTGATGCACCACGCGGTGTCGAAGGGCCGCGCGATCGACGCGTTCGTTGTGCGCAAGGAGCCGAAGGACCACGGCCGCGGCAAGCAGGTCGAGGGTCCGGATGTCGACGGCAAGCGGGTCGTCGTGCTCGAAGACACGTCGACCACCGGTGGCTCGCCGCTCGCCGCGATCGAGGCGCTCGAGAAGGTTGGCGCGAACGTCGTCGCCGTCTGCACGATCGTCGACCGCGCGACCGGCGCCGGCCAGCGCATCGAGGATGCGGGCTACCCGTACCGCTACGCGATCGGCCTCGACGACCTCGGCCTCGAAGCGGTTTAGCGGGATGCGTTCGCGGGCGCCACGACGGCCGGGCCGGTGACGGCGTGGCCGGTTCACAACCCTCTTCCGACAGGCAGTCGTCCGGCGCTCGCGGTCCTGCTGACGGCACGCGAAGTTCGCGGCGCGAGGGCCGGGGCTCTGCTGGTGCTGGTGCTGGCGCGTCGCTGCGCGAGGTGGGGGACTCTGCGGCTGGAGCGCGGCGCGACGGCCAAGCCGCTCGGCGGCAGGATGCGCGACGCCATTCGCCGCTCGGGCGCAACCTCGCGATCTGCGCGGTAATCGTCCTCGCCGCGGGGGTCGCCGGATGGATCTGGTCGCCCTTCGGCCGCGCCGAGGCACCCAACTCGGCCGTGCCTGCGACGACCCAGCCCGCCGCATCCACCCTCGCGACGCTCGAAGCGGGGGACTGTTTCGCGACGCTCGAGACGCCCTGGGCGTCCGACTTCGCGCCGATCTCGTGCGACGAGTCGCACACGGCGCAGCTCACGGCGATCGTGCCCGTGGAATCGGTCCTCGACGGTGAAGCCTGGCCCGGCGAGGATGCACTGCGCGAGCGCGCGATGATTGCCTGCCAGTCGCCCGACGCGATCAACCTCGATGCCGCTGCGAGCATCCCGGACCTGCAGGTGCAGGTGCGCTGGCCAGCCGACGAGGTCGAGTGGGATGCGGGCATCCGCTCGTACTACTGCTTTGCGACCTCCGCGGAACAATTCGATTCGCTCCAGCCATAGGATGCAGGGATGACGGGCGAGTTTTCGTGGGCGCCGGACGGGCCCAATGCGGTCATTCACGGCGATAACCTGCCGGTCCTGCGATCGCTGCCCGATGCATCCTTTCAGCTGATCTATCTGGACCCGCCGTTCAATACGGGGCGGAAGCAGCTGCGGCAGACGACGAAGTCGGTGCGGTCGGAGTCGGGCACGCGGATCGGGTTCAAGGGGCAGACGTACGAGACTGTGCGCGGGGTGGTCACCTCGTACGACGACGCGTTCGAGGACTACTGGGAGTTTCTCGAGCCGCGGCTCGAGGAGGCCTGGCGGCTGCTGGATGCGACCGGAACGCTCTATCTGCACCTCGACTACCGCGAGGTGCACTACGCGAAGGTGCTGCTGGATGCGCTGTTCGGGCGCGAGTGCTTCCTCAACGAGATCATCTGGGCGTACGACTACGGCGCCCGCTCGAAGTCGAGGTGGCCGTCGAAGCACGACACGATTCTGGTGTACGTGAAGGATCCGCGGCGGTATCACTTCGACAGCGAAGAGGTTGACCGGGAGCCGTACATGGCGCCGGGGCTCGTCACGCCCGAGAAGGTGGCGCGCGGGAAGCTGCCGACCGATGTGTGGTGGCACACGATCGTGTCGCCGAACGGGCACGAGAAGACGGGGTACCCGACGCAGAAGCCACTCGGGATTTTGCGGCGCGTGATCGCGGCGAGCAGCCGGCCGGGGGATTGGGTGCTCGACTTCTTCGGCGGCAGCGGCACGACGGGTGCCGCGGCGATGTCGCTCGGGCGGCGGTTCGTGCTGGTCGACCAGAATCCGGAGGCGATCGCGACGATGCGGCGGCGCTTCGCGGATGCGGACGTCGCGTTCTACGCGGGCTAGCTCCCTACTTCGGCAAATCCGTCGCTCGATGTAATCGCGAGGCTTCCAAGTGCATCCAGCGACGGGCTTGCGGGAGGGCCGGCCAATGATCCGTCGCTCGATGCGGTCGCGGGGCTTCCAAGTGCATCCAGTGACGGGCCTGTGGGGCGGCCGCCAGCGATCCGTCACTCGATGCGGTTCAGTATTACGCCCGACTAAGGCTTGCGGCCGTAGACGTGCTGCAGCACCCAGTCGTGCATCGTCACGGCGGCGGCAGCGGATGCATTGATCGAGCGCGTCGACCCGAACTGCGTAATCTCAATCACCTGCTCGGCGGCGGCAACGGCGGCCTTCGTGAGTCCCGGGCCCTCCTGCCCAAACAGGAACACGCAGCGCTCGGGCAGCGGCGTCGTCTCGATCGGCACGCATCCGGGAACATTGTCGATCGCGATGATCGGCATGCCGGCACCCCGCGCCCACTCGACGAACGCATCCACCGTCTCGTGGTGCATGACGTGCTGGTATCGATCGGTGACCATCGCGCCGCGCTTATTCCAGCGCTTGCGACCCACGATATGCACGGTATTCGCGCCGAATGCGTTCGCCGAGCGCACGATCGAGCCGATGTTCATGTCGTGCTGCCAGTTCTCGATCGCGACGTGGAATGGATGCCGCGTCTCATCGAGGTCGGCGATGATCGCATCCATCGTCCAGTAGCGGAAGCGATCGATGACGTTGCGCGTGTCACCGTGCTCGAGCAGTTCGCGATCGTATCGCGGATCGTCGGGCCACTCGCCCTCCCACGGCCCAACCCCGTACGTCGATAGCTCGTGTGTTTCGCTCATCCGCTCCCTCTCCAAGTCCACCCTCGAGGGTAGTACCGCGGCTGGGTAGGCGGATGCGCGGGGATGGATTCGTCATCCGGCCGATTCGCTACGACCTGTCGCGTGGGCGATTCGCACGGTCGCCGAGGCCGGCGTCGACGAGTGCATCGTGCCAGCTGCCGCCATTTCGAGTCATAATTAAGCCCGAACTGGGTTCGTCTTCTAACCGCAGCGAATCATATTTCGCCACGGTGATCTTTCCTCGGTCTAACGCAGCCACCCGTCTCAGAGCTGCGCGGGTTTCCTCAGGAGAAAATTCGCGTCGCTTTGCCTCACCGGGGACAGTGCTTAAAACCTCGTCCGCAAATGTCCACGTGCCCGGTGCTGAGTTGTTCTCGTAATCGATGATTCGAAGTGCGGTTTCGCGCACGTCTAGCCACTTACCGAGGCGCGACCGTACGAGTTCTGCGCTTGGCAGGGCGGATTTTCGGAGCCAAACACCGAGATCTCCGAATGAGTATCGATCGCGATCTGATTTCAAGTATTGAACTACGCAAGCCCAGAGTTCGAGGTCGGAGATAACTTTCCGAAGTGATCGGTTCTCGGTCAAGTGCCCGAGACCTGCTCGACGCATTGACTCGCCCCAACTACCGAATCGAAGAGTCAACGTCGCTGGTGATACAAAATCAGTATCTTCCGCCCAGTTCTCGTAGTCCTCTCGGCGGAAATTTGATGCTGACTTTGCCCAGATTCTGAGATGGTCGAGCATTTCGTCGTCAGTGAACGTCCGACTGACGGCGAGCTCGCGTGGCCTATGAATGGCCACTCGACGCCCGAGTGCCCGCTCCGCAGTTTCGAGATCCAAGTTGAATTTCAACGCGATCTCATCCACGCTCGCTAGCGGATGCTGAATTGAGAACTTTTCAACGGCCGAACTTAGGTCTCGAAATTTCCGAGCTTGACCGTTCTTCTTGGATTCTCTAATTTTCAGCACATCCACGCCGCGCTTTTTAGCTATCTGTCGGATGCGTTCGCGGGTAAGTCCGAACTCCTCGCCAACTTGCTGGAGATTTTGACCGTCCAGCAGGCGAGCAACGATCCGACTGTCCCGTTCAAAGAGGCCACTCTCCACAGGTTTGTCTTGGGTCATTGGGTTCTCCAACGTCGTCGATAACTTTCACGTCCAATGAATGGATAGTGGCACCAGCCACCGACAATATTCGTGAGATCCGTTGCAGAGCGGCGACTACGCCCGCGCCGACGTCGCGCGGTCGCCGAGATCGGCCCACTGCAGCGACTCGTACCAGCTGCCGTATCGCTTCATGAGCACGCCCGAGCTCGGTTCGGCAGGGGCACGAACCTTGTCATACTGCGCCACAGTGATTGGCCCATCCAGCACCGTCGCGACTCGATGGAGGGCCGAATAGCAGGCGTCGTCGGTGTGCTCGCGCCGCGGACCTTCGCCGGGCACGATCGAGAGCACCTCGTCCGCAAATTCCCAAGGCGTTGGCGATTGGGCGTCAGCGTAGGCGATCACTTTCTCGGCGGTGTCCCGCACCTCCGACCACTTGCCGAGCCGTGCCCGCACCGTCGCGGCGCTCGGCAATTCTTGCTGCTGCATCCACACCTTGAGGTCGGCGAACGAATGGCTCTTGCGGTCGGCGCGGAGGTACGCGACCACGCTCGCCCACAGCTCCGCGTTCGAGATCACGCGCCGCTGCTGCCGCACGCTCGTGATCTTGTCCTCGAGCCCGGCGGCGCGCATCGCCTCGCTCCAGCTCCCGAAGCGGAGGATTAGCGTGGATGCGCTGGGCGCCTCGTTCGCGCGCGCCCAATCTCCGTAGTCAGTCAGCCGAAACGAGGATGCTTGGCTAGCCCACGTCTGAAGATGGGCGACGAGCTCCGATTCCGGCATCATGCGTTCCACCATAGAGGAGCACGCCCGTCCCCTCAGCAAACTCGTCGCTGGATGCACTTGGTGAGCCGGAGACTGCATCGAGTGACGGGTCTGCGGTTGGCTTCCATACAAATCCGGCACTCGATGCACTCGGAGACGGCTCAAGAACGTCGAGTGACGTATCTCTGGGGGTCGCTGGGCAGGCCCGTCGCTGGATGCACTTGGTGGGCCTGGGACTGCATCGGGTGACGGATCCCTTAGGGTCACCCCGCAGGCCCGTCACTCAATGCATTTGATGCATCCTCGACTACATCGAGTGACGGATTTGCGGAGGGGATGCGGGAAGGCGCCGCACTAGGCGCGACGCAACAAGCCGCGCCTCGCGCGCTACGGCAGCAGCTCGTTGGTGAAGGCGTCCTCGGGGGCAACGGGCTCGGTGATGATTCCGGCCTCGAGCATGAACTCGGTCATCGCGGCCCACGTGTCGGGGTTGTTCGTGAGCAACGGCAGGTCACCGTCGGCCTCCATCAGCGGGATGGTCGCCTCGAGCGTCGCGAGGGCCGCGTCCTTCTGCTCCTGAGTCGTCATCGTCGGGATGTACGAGGCCGAGATCTCGATCGTCTCGTCAGGGTTCTGCGCGATGTACTCGATCGCCTGCTTCACAGCGCCGAGCACCGCGGTCACGTCCGAGCCGCGCTCGGCAATCACGCTCGTTTCGGCACCCAGAGCCGGCCCGACCAGCGTCGGAGCCGAAGAGTCCACGGCCTCGATGACCCGCACATCCATGCCCTGCGCCGCGAACTGCACCGCGTCGTTATTCGCGAAGCCCATCACCGCATCCACCTTGCCGGACGACAGCGCGGCCTGCTGCGTGAAGCCGATGTGCTGCACGTCGACGTCCGCCTCACTCAGCCCAGCGCCCTCGAGCATCGCGAGCAGCGCAAAGTACGTCTGACCGTACGGGCCGGGCGTGCCAACCGAGTGGCCAGCGAGGTCGGCCGCGCTCTGAATATCCGAGTCAGCGGGCACGATCAGCACGGCCGGGTACGTGTTGTAGAGCGTCGCAACCGACTGCACGGGCACTCCGCCCGAGACGCCCTGCACGATCTCGTCCCCGCCCGCGTACACGAGCTGCTCGTCGCCGGTCTTGAGCGCGCCGAAGAGCTCTTCGCTCTCGCCGTGGTGGCGCAGCTCGACGTTCACGCCCGCCTCGTCGAAGTAGCCGAGCTCCTCCGCTACATAGAACGGCGCAAACTGGATGTTCGGGGTGTAGGTCAAGCCGATCGTCAGCGGCTCGCCGGTTCCGGCTGCCCCCGTGGTTTCGGATGCGCCGGGCGAGCCCGCCTGGCAGCCCACGAGGGCGAGGGCGGCGACGGCCGTCGTCGCGAGTGCCTTCAGCGCGCGGGGGAATCGGTTGGTGGACATTTGGGGCTCCTTTGATATTTCGATACGCGCCTTCGGCGCTACTCAATAAGCGTGGGTTTCGATATGCGCCTTCGGCGCTACTCAACGATCGAGAGGTGCCGCATCGACCAGCGGCACCGTCATGACTTGGTCGTTCTCGGATGCGGCATCCAGCTGCTGACGCATGTCGCTCGAGGTGCGTCGCTGGCGGCGATTCGCGAGCGACTCGAGCACCCGCAGCACCGTGAACATCCCGACCGCGAGGATCACGAGCATGAGGAGCGTCGCGAACATCCCCTCGGTGTCGTTCGCATCCCGAAACAGCGTGAGCAGCATGCCGAGGCCCTTGCCGCCCATCGTGAACTCGCCGACCACGGCGCCGGTCACCGACAGCGCGACACCCGCGCGGATGCCAGCGAGCACGCTGGGCATCGCAAGCGGCGCCTCGACCCACGCGAGCGATTGCCACGTGTTCGCACCGTCAAGCCGAGCCGCCTCGAGCACATCCTGTGGCAGCGCACGCACGCCAATCGTCGTGGTGATGAGCATCGGAAAGAACGCGACGACCGCGCACAGAATCGCGATCGGCGTGAGGCCGTAGCCGATCCACAGGGCAAGTAGCGGCGCAACGGCGACGGCGGGGATGGCCTGGGATGCGGTGACGTACGGAGTCACGGCCATGTCGACCCAGTCGATTCGCGCGATGAGATAGCCGAG
Source organism: Gulosibacter molinativorax (assembly GCF_003010915.2). Classification (NCBI taxonomy): domain Bacteria; kingdom Bacillati; phylum Actinomycetota; class Actinomycetes; order Micrococcales; family Microbacteriaceae; genus Gulosibacter; species Gulosibacter molinativorax. The sequence continues at coordinate 2,493,979 of NZ_CP028426.1, read as the reverse complement.
CGGAACCGCGACCAGCGTCGCCAGCACGGTGCCCATCAGCGCGGCGATCAGCGTCTGCCAAGTGTGGTCGAGGAGTGGTCCTTGCGTCAGCTCGAGCCAGAATCGTGCGATCAAGTCGCTCGGCGCGGGGAGGAACATTGCGCTCACGGCGCCGCTTCGCACCGCGGTCTCCCAAACAGCGACCACGATGATCGCGAGCAGCACCGGCGCCAGGATGCGCGACCAGTCGGTGCGGGAATTTCGTGCCATTGTCTTTCTGCTTCCAGCTCCGGAGGAGGTGGGTAAGACAAGGGAAGGCACGAATGTGGTTGTCGCTACAGGCCAGCCAACTCGGATGTTCTGCAGCTCACGCGCGCCTCCCATCCGGACTATGACCGTCGGTTTCGGAATTACACCGAATCAACCGCCAGCCGAAACCAGCGGGTCGTGGACTTTAACCACCGGTTCGGATTTTCACCGACCCCGGAGCACGTGTACTGAAAGGAAACCTAACCTGTTCCTGGCCATAATGAAACTATGACTTCAAATAATCTCCTTGGTATCCCCGAGACGCGGCTCGACGAAGAGCCCGAAGTACTCGATGACCTCAGCCACCTGCCCCGCGAAAAGCACGCGCTCGCGGCTATCGTCGAGAAGCATCCCAAATCATCCCTCGCCTGGGCCGAGGCGGCGCAGCGCGAGTTCGTCGACGGCCGCATCCTCGAGGCCTACGCGTACAGCCGAGTTGGTTATCACCGCGGGTTGGATGCGCTGCGCAAGTCAGGCTGGCGTGGCCAGGGGCCGATTCCGTGGTCGCACGAGCCGAACCAGGGCGTGCTGCGATCATTCTGGCAGCTGCGCCGGGCCGCCGAGGCGATCGGTGAGAACGACGAGGTCGAGCGGCTCACCGCTCTCTTGCGCGACGCCGACTCCGAAGCTGAGGCCGCTATCGAGAAGCTGGATGGCGTCGCCCAGTAGAGTTGACCTGTTTGCGTCTTTGACGGCGCAGTAATCAAGGATGCATTCCTCAAGGAGATGAGTTCATGCCAGGCATTGCGATCATCGGCACCCAGTGGGGCGACGAGGGTAAGGGCAAAGCGACCGACCTGCTCGGAAACCGGATCGACTATGTGGTGAAGTTCAACGGCGGCAACAATGCCGGCCACACCGTCGTGATTGGCGACGAGAAGTACGCGCTGCACCTGCTGCCGTCCGGTATCCTCTCGCCCGGCGTGACACCGGTGATCGGCAACGGCGTGGTCGTGGACCTCAACGTGCTCTTCGAAGAGCTCGAGCACCTCGATGAGCGCGGCATCGACATCTCGAAGCTGCGGATCTCGGGCAACGCGCACATCATCCCCGAGTACAATCGCGCGCTCGACCAGGTGACCGAGCGCTTCCTCGGCAAGCGCCGCATCGGCACGACCGGTCGCGGCATCGGCCCGACCTACGCCGACAAGATGTCGCGCGTCGGTATTCGGATGCAGGACCTCTTTGATGAGGGCATCTTGCGCCAGAAGATCGAGGGCGCGCTCGTGCAGAAGAACGAGCTGCTCGTGAAGGCGTACAACCGCCGCGCGTTCTCGGTCGACGAGATCGCGGACAGCCTGCTGCCGTTCGCGGAGCGCGTGCGCCCCATGGTCGGCGACACCGCGCTCGAGCTGCACCAGGCGCTCGAGGCGGGCAAGAACGTCGTCTTCGAGGCTGGCCAGGCGACCATGCTCGATATTGACCACGGCACCTATCCGTACGTGACCTCGTCCTCGGCCACCGCCGGGGGTGTCGCGACCGGTTCGGGTATTTCGACGCGCGAGATCGACCGGCTCGTCGGCATCCAGAAGGCGTACATCACGCGCGTCGGTTCCGGGCCGTTCCCGACCGAGCTCGACGACGAGTTCGGCGAGAAGCTGCGCGAACGCGGCGGCGAGTTCGGCACGACCACCGGCCGCCCGCGCCGCACCGGCTGGTTCGACTCGGTCGTTGCCCGCTACGCGTCGCGCATCAACGGCCTCACCGACATCGTGATGACGAAGCTCGACGTGCTCTCGACATTCGAGACGATTCCGGTATGCGTCGCCTACGACGTCGAGGGCCAGCGCTTCGACGAGATGCCGATGTCGCAGTCCGACATCCACCACGCGAAGCCGATCTACGAGGAATTCCCGGGCTGGGAAGAGGACATCTCGGGCATCCAGAAGTTCGAGGACCTGCCGAAGAACGCGCAGGACTACGTGCTCGCGGTCGAGGAACTCTCGGGCGCGCGCATCTCGGCGATCGGTACGGGGCCGGCCCGCGACCACATCATCGAGCGACACAACCTCCTCGGCGACTAGGACGCAGCCGCACCTCGATACGGCGCTGCGCGCCTACTCGGTGACCGACGGGCCCGCTGGCCGAGTAGCGCCGCAGGCGCGTATCGAGGTCGCGCGTATCGCGGCGAAAGAACAAGGCTCACCTAACCTAGACACGCGCTGCCCGCGATGCATCATTGATGTACGGGGCGGCGCGTTCGTCTGTTTGCCAACAGGCGTGGTGGTGTTGCGCATCCCACCGAAAAAAAGATTTAGGTAAGCCTTACCTCTGTGTATGCTGATTCTCATCCCGCGGTTCAGATGCCGCGATCACAGGAATGGATTCAGCTCGCATGTTCCTTGCAGCACTCTTGGTTGGCCTCCGCGAGGGCCTGGAAGTCGCGCTCGTCGTCGGCCTTCTCATCGCGTACATCCGCAAGCTCGGCCGCGGAGAGTTGCGCCGACCAATCTGGTTGGGCATCGGCGCGGCCGTCGTGCTCTCGCTGGCGCTCGGCGCGTTCTTCACCTTCGGGCGCTACGGACTCTCGTTCCAGGCACAGGAGATCATCGGCGGCTCGATGTCGCTGCTCGCCGTCGTGCTCGTTACGGGCATGGCGTTCTGGATGATGTCGGCCGGTTCCCGAGTTAAGGCCGAGGTCGAGGGCAACGTCGACCGCGCGCTGCTCGTTGGCGGCGCCGCGAGTATCTTTTGGATCGCGTTTGTCACGGCCGCGCGCGAGGGTATCGAAACCACGCTCATGCTGTACGGCTGGCTCGACAGCGCCCTCGCGATCGTCGGCGCGTTCACCGGCCTACTCGTCTCTGCCGGTCTCGGCTACCTGCTTTACCGCGGCATGCTGAAGTTCGATCTGGGGAAGTTCTTCACCTGGTCGGGCGCGTTCCTGATCGTCATGTCCGCCGGCATCCTTGCCTACGGCATCCATGACCTCCAGGAGGCCGGCGTGCTGCCCGGGCCTTTCTCGGGTGGCGCGATCACGCCCATCGACCCGGCCACGGGCAACGTACTCGTCGGCTTCGAGGCCTTCCCGTTCGGCTGGGCCTTCGACGTCCAGAACGTGATCGAACCATCTGGATTCCTGGCCGCGCTCCTCAAGGGCACGATCGGTTTCGCCCCGCAGATGTCCTGGCTCGAGGTGATCGCGTGGGTTCTGTACATCGGCATCACACTGCCGCTGTTCATCCGGCTCGCTCGCCGCAACCGCAAGGCTGCGCTTGAGCGCAAGGCCTTGAAGGCCCGCCAGGCAGCGGCCAGCGAAGGCGCGGCAACCAGCGCACCGGCCCTGCCCGCAGCATCCGCCGCCCCCATCACCTCGTAGCCAAACGGCACAAGCACACTCCCGCCATTTGGCACGACAGAAAGCAGTACATGAACAAGAAGCTCGCCCTCCTCGGTGCACTCGGGCTCTCATCCACTCTCGCGCTGACCGGCTGCGTTGAGAACGTCGCCGGTGCCGGCGACGCCGTGCAGGTGAGCTCGACGGCGGATGCATGCACCGTTTCGGCCGACTCGATCGCGAGTGGCAACGTCACGTTCTCGATCAAGAACGAAGGCGACAAGGCCACCGAGTTCTACCTCCTCGGCGACGACGGTCTGCGCATCGTGGCAGAGCGCGAGAACATCACGCCCGGCACCACCGCCGACCTCACCGTTTCGTTGCAGCCGGGCAGTTACTTCACGGCCTGCAAGCCCGGCATGATCGGCGCGAACGTCGGTCAGGCGGAGTTCGTCGTGACGGGCGAGTCGACGGCGCTCAGCGCGGAGGACCAGGCCGCGTTCGACCAGGTGGTCGTCGACTACACCAATTACGTCAGGGATGAGGTGTCTCAGCTCGTGCCGCTCGTGGACGAGTTCGCGTCGGCCTACATGGACGGCAACGACGACCAGGCGCGTGAACTCTATGCGGATGCGCGAGTCCACTACGAGCGCATCGAACCGATCGCGGATGCGCTGGGGATCCTCGACGCCCGCATCGACTATCGCGAGGTCGACTACCGTGCGGAGGCGGAGCAGTTGCAGGCGGATGACCCCAGCTTCACCGAGTGGCTCGGTTTCCACCGGATGGAGAAAGACCTCTGGGTTCCCGACAAGTCCGCGTTGAATGCCGACGGCACCTCGGCGTGGGAAAACTGGGCACCGAGCACCACCGAGCAGCGGCAGGTGGTCGGTGAGGCGCTCATCAGCGACGTCGCCAAGCTCAACGACCTCGTGAACAGCGAGAGCTTCGCCGCGGATCAGCAGCTCACGGTCGCGTCGGTATCGAATGGCGCGATTGGTCTGCTCGAAGAAGTCGCGGTCGGCAAGATCACGGGTGAGGAAAACTGGTGGTCGCACACTGACCTCTGGGACTTCGAGGGCAATATTCAGGGGGCACAGGCCGCGTTCGAACTCGTCGCGCCGATCGCCGAAGGCCGGGGCGAGCAGGGCACGCAGCTCGTTTCGGACATCCGTACGGAATTTGAGGCGATGCAGACCGGGCTCGACCAGTACGGAAATCTCGACGCGGGCTTCGTCTCCTATGACATCGTCACCGCGGACCAGCGGACCGCGCTGACCGAGCAGGTGGATGCCCTCCGCGAGCCATTGTCGCAGCTCACCGGCACGGTGCTGGAGTAGCAGTGAAAGGAAGTAGTGAGCCCGACGCATCCGCCGAGCCCGGCGAAAGCGAGCGCCGCGGACTTTCCCGACGCGGCCTCTTCGGGCTGCTCGGCGGGGGTGCGGCGGGGATCGCGATCGGTGCCCTCGGCACGATCGGTGTTCAGCAGGCGACGTCGACGCCTCCGACGGCCGTGGGTGAGTCGGACGGCCTGACTTACGATTTCGGGGGAGTCCATCAGGCCGGCATCATCACGCCGGCGCAGGACCGAATGCACTTCGCCGCCTTCGATATGCGGGAGGGGCTGCAGCGGGCCGACCTCATCGAGCTGCTGCAGGACTGGACATACGCGGCGAGCAGGCTCACGCTCGGCGCCGAGGTCGCGCCGGGCGGCGCGTTCGGTGGTGGCGCGTACTACCCGCCCGAGGATTCGGGGGAGGCAGTCGGTCTCGGGGCGTCGGGCCTCACGATTACGTTCGGCTTTGGCAAGAGCCTGTTCATCACGGCCGATGGCCAAGACAGGTTCGGCCTCGCGAGCATCCTGCCGGATCACTTCACCGAACTTCCGGTCCTCGTGAATGACTTCATCGATCCGGCGCTCTCTGATGGCGACCTCTGCATCCAGGCCTGCGCGAACGACCCGCAGGTCGCGGTTCACGCGATCCGCAACCTCACGCGAATCGCGATGGGTCGGGCACGGCTGCGGTGGTCGCAGCTCGGGTTCGGGCGCACGTCGTCCACGTCGACCTCGCAGGCGACGCCACGAAACCTCTTCGGGCTGAAGGACGGCACGAACAACCTCAAGGCCGAGCAACCCGGGCCGCTCGGGGAGCATGTCTGGATTTCGGATGCGCAGGGCCCGGCCTGGGCGGTGAATGGCACGTACATGGTCGTGCGGCGCATCGCGATGACGATCGAGGTGTGGGATGGCCTGCAGCTGGCCGAGCAGGAGCGCGTGACCGGCCGCGACAAGGTTGAGGGCGCGCCGCTTTCGGGCGGTACGGAATTCACGGCGCCCGACTTTGCGGCGAAGGGCTCGAACGGCGCGCCGCTGATCGACGAGCGATCACACGTGTTCCGCGTGCACCCGGATCAGAACGGGGGCATTCGGATGCTGCGTCGCGGCTATAACTACGTCGACGGCAACGACGCGCAGGGGCGGCTGGATGCGGGGCTCTTCTTTATTGCGTTCGTGAACGCGCCCGAGCGCTTCGCCAAGGTGCACAAGAACATGGCGCGGGATGATCTCTTCGTGGAGTACCTGAAGACGAACCGCACCGGCGTATTCTTCGTGCCTCCGGGCGTGAGCGCGGATGAATACGTCGGCCAGCGCATGTTCGAGGCGTAGGTGTTGTCGCTGGCCGAGTAGTGGCGCGATTCGTTGGCCGAGTAGTGGCGAAGCCACGTATCGAGGCCGGGGTCAGTTCGATACGCGCCTTTGGCGCTACTCCCCGACCGTGGGGTACAGGTCCGCGATGGTGAGCGCCGCCTGCAGCTCGGGCGTGCGCTCCGCGAGGCTGTGACCGAGCGTCCGCTCAATTCGATCAAGCCGATTGATCAGGGAGTTGCGATGCAAGAACAGCTTTTCGGCTGACGGCGCGATGCGCATCCGCATGGCGAAAAACGTGCGCATCGTGTCGCGCATCTCCGCGGCCTCGGGCGTATCGCGGGCGATTTCCCCCAGCTCATCCTGAACAAACACGCGGGCACGCTCTTCGTCTTGGCAAAGCAGGATCGCGAGTGATGCATCCTGGTACTTCACCGGCTCGGTGGCGGGGATGCGCAGGGACAGCTGAAATGCATCCGCGGCCTCGCGGCGTGAAATACGGAAACCCTCGGCGCCTCGGCCCGCGGAACCGATGCCAACCGACATCCGTTCGGGAACCTCGACGTCAAGGGCTGGCAGGTCGCCTGGCTCGTGCGAAATGGTTGCCCAGACATAGGTCTCGCCGCCCGCCGTCACATAGCGAAGCGGGTTAGGGTCGCCGTGGGCCGATGCGAACCCGGTGGCCACTACATCGATTGAGTCCTGCTCGAGGGACACCTCGGGCGAGGCCCCGATCGCACAACACACGTGCCATGCGTCTATTGGCCGACTCAGCAGCTCCGAAGTCGCCGTGAGGTTCACCGGGCCGCCCGCAAGCAAGTCCTCGATGGCACCGCGAACTCGCACCTCCTCAGCTCGCGCGGCCCGGTCGCGCTCGGCAAACGTGGCTTCCAGCATCCACTCGAGCCAGAGGTCCATCGTGCCCGTCACGCCCGCCGCAATTTCGGCGAGGATCGAGCTATCCGGTCCAATATCGGCGAGGCGTTCAACTAGGCGAACAAGGATCTCGCGCTGCATCTTGCGCAGCGAATCGCCTATGGCGCGCATGTCGGTACCACGCGTCACAAAGTCCGCGATGATCTCTCGATCGCGGTGGATGCCCTTAATGGACGGTGGCTCGCCCTCGAGCAAGCCCAGCAGGATGCTCGCGAGCAGTTGCTGCGAAAAGAGGACGAATTTTTTGCGGGACGCGAGCGGATCTTGAACTTCGATGCCGAATTGCGCGACAAAGGATTCTGACGTGCCCAGGATCCAGCGAATCGCACCGTCACCGAGGCCCTCGCGTAGCCGGTCGGTAATGGAATCGATCGATGCCGGGGACAGGAACTCGGCGTCGTCGAGCTCGCCCTCCCAATCCAGCGAGGACAACATCTTCGTCATTGCGGCAGAAACCGTCATTCGCCCAGCCTAGTGACGGAACTGAACTGCGATGGCTGCGTGCCGGGGCAAACTGCCCACGACTCGGGTCAGGTTCGCTGCACACTGCACGATGCCTTCACGACTGGTGTCGACAAAGCTAGTACTGTCGCGCGAACTCAGGGCGGCTTTTCATCCGATTTGTCGAAGGAGCCTCACACATGACTGAGACCAACATCATCGTTGCTTCATTCACGGAAGAGAGCAAGGCGTACCAGGCGCTCAGCGATCTGAAGGGCGCGGGTCTCGAGGGCCGCGTCAACGTCCGCACCGCCGTTCTCGTGAACCGTGACGAGGAAGGTCGCCTGAGCATCCCCGAGGGCGAGGATGCGGTCGGCGGCACCGGCACGTGGGCAGGGAGCCTCACCGGTCTTCTGCTCGGTGTGCTCGGTGGCCCGATCGGCATGCTCTTTGGCTGGGGCGGCGGCGCGCTCGTTGGCGGCGCCTTCGACGCTCGCCGTGCCGACCGTGGCGAGACCGTCCTCGACCAGCTGAGCCAGTCCATCCCGAATGGTGGCACGGTTGTCATCGCCGAGGTGGAGGAATTCGCGGTCGGGGTCGTCAACGAGCTCGTGGCCGAACTCGGCGGCGTCGTGTACCGCCGCCCTGTGGAAGAGGTCCTCGGTGAGCTCGAGGCGGCAGAGGATGCATACGAGCAGGGCCGCCAAGAAGCGAATCGTATTGCGCGCGAGGAGCGCAGGGCCGAGCGCAAGGAGAACTTCGAGCAGCGCAAGGAGAACCTCAAGCAGAAGCTCGGCATCGCCGACTAGCTCACGCCCAAGCAAATCTATTGCGGCGATTGGGTCAACAACGGTTGGCTCAATCGCTGCGTTCATTGGAGGACGACATGGCGCGAGATGCCGCTGAAGAAAAGAAACCCGTCAATTCCCGGGACGGACAACAAGGGAAGCAAAACCGCCAGCAGGGCGCGAACCAGCAGGGCAATGATCCGAAGCCTTGGCGCACCGAGGGCATGCCGGAAGAACCGCAGATGCCTGAGCCGCCCAAATGGTGGGCGATCATCGTGTGGCTGCTCGTCGGGTGGCTCGTGCTGTTCGGGTTTACTTCGGTTCAGGATGCGTGGTCCAATCCATCCGCCACGATTCCGTATTCGGAATTCACGAAGCAGGTCCAGGACGGCAACGTCGAAGAGGTCTTCTCGCGTGGTGACACGATCGAGGGTTCGCTCATTCAGGCCGCTGATATTCCAGACGACAGCGGGAATCGCCAGTACCAGTACTTCACGACCGAGCGGCCGACCTTCGCGCAGGATGACCTGCTCGCGCAGCTGGAGAACAAGGACGTCGTAGTCAGCGCGACGCCGCTTGTGCAAGAGCGCGGCACGTTCTGGAACATCATCATCTCGCTGCTGCCGATGCTCATCATCTTCGGACTCTGGTTCTGGATCATCCGCCGCGCGCAGAAGAACGCGGGCGAGCTGATGGGCGGCGCTGGTGCTGGCGGTGCCGGTGGGATGTTCGGGGGCGGCAAGAAGTCGAAGCGAGTCGACCCGGAAAAGGTGCGCGTCACGTTCGACGACGTCGCCGGTATCGACGAGGTCGAGGCCGAGGTCTACGAGATCGTCGACTTCCTCAAGAACCCCGAGAAGTACACGCGGCTCGGTGCGAAGGCACCCAAGGGTGTGCTCCTCGAGGGTGCCCCGGGTACGGGTAAGACGCTTCTCGCGCGCGCGACTGCAGGTGAAGCCGACGTGCCCTTCTTCTCGGCCAGCGCATCCGAGTTCATCGAAATGATCGTGGGCGTCGGCGCGCAGCGAGTGCGCGAGCTGTTCGAAGAGGCGCGCAAGGTCGCCCCCGCGATCATCTTCATCGACGAGATCGACACGATCGGACGCTCCCGCTCGAGCTCGCGTTCGATGGGTGGCAACGACGAGCGCGAGCAGACGCTGAACCAGATCCTGACGGAGATGGACGGCTTCGACGGTTCAGAGGGCGTCGTGGTGATCGCGGCCACGAACCGCGCGGATGTGCTCGACGACGCGTTGACCCGTGCTGGTCGCTTCGACCGAAAGATTACGGTGTCGGCTCCGGATGCGAAGGGTCGCGAGCAGATCCTGCAGGTCCACACGCGCAATAAGCCGCTCGCGGATGATGTCGACCTCATGCAGGTCGCGAAGGTGACGCCCGGCCTGACCGGTGCCGACCTCGCGAACCTCGCGAACGAGGCGGCAATTCTCGCGGCAAAGCGCGAGGACACGCACCTGCACGCATCGGACTTTTCGAACGCGCTCGAGAAGATTCAGCTCGGTGCCGAGCGCGGCATCGTGATGCCCGAGGAAGAGAAGCTGCGGACCGCGTACCACGAGGCCGGGCACGCGCTGCTCGGGATGCTGCGGCCGGGTGCCGACCCGGTGCGCAAGATCTCGATCATCCCGCGCGGTCGTGCACTCGGCGTGACGGTGTCGACGCCCGAATCGGATCGCTACGGCTACGACGTCGACTACCTGCGCGGCCGCATCATGGGCGCGCTCGGTGGCATGGCGGCCGAAGAGGAAATCTTCGGCGTCATTACCACCGGCGCCGAGTCAGACCTTCAGACCGTCACCAACATCGCCCGCCAGATGGTGGGGCGCTGGGGCATGTCCGAGAAGGTCGGTCCCGTGCAGGTCTACCCGCAGGATGGCGACCCGCGCCAGTCCGGCGCATCCGAGCGGCTGCTCGAGCTGGTGGACGAGGAGGTGCGCGCGCTGGTCGTCGACTGCTATGCCGAGACCCGCAAGGTGCTGCGCGAGAACCGTGTGCACCACGACTCGCTTGTCGCGGCGTTGCTCGAGAAGGAGACGCTCGACGAGGCGGAGGCGTACGAGGCCGCGGGGCTCGTGCACCAGCCTGCCCGCCCGCTGCTGGTCGGCGCGAAGCCGGGGTCGCCGGGGCATGAGAATAAGGCCGTGCCGGAAGGGTAAGGTTGTCTCCTAATGAATCGGTGCGGCATCGCAATTTGCGGCGCCGCACCGATTCGTTTTGGCACTGTCTGTCACCAATACGAGGACGTTTTCATGACCAACCCACCCGTCACCTTTGTCATCGCCGGTTCGGAAGCAACCGGCGGCGCGGGCGTGCAGGCCGACCTGCGCACGCTGCAGGAGCTCGGCGTCTACGGTGCCGCGGCGCTCAGCTGCATCGTGTCGTTTGACCCGAAGGATGACTGGAACCACCGATTCGTGCCGATCGACGCCGAGGTGATTCGCCACCAGGCCGAGGCGATCCTGGCCGACTGGACCCCCGCATCCGTAAAAATCGGGATGCTCGGAGCCGTGCCGACGATCGAGGCGGTTCGCGACATCCTCACCGCGGCGAAGCTGCCGAACATCGTGCTCGACCCGGTGCTGATCTGCAAGGGTCAGGAGCCGGGCGCCGCGCTCGACATCGACAACTCGCTGCGCGCCGAGGTGCTGCCGCTGGCAGATGTGCTGACGCCGAATGTCATTGAGGCGCAGATTCTCTCGGGCATCGAGTCGCTCGACTCGGTGGCCGACTTTGGCGAGGCCGCGAAGCGCATCGCCGACCACGGCGCGAAGGCGGTGCTCGTAAAGGGTGGCGTCGACACGCCGGGCGACCAGGCGGTGGATGTGCTGTGGGACGGCTCGGAGCTCGTCGAGTTCGCGCGTCCCAAGATTGGTGAGAACCGCGTCTCGGGTGCGGGTGACTCGCTCGCGTCGGGCATCGCCGCGGGCCTCGCGCAGGGCCAGGACTTGCACACCGCCGTCGAGAACGCGAAGGAGTTCGTGACTGCGGGCATCCGCCGCGCGATCTCGGCGCAGACCCCGTTCGACGTGGTCTGGCAGGGGGAGTAGCGGCGCGCTCAGTGAGTAGCCGACGAAGTCGGCGTATCGAACTGTGTGCCCACGCTACCCATTGCCGCTAGCGCTCATCATGGCCGAAGTGCGGCAAATGATGAGCGCTACCGGCAAGGGTCGCGTGCGCGACCTGCAGTGATGAGCGCCACCGACACGGGCAGCGCGTGCGTGAACTGCAATGATTGGCTATACGACCAGTACCTGGAGGCGGGAGCTGCAATGACGAGCGATAGCAACAAGGCGAAGCCCTCCGCCAATGCAACGCTGCCGGCCGAGGACACGGTGCTCGAGGGCAGGCACGTACGGCTCGAGCCGCTGACCCCGGAGGGTGCGCTCGAGCTCGCAAAGGCCTTGCGTCATCCCGAGGTGTTCGCGGGCGGTTTCGGCGGCGGGCCCGCCGGGCTCCCGGCGACCGACGAGGCGTTCGCGGACTGGCTGCTCGGATACACGCCCGGCGTCGAACGGGGGCGCACGTACGTCATCCGGCTCAACGACGACGGCGCCGCGGTCGGCACAACGTCGCTGTACCTCGCCGATCTCAAGCAGCGCAGCGTCCACCTCGGCTATACGGCATACGCGCCGGAGTCCTGGGGCGCGGGCCTGAACCCCGACGTCAAGCGCACCGTGCTGGATGCGGTGTTCGGCGGCGGTTTCCACCGCGCGGTCTTCGAGGTGGATAACCTCAACAGCCGCTCGCAGGCAGCGATGCGCAAGCTCGGCGCCCACCACGACGGCACGCTCCGCGAGCACAAGCTGCGCGCCGATGGCACATTCCGCGACACCGTGGTCTTCTCGATCCTTGAGCAGGAATGGGATGGGGTGCGGGCGGGCCTGCTCGCCCGCATTCCGAAGTAGCCCGAGCGCGTTTCAAGCCGCTGACCAGGGGTCCGTGGTTGACTATTCTCCTATCCCAGCGCATCCACGCGACCGGCGCTCTCGAGCCGCCGCGCATCCATGCCGCGAAGCCCGAAACCCTCAAGGAGCCGCAATGAGCCTGAAGCTCACCCGCGCCGAACTGGCGAAGTACATCGACCACACGCTGCTCGCGACTAACGCGACCAACGATGATGTCGCCGCGCTCTACCGGGAGGCGAAGGAGATCGGCACGTACGCGGTGTGCGTCTCGCCGAACATGCTGCCGATCGGCGCCGCGTGGACCGGACTCGACCCTGACTCGGAACCGTTCGAACCCGCCGAGGGCGAGCCGCAAATCGCGACCGTCGTGGGCTTCCCGTCGGGCAAGCACCACTCGAGCATCAAGGCGGTCGAGGCGTCCCGTGCGGTAGCCGAGGGCGCGAATGAAATCGACATGGTGATCGACATCGGGATGCTCAAAGCCGGCCACCCGGAGCTCGTCGAGCAGGACATCGCCGCGGTTCGCCAGGCCGTGCCTTCGCCGACCGTGCTCAAGGTGATCATCGAGTCAGCGGCGCTCACGAACGAGGAAATCGTCCAGGCCTGCGAGGCATCCGTTGCTGCGGGCGCAGACTTTGTGAAGACTTCGACCGGGTTCCATGCCGCCGGCGGTGCATCCGTCGCGGCGGTCGCGCTCATGCGCAAGACCGTGGGCCCCGACTTCGGTGTGAAGGCATCGGGCGGCGTGCGCACTTACGAGGATGCGATGGCGATGATCGAGGCTGGCGCGAACCGACTCGGGATGTCTTCGGGCAAGAAAGTCCTGGCCGAAGCGCCCGAGGCCTAAGCCAATTTCGATAGAGTCGTAGTCATGACTCAACAGCACGCATCCCCGACGAAAGACCAGCAGGAAGCCCTACAAAAATTGGGCGAGATCCGCGGTTCGATCGACAACCTGGATGCGGCGATGATTCACATTCTCGCGGAGCGTTTCCGACACACGCAGGAGGTCGGCGAGCTCAAAGCGAAGCACGACCTGCCGCCGTCGGATCCCGAGCGGGAGAAGCGTCAGGTCGCACGTCTTCGTGAGCTTGCGCATGAGTCGCGACTCGACCCCGAGTTCGCGGAAAAGTTCCTTAACTTCGTGATTGCCGAAGTCATCCATCACCACCGGCGCATTGCCGAGGGTGCCGCAGCCACAACCGAGCCCTCAGGGGAGTAGCCGCAGCCAATGACCGAATCACAGGCCGACAAACCCGGCAAGATTCTGCCGACGCGTCCCGCGACCTCGCTGCCGAAGCGTCGCGGGAATACGTGGCGTAACTGGTCGGGTGGCGTGACCGAGACCTCGCAGCTCGCGGCCGGGCCGACGAGCGAGACGGCGGTGAGCGCGCTCGTGGTTGGTGCCGGAGGCTCTGGACTCAAGGTGAAGTCGGTCGGTTCCGGGCACTCGTTCAACGACATCGCAGGCACCGAGGGCCTGCGCCTGCATTTCGACGACTACCGCGGGCTGGTTTCGGTGAACCCGGAAACGCGTGTGGCAACCTTTCGCGCGGGCACGCGGATGCACGAGGTTCATGATCTGCTCGCCGAGCATGGGCTGACGCTCGAGAACCAGGGCGATGTCGCCGCGCCGACGATCGCTGGCGCGATCTCGACCGGCACGCACGGCACCGGGCTTGGCACGAGCGGGCTGTCCTCGATGGTCAAGGGCCTGCGGATGGTGCTCGCGAACGGGCAGATCGTGTACTGCGACGAGCGCAATCACACGGACTTGTTTGAATTTGCGCGTCTTGGTCTTGGCGCTTTGGGCGTGATCGTCGAGGTCGCGATTCAGTGCGTGCCGACGTTCCGTGTCGAGGCCAACGAGTCGGCGGAGCCGTTGGATGCGGTGCTCGATTCCTATCTTGAGCGCGCACGATCGACGGATTACTTCTCGTTCTTTTGGTTCCCGCATGCAGAGCAGGCGCTCGTGAAGGCGCACCGCCGACTCGCGGACGGCGAGGAACCCGAGGGGCTCGGAGGCAAGAATGCGGCGAAGTTCTTCGATGAGGAGCTCGTACAGTATTGGGCCCAGGGTCTTGCGGCGTCGTTGGGCACGGTCGCGCCGGGGCTCGTGCAGCGGGTTTCGCACTTCACCTCAGCGCTGACCGGCTCTCGCCAGTACGTCGAGGACTCGGTCACCATGTTCGGCAACTCGAAGCGGATGCGCTACAACGAGCTCGAATACGCGGTGCCGCTCGAGGATGGGCCGGAGGTGGTCCGCGAGATTCGTAGGCAGATCGATGCGCACGGGATCACGGTTTCGTTCCCGATTGAGGTTCGGTGTGGGGCGGCGGATGACGTCCCGCTCTCGCCGGGATACGGTCGCGAGACGGCTTACATTGCGGTGCACCGTTATGTGCGCGAGCGGCACGCGGAGTATTTCGGCGTCGTCGAAGAGGTGCTGCAGTCGGCCGGTGGTCGCCCGCACTGGGGGATGATGCACACGCTGCGCGCGCCGCAGCTGCGCGATCTCTACCCGAAGTTCGACGAGTTCGTGGCGCTGCGCGACAAGGTTGACCCGCAGCGGGTCTTCGATAACGCGTATCTGGAGCGGGCGCTGGGAGATTAGTCCCGGAGCTATCCCGAGGGGCGGTTCAACGATGACCAAGTTCATGCTCATGGCGATGCCGCTTGCCGGTCACGTCGCACCAGTCCTGGCGGTCGCGGCCGAACTCGTAGGGCGCGGGCACGACGTCCGTGTCTACACAGGACGTGCTTACCGGGAACGTGTCGAGGCGACGGGCGCGAGCTGGCTCGGGTGGCAGAGAGCGCCGGACTTCGATGAGCATGACCTCGAGACGACCTTCCCGAGGCTCCGTGGAAGGCCAGGAATCGGGCAGGTCATCACCAATCTCGCGGATCTGTTCATCGGTACCGCACCGGGGCAAGTGGCGGACCTCCGAGACGAGTGGCAGCGTGAACCGTGGGATATTCTGGTCGCGGAAGAATCGACCGTTGCCCCGCGGCTCTGCGCCGAGTCACTCGGTTGCCACTGGGTAACCCTTGCCGTGCTGCCTCTCGGTTTGCCGAGCAGGGAAGGGCCACCCAACGGGCTCGGTTTGCTGCCCGGTCACGGCCCGGTCGGCAAGGCGCGGGATGCGCTGCTCCGTTCGCTCACGCCTGCGCTCGGGTCGGCGTTGGGGCCAGCACTGTCGCGGGCCCGCCGCGCTGCTGGGCTGTCGCCCTCACGGCTACCGTTCGATCGCGCGGTGTTCTCGTCGGAGCTCATCCTCGCCAGTGGTGTTCCCGCATTGGACCACCATCGAACCGACCGACCCAAGCATCTGCGGTGGGTGGGGAACCTCACCGCTATGGGCGTGACGCCGAGGACATCATCTGGTCTGCTCCCAGATTGGTGGTCGGACCTCGACGGCAAGGTGGTTGTGCACGTCACGCAGGGCACGTTCAATATCGACCCGACCGACCTCATTCGCCCGACGCTCGAGGCCCTCGCAGACCTCGATCTCATCGTCGTCGTCACGACCGGGCGTCGCGGGCATGACCGTCTGCCCTTCTCGGTGCCATGCAATGCGCGCGTCGCCGGGTTTATCCCGTACGACTTGCTGCTCCCGCGCGTCGATGCCATGGTCACAAACGGCGGCTGGGGCGGGACGCTAGGCGCGCTCGCGCACGGAATTCCGCTCGTTATCGCCGGTGGTGACCTCGACAAGCCCGAAATTGCGGCGCGCGTCGAGGCGTCGGGCGCCGCGGTAAACCTACGCAACGGTCGGCCTTCGCCGCGCCAAGTCGGGGCTGCTGTCGGGAAAGTCCTGAACGAGGGGACCTATCGCGATGCCGCGCGCAACGTTGCGACTGAGCTCGACAAAGCTGGCGGGGCTTCGAAAGCTGCGGATCTCCTCGATGAATTCGCGTCAAGGGTTTGATCGTCGTGTGATCCGGCCACTGTCGCCCGAGATCTTTGTAGATTCATCTAACGTTGCACCCGAAACGCATCCGGAACCGTGCCGTTGCCCGTCGTGATTCCGGACGCGAGCAGCCCGGTCAGCGGCGCAAACTTCGCGCCGTGGCCCGAGCACGCCGATACCAGCGTGATGCCGTCCACGCGCTCGATCACGAAATCCTCCGTCGGCGTGTTCGTAAACAAACACGTTGATTCGGCGAACGGCTCCGGCACGACGCCCGGCACGTGGCGCTCGACGTACCGCGTCACCCAGTCGCGATTCGCCGCATCCACAATGCCGTCTTGCTGCGCGGCCGACGGCAGTACTTTGCCGCCGTTGAAGAGTGCGACCTTCAGTGCGCGGTTCTCTACGCCCTCGCCTCCGGGGAGCGCGTAGACCATCCGTGTCGTGGTGATTTCTTTGAAAATATGGATGTGCGTCGGCCAGTCCGCGTCCTCGCGCGGCTTTTCGTATGGGAAGTGGAAGGTCTGCTCTTGCCGCACCTCAAAGGTGGGCAGCGCATCCAAGAAGCCTTTCGGGAGTGGGAGCCTTGGCAGGATGTGCGGCAGCCAGCTGCCAGCGGCGACGACCACCTCGGCCGCGTGGATCTGCTCGCCGCGGCTCGAGGTCACGACATACCCCGTTGTGGATGCGGGGGTCACGCTCGCGACCTGCCAACCGGTGAGTGCTTGGGCGCCGGCTTTCGCTGCCAGCCCGACCATCGCATCCACCGCCTTGGCGGGATTGACGACGCCGGCGGTCGGCTGCCACAAGACCTCGGTGTCGAGTGCGTACTGCGGCCAGCGTTCCCGGGCTTCGTCGATCTCGATGATTCGGTGCTCGACCCCGACGCGATCGAGGACAGCGGCGAGTTGGCGTGGATTGCGCTCGGTGCCGAAGTCGACGCCGCCGACCTGCTGGAGCAGCGATTGGCCGCTCTCGCGCTCGAGGTGCGACCAGAGTGGTGCGGCTACTTTCGCGAGGTTCGCATATGTCTCGTCGGGGTAGGCGAAGCGGAAGATCCGCGAGGATCCATGGGATGAGCCGTGGTTGCTGGCGGGGACGTCGCGTTCGAGCAGCGTGACTTCCTGGCCTGCGCTCGCGAGGTGCCAGGCGGTTGCCGAGCCGACGAGCCCCGCGCCGATGACGACGTACTTGGATGATTCCACGGTGATTCCTTCTCGCGAGGGGGATGGGGGCTCGACTCGCTCCGTCATCGGAAACCTCAAACTGGGCAGTATCTTCGCCGTGAAGATCTGCCCAGTCAAGCCGGCCCGATTTACGCGCTGACTGTAGTTTGAGTGTCCACTCTCCGGACGTCTTTCGCGAATAGCGGGCAGACGAGGTTGAGCACTGCAGTAGCGATCACCATGCCGACGAACCCCAGTACGTACTCATCGGTGGCGTCCTTGACCGCGCCCATGATGTAGGGGTAGGCGAATCCACCAACGATGAAGCCGACTCCGAGGACAAACCCGTTGACGGTGCCTGCCATTCGAGTGGGGACCGATTCCGCAGCGAGAGCAAGAGCGAGAGGCATGCCGGTGTAGACACCGAGTCCGACGAGAGGCAGACATACAGCGACGAGGACATAGTTGCCTGTCGCGAGAGCGACCGTCATTAGCGCCATGAACGTGGTCATCATCACTCCCGCGAGAACGATGAGGTTCTTCCGTCGTCCGAGGCGGTCCGAAATGAGGCCGAACACTATCGATGTGATCATTCCAATGAGCACGTACAGTGACGCGAACAGGCCGGCAATCTCGGTCGGCCACCCCGCGTTCTCGATGAGAATGGTGGGCATCCAAACCGCGACGACAGCGAAGATGCCCCATTCGCCAACGAAGAAGGCCGCCGCAATGAGAACGTTCCGGCTGAAGAGCCAGCTAATCGCTGAACGATCCGAACTCGACGCGAGTTCTGCATTGAGCGGCTCCTCTTTGACGTTAGGCGCATCACGGAGGAAGATCCACGCGATCAACAACACCGCGATCAAGAAGTAGCCGCCGATCATTGTTCCCGATCGCCATCCAAACGCGACCAACACGATTGCGAAAACGTAGAGTGCGAATCCGGTACCGATGCCGTCGCTCGTGAACATGATGCCGAGCGCGATGCCGTTTTTGCGTTCACGTTCGAACCAATTCACGGCCATAGTGTAGGGGCCAACGAAGAGGAGCCCGACGCCGAGGCCGCTGATCGCGCGGGCAAGGAGCGCGAGACCGTATCCAGGGGCTAGGGCAAATAGGAACTGGCCGATGATCGAGGCGATGAGGCCAACGAGAATGATTCGTTTGATACCCCAGCGGTCCCCGATTGCGCCAGCGAACGGCAATATGAGCCCGCCGACTAACGCCGTGATGGAGCTCAGCAGCCCAGCTTCGGCTCCCGAAAGACCAAATTCTTCCGAGATCTCGATCAAGTTTGGTGTCCACCCGATATACGGAATGAAACAGGCGATGAGAACTAGGTACGAGAGCCCTAGCATCACCCATTTGGTGGCGGGATTGATTTTTGACATTGGAGCAGACCTCTGTCTCGTCGTTGAGTATGAGATTGAACCTTTGAAAATTGCGCACTCGACAATATTGCGGTGGCGTAATTAGTGGTAGAGCAAAGTCTATCGCTAATCTTGCGAATTATCCATGATTGGTGTAATCCGCTTGATGTTGTAGATCTTTCGCACGCCTACGCAGCTTTCGACCTACGAATCGAACCCCATGCCGATCGCGTCCATCGTGGAGAGCCACAAGCCGCGCTTCCCTTGGCGGCGGTCGGAGCGAGCCATTTCGGAGGTCGTGACTTGCACTCCGAGCCAGGCAGCGGGTTCAGGCGGAAATGGGATGGGTTTTTTCTTGACGAGTTCCAAGCGGGTGCGTTCCGTGTCGAGGCCGTCAAGAAGGTCCAGGATGGTGTTTGCTCCGAAGCGTGTTGCTCCCACACCGAGTCCTGTATAGCCCGCAGAGCCCACGACGCGATCGCCAAGGGAGCGTGTGAAGAATGAAAAAAAGCGGCTACATGAATCGATTGCTCCTCCCCATGCGTGACTGAATCCGATGTCACCGAGGATTGGGAAGGTTGCGTAGAAATGCGCCGCAAGTTTGCGGTACGTCTCCTCGCGGTTGTAATACTCGGGCTTCAATCGCTGGCCATAGTGGTAGATCGCGTCGTAGCCGCCGTACAGAATGCGGTCGTGGCCATTGTCGTCGCGCGTCATGCGCAAGTAGTGGAACCGGTTATTGAGATCGGCGAGGCCTTGTCGAGACTTCCACCCCAGCGCATCCGACTGCTCGGGGGTGAGCGGATTGCTCATGAGGGCGTAGTCCCAAACCGGGACGGTGTAGGGGCGCATTCGATGCAACAGGGATGGAAATATGTTCGTACCGAGTGCAACTCGCGGCGCTGTGACTGTTGCTTTGACCTCCTTCGCACTGGCACTTGTGACGCCCCCAACGACAAGTTCGACGGAGCCCGGTGTCGACTTCAGGTCGATCACGGGCGAGTGCTCGAAAATTTCGACCCCGAGCTCGATACAAACTCGGCGAAGTTCCCACGCGAGGCGCGCAGGGTTCACGAGGACGTTGTCGGTCTTTTCCCACAGTCCTGCGTGCAAGATCGGTGAGTTTATTTCCTTACGCACTTGCTCACGATCCATGAAAACTTGTGCGGGCTTTTTCGCGGAGTCCTCTTTCAGCCATTCGACTTGATAGTCCTCGGTCGCAATTCGTAGGACTCCGGAAGCCTCGTAATCGCAATCCATGTTGTATCGCGCAACGGTTTCGCCGATTTCGCGGATGTTTGTAGCGCCGAGTTCTTGTAGCGTTTCGAGTTCGTTGGGCAAGTGTCGTTGGCCGTTACTTTCCCCGTGGGTCAGAGACGCTTCGCAAAATCCGCCGTTACGCCCGGAAGCCGCCCAGCCCACCTGTTTTCCTTCAAGCAGGATTACTCGACGGTTTGGATCGCGTTCTTTGGCTAGGAGAGCCGTCCAGAGGCCCGTATAGCCGCCGCCCACGATGGCGAGGTCAGTCCTGAGTTCGCCGCGCGCGCTTGGAAGGCTTCCCGGTCGGCGCGGATCGTCGAGCCAGTACGGTGTGCGAGCAGTGTTCCTTAGAGCGGAATCAATGCGGGATGCGGGGATATCGCGTTCGGCGCGATCGAAGGTGATCATGATGCTCCTTATGCGTCGCTGGTTGCACGAGTGGTTGTGGGGCCAGCAATAGCTGGGCGATGGTTTGCGTTTGAGCTTCACACAAAATTGCTCCGAGCGGTAATAATTCACGAAATTATTGTTGTAGTCGCAAAATAGCCTGAGTTTTGTTGCACATCAGGCAAGCGCTCCGTAGGCTTGGGGTCAACAGCGTCGTTACGGATACAAGGAGGTATCGAAATGAGTGCAGTGTCATTGCGGATTCAGCCGCATCTCTATATCGCCGGTGAATACACCGACGGATCTTCGACAGAACGCAGCGAAGTGATTAACCCGGCTACCGGCGAATCGATTGCGTCGGTTCCTGTGCCCACGCAACCCGATCTTGACCTCGCGGTTGCGAAGGCACACGAGGCTCAACCGGCCTGGCGTCGCCTTGGCGTATTCGCCCGAGCCGAAATTTGCCACAAGATTGGGGACGCCCTAGAGGCACGGGCAGAGGAGCTCGCGCGAATCCAGACGAGCGAACAAGGCAAGCCGCTCGCCGAGTCGCTTGCTGATATCACCGAAGCAGCTCACCTTTTCCACTTGCACGCTGAAGACGCAGTGCGTCTGTATGGTGAGACGCTGCCGTCAAACGATCGAAACATGCGTCAGATTACGTGGCGCGCACCGATCGGTGTCTTCGGCATCATTACCCCGTGGAATTTCCCAATGCTGATGTTTGCCGAATTCGTCGCACCCGGTCTTGCGACTGGTAACGCGCACGTTGTCAAGCCGCCAGCGAACACGCCACTTACGGTCCTCGCAGCGATGGAGGTCATGCGTGAAGCTGGGCTCCCCGACGGGCTCGTGAGCGTGCTCCCTGGTGACGGTGAACTCGGTGCCTCGCTCGTATCGCACCCAGGAATCAACGCCGTTGGGTTCATCGGTTCGTCGGCGACGGCTGCAAAAATTCAGGCGACGGCAGGCCTCAAGCCGCTGCTTATCGAAGCATCTGGTAATGGCCCTGTAGTCGTGCTCGCAGATGCGGACGCAAAGCGCGCTGCAAAGGCTGCGGTAGATGGAGCGTACTCGTGTTCGGGCCAGGTCTGCTGCGCGACGGAACGGGTGATCGTGCACCAAGACATTCACGATGAGTTCGTACGGGAAGTCCTCGAGTACTCGAAGACCGTCGTGCTGGGTGACCCGACGGATCCGAATACTAACCTCGGGCCGCTCAACAATGAGGCGGTCGCGGCGAAGATGGACCGCCACATGGCGGATGCCCGTGAGCGTGGGTTCGACGTGCTTGTCGGCGGTGGTCGAGCGGAGGGTATGCCGACCAATCTGTATTACGAGTTCACGGTAGTGGACGGCGTGACTACCGACAGTTTGCTTTCTCGCGAAGAATCGTTTGGCCCGGTCGTGCCGATCATTACCGCAAAGGACGACGAGGATGCTCTTCGTATCGCTAACGACGATCCGCTTGGATTGCAGGGTGCCGTTTTCACCGAGAGCCTCAAGAAGGCTTTCTACTTCATGGAGGAAATGCAGGTCGGCCAAGTCATCGTGAATGAGTCGAATAACTGGTGGGACGTCAATATGCCGTTCGGTGGCGCGGGCGGTACGGCCACCGGTTGGGGTCGAATCGGCGGCATGTACACGCTGCACGACATGACCTACTTACGCAACGGCTGCATCCGGGTGGCCGACGAGGACTAATTGGATTCGAAGGATGTGGCCGACAGCCGCCGTTGAGCGGGCTCGCCGCGTTGCTAATCTTGGGCGAGCCCGCTGACATAGCGTGAGTGCGGGAACAGAGCGCGAGTGTATCGACGCAGAAGGAGACGGCATGAAGCCCGAACTCGACGAAGTTGATCGGCAACTGATCGCCATCTTGCAAAAGGATGGTCGCCGATCGTTCAAGGAAATTTCTGAAGAAACGGGCATCCCTGCTTCATCGGTTCGGTACCGGGTCCAGCGTCTCGAAGAATCCGGCACTCTCCAGATCGTCGGTGTCGCGGACCCGTTGCGAATCGGGTTCGACCGTCTGGCAATGATCGGCATCAAGACTGAAATGGGCAGGGCGCGGCAGGTTTGTGAGGCGCTCGCGGAGATGCCGGAGACAAGCTACGTCGTACTTACGACGGGCCAGTTTGATGTGATGGTCGAGGTTGTTTGTCGCGACGTTGAGCATTACACCGAACTTTTGCATGACCGCATTGCCAGGCAAGAAGGCATCGTCGGTGCCGAAACCTTCTTCGTGCTTGAGGCGTACAAATTGGCGTATGGCTGGGGCACTGGTTATAGCCATCCGTCGAGTGCACGAAATGGCAAATAACTTTGTCGACGTTCGTCTCGGCTGGGTGAGGCAGTAGAAATCTTTCCTTCGGACGACTCGGTTGTTCGGTTGCGAATAATGAGTGCATACCTGCTCGTGGGCAGGTATGCACTCATTATTTGCATTCATCGGGACGCGCCGTCCTCATATCGGGCGATATGATGGGGGTGTGTCGAATGAAGTTCGCGAGTTGCGTGAGGCGGCCGGTCTGAGCCAGTCGCAGTTGGCTGCGCGCTCGGGTGTTGCGCAGCCCAATATCGCGGCGTATGAATCGGGTAAACGACGAGCTTCTACCACGATGCTCAGCCGGCTCCGTGAAGCCGCTCGACCGTTGCCGCACAACGCGCTCGCCGCGCATCGTGACGAGCTGGTCGACTTGGCTGCACGACATGGCTTTAGCAATGTTCGAGTCTTTGGTTCGGCGATGCGGGGTAGCGATCGGCCGGGAAGTGACTTGGACATCCTCGTTACCCGCGCGCCGGGAATTGGGCTGTTGACACTGGTCGCATTCGCAGAGGAAGCGAGCGAACTGCTTGGCGTCGAGGTAGACGTCGTCACGGATGGTGCTCTCGGCCCTGGGCATGAGATTTTGGCGACGGCCGTTGCCGTATGAAGTCAAGAGATGCCGCCGCGCTTCAGGAGATTGTGCGCCTCTGCGATGTATCTTCGCGGCTCGTAACCCGCGGTCACAGTTGGTATGCGAGCGACCCTGACAACGTGCCAGGATTGGCCGCTGAATCGCTCATTGTCAAAATAGGCGAGAACGTTGCTCGACTGAGTCGCGACACGCTCGAGAAGCATCCGGAAGTGCCGTGGTCACTGATCAAACGAATGCGCGACCGCCTCGCCCACCACTATGAAGGCACCGACTATGAGGCGGTGTGGGACACTCTGGTCGTCGACCTTCCGGTCATCCGAGAACATATCGCCGGAATGGGGTCGGACTCCTCAGGGGAGCGGGCCCATTGAGTAGGCGCAGCCGTATCGAAATGCGGCTGCGCCCACTCACCCCTCGATACGCGCCTTCGGCGCTACTCGGGGAGCTGCAGAGCTACTCGGGAGCCCGAACCCTACGCCCGAAGCGCCGCCGCGAGCTCGTCGAACGCCGACACGAACGCGTCGATCGCTGCGTCGTCGTGGGTGACTGACAGCGTCCACTCCTCTTCGCGACCCGGGGTCATGAAGATGCCGCGGTTCATGTTGAACAGCCACGCGAGATCCGCCAGGGGACCCGCGTTCGCCTGGTTCGCCCAGTACGTCTCGTAGTCGACGATCTTCGTGTCCGAGAACACGACGCAGCCCTTCGAACCGATGCCCACGGTGTATGCGGTGAGGTCGTAGCGCTTGATCACGTCGTCGCAGCCGGCGAGGATGCGGTCGTTGAGCGACGCGAGGTGGGCGTAGGCGTCGTCGGTCATCACCTCGAGCAGTGATGCGCGGGCAGCCGCGAGCGTGAGCGGGTTCCCGTTGTAGGTGCCCACCTGGTAGACCGTGCCGTCCTCGACGATGCTAGACAGCGCATCCGACATGCCGATCGCGCCAGCGGGCAGGCCGCCGCCGAGCGCCTTCGCGAGCGTGACCATGTCGGGCACGACGTCGTACTTCTCGGTCGCGCCGCCGGGCGCGATGCAGATGCCGGTCTTGACCTCGTCGAAGATCAGCACGATGCCGTGCTTTTCGGTGATCTCGCGCACCCGCTGCAAGTACCCAGGTTCGGGCAGCACAACGCCGAGGTTCATCATCGCGGCCTCCATGATGACGCACGCGGGCTTGCGGCCCTCGGCGTCGAGGGCCTCGATGCGCTTCTCCATCGCGTCGGCATCGTTGAATGGCACTGCGACGGTCATGTCGACGACGGCCTGCGGGATGCCGCCGCCGTACGAGATGGATGCGTAGTTGTCGCGCGGTCCTCGCTCGGATGCTTCAACGGCGCCGATGTCGACCATGACGGTGTCGTGGTGGCCGTGGTAGGAGCCGAAGATCTTCATGACGGTGTCGCGACCGGTGTAGGCGCGGGCGATGCGGATCGCATCCATCGTCGACTCGGAACCCGAGTTGGTGTAGCGCCACTTCGGCAGGCGGAAGCGGCGGGCGAGCTCGTCGGCGACGACGATCGCATCCTCAGTCGGCGCAGCGAAGTGCGTGCCGAGGGGGTAGCGGTCGGCGACGGCCTTGCCGATCGCGGGATGTGCGTGGCCCTGCACCATCGAGCCGAAGCCGTTGTGGAAGTCGTAGTATTCGTTGCCGTCGACGTCCCAAATGCGGGGGCCGTCGCCGCGCTCGACGTAGATCGGCCAGGGTTCGTGCACCTGGTACGAGGATGCGACGCCGCCCGAGAGCGGGCCGGATGCCTTCTCGTAGTAGCGCTTCGATTCCTGCGTCTTCGCGTTGAGCTTCTCGGCCTCGACGGCGATGAGTTCTTCGATGCGTGCGTGATTGATTGGGGAGCCCATGACTGTGCTGCTTTCCCGGTCGGCCTGGCACCTATAGGGGTGTTGTGATGCTGATGTCGCAGCGACCGGCCTGGCGTCGGCGACACGTGAATGCTGCGACTGCAGTGCCGCAACAATCAGCATTCTACCGGGCGGATGCTGGGGACAAGGTTGTGGTGCGCGCCAACTGGCCGGCCGAGTAGCGCAGCGTCGCCTCCCGCTGGCCGAGTAGCGCAGCGTATCGAGGCCCGCGCGGCGGTTCGATTCGCCCGCTGCGCGGGCTACTCATCGGTCTTGAGTGGGAGCTGTGCGGGCTACTCACCGGGCCGTTCTGCCAAACTTGGTTGCACATCCCCGCGAGCGATCGGATTGCGCATGATCAACGGCAACGTCTCCCACTGGTGGACGCAGATTGGCCTGCCAACGCCGCGACCCGCGCTCGCGGAAAGCATCGACGTCGACGTCGCGATCGTCGGCGGTGGGTATACCGGGATGTGGACCGCCTACTACCTCAAGCAGGCGCGGCCCGACCTACGAGTCGCCATTCTCGAGGCGCGATTCTGTGGCTTCGGCGCATCCGGCCGAAACGGCGGCTGGCTCACGAACACCGTCACAGGTGGGCTGTCGCAGTATGAGCGCTCGCACGGTCACGAGGCGGGGGAGCGGTTCCAGCTCGCGATGAACGCGACCGTGGATGAAGTCATCGCCTTCGCTAAGCGAGAGGGAATCGACGCGGACATCGTAAAGGGTGGCGAACTCGAGGTCGCCTACACTCCAGCACAGCTGGCACGGCTCGACGAGTGGTTCGCAGCTGAGGCGAAGTGGCGCGGCACCGACTGGATGCGCCTCTCGGCAGATGAGGCAAAGTCGCGTGTCAACGTGGCTGGCGTTTTAGGTGGGATGTGGCACCCACACTGTGCGCGCATCCACCCGGCGAAGCTGGCTGCGGGGCTCGCGCGCGTGGTCGACGAACTCGGCGTCGAGATCTATGAGAACACGCGAGCGACGGAGATTCGGCCGCACGAGGCGATCACCGATCGCGGTACCGTTCGCGCCGGCACCGTGGTGCGCGCGACCGAGGGCTTCACTTCGGGGCTGAAAGGCCTGCATCGCGAGTGGCTGCCGATGAATTCGTCGATGATCGTGACCGAGCCGCTTTCGGATGCGCAGTGGGACGTGATCGGCTGGGAGGGTCGCGACACGCTGGCCGACATGGCACACGTCTATATGTATGCGCAGCGCACGGCGGATGATCGCATCGCGTTTGGTGGTCGGGGCGTCCCCTACCGCTGGAATTCGCGGACGGACATTGACGGATTCACGCAGCCTGTTACTGCTGGCGCGCTGCAGGATCTGTTGGTGCGGTTCTTTCCGGTTTTACACGGGATCGATATCGATCATCTATGGTCCGGAACACTCGGGGTGCCACGCGACTGGGCCGCGAGCGTGGGTTACGACGCTGCGACCGGGCTTGCGCACGCGGGCGGCTACGTCGGCACCGGGGTGTCGACGACGAATCTCGCAGGGCGGACGCTGCGCGATCTCATTCTGGGCGAGGAGACTGAGCTCGCCTCGCTGCCGTGGGTCGGACATCGCGTACGCAAGTGGGAGCCGGAGCCCCTGCGGTGGTTCGCGACGCGCGTGATCTACGGTGCGTATGGCGCGGCAGATCGGGCCGAGTATCGCGGGCTGCCGACGACATCGGGGTTGGCGAAGGTTGCGGATGCCGTGGCTGGGCGGGGGCACTAGCAAGGGTTATTTGCCGCGGGGTTTCAGCTCCGTGGGATCGGTAACCACCTCGATCAGCGCTGGCCCTGACATCTCCCGCGCCGCTGAGAATGCATCCTGGAACGCTTCGAGGGACGTGACGCGATTGGCATGGATGCCGAAGGAATTCGCGAGCGCCACAAAATCGGGACCTTCTATGGAGGTGCCGATTGCGCGTCCGGGAAACCGCGCCCTTTGATGCATGTGAATCGTTCCGTAGATCCCGTTGTTGATGACTACGACGGTGACATTTACGCGAGTCTCGGCAAGCGTCGCCAGCTCGGATAGTGACATCGTGAGGCAGCCGTCACCAGCGAATGCGATCACCGGTTGCTCCGGCCTCTCCAATCCAGCGGCGATCCCGGCCGGTAGCCCGAACCCCATTGCGCCGCTGGCGGGAGCAAGCTGAGTGCCAAACCGACGATACCTAAGGTACTGGTGGACCCAAATGGCGTAATTGCCCGCGCCGTTGGCGATGATCGTGTCCGGCGAAATGCTGTCTCGTAGCCACGTCATGATCTGTGTGAGCCGGTCAGTATCCGCTGGTGCGCTCGAGCGCTCGAGCTCTTCATTCCTAAGTAATTCAACCCACGAGTGTCGCTCAGGAGCAGTTGAGTCGCCCGCGTTCATAATTTGGAAGAACTCCAAAGGCGTCGCCTGGATGACCAGGTTTGCCGGGAGGTAGCGATCGACATCCAGCTCTTCGACCGACACATGAACCACAGTGCGATCGCCGCGAGGTCGAAGAATCTCATACCCCTTGGTTTCGGCATCGCCGAAATGACCACCCACCGAAACGACAACGTCGGCTTCCTCGAGCCTGCCTATGAGCCGAATGTCAGTGCTGAGTCCCACATGGCCGACGTAGAAGGGTGAGTCGTTGTCGATGAAATCCTGACAGCGGAAACCGGCGACAACCGGTATTTGGTTCTTCTGCGCAAACTGGGCGGCCGCATCCGCGGTCGCTTGCGACCAAATACCCCGGCCAAGGATCAGCACAGGTTGCTCGGCGGTCGCGAGGATTTCGTGAAACGCGTCTATATCCTCTGCTGCGGGGGCGGCACGCATAGGGATTCTGCGGGTCACATCCGGGGCTGACGCCGCGGCGTCGAGTACGTCCTCCGGCATCTCGATTACAACCGGCCCGGGCCGTCCACTTTCCGCGACGCGAATAGCCCGCGCGATCGTTTCCGGAATCCGTTCCACGATGTCGAGCGAAGCCACCCACTTCGCCACTGAACCAAATACCTGGGCGTAGTTCATTTCCTGGAATCCGCCCCGGCCGCGATCGCGGAGCGCGACCTGACCAATCAGCACGACGAGCGGAATCGCATCCTGCTCGGCGGTGTGAACCGCGATCGCGGCATGCATCGCGCCCGGACCACGGCTGACCATGACGACACCGGCGTGACCCGACAACCTTGCGTT
The DNA here is from genome assembly GCF_003010915.2 of Gulosibacter molinativorax. Classification (NCBI taxonomy): domain Bacteria; kingdom Bacillati; phylum Actinomycetota; class Actinomycetes; order Micrococcales; family Microbacteriaceae; genus Gulosibacter; species Gulosibacter molinativorax. The sequence goes on along the minus strand of NZ_CP028426.1, from coordinate 2,465,635 downwards.
GGCGACCGCCATGTTCCCCGCACCGGCTTCGTGTCTGGCGACATCAAGCGCAATTTCACTGTCAATGAGCGCGTCGAGAATGGGAAGGAAACTCTCTCCGGGTACGCAACTAATGCGGCGGATCCCTTGGGCCTGTAAAGCACCGACCACGAGTTGGCCACCGGATCGCTTTGGTGGAGGAGTCATTCGTATCTCGTTTCGCAGTGTGACTTATCGGCAGGGTTCACGCGGAAGTCGGCTGGCTCGGTGTGGATGCGGTGCCGGGCTAATCGAAGGGCAGCCGGCGACGCAGCGCCATGGCTTCACGAACGCGATCTGCGGCCAATGCGAACGCGGCTTCGTGACTCGTGGTCTCCTCTTCTTGGCTCGCTTGAAGCACCTGGGTCGTGTTGGCACGGAGTTTTTCGGAGATCATCGTGAAGACATTCTCTTCGTTCACGACAAACGGTGAGTTCCGTGAATCGGTGGAGTGGGCGGCGGCGACGATGCCACCTGCGTTGGCAATGAAGTCTGGCACAACTGTGATGCCACGCTGTTTGAGGATCGACCTCGAAGACGGGGAAGTGGGAAGATTCGCCCCCTCGACGATGAGGCTGACGCTCGTCTCGGTCGCTACCTTGTCCGAGATCGTATCTTCTCGCGCGGCGGGCACGAGAATATCGGCGTCGACGCTGAGGACATCTGTTGAGAGGTCTCCGGCAGGGTACTCACGAACGCAGTCGTCACCAAAGTGCTCGCGCAGACTCTGCAGCCGTGAAATATCAAGGCCGTTTGGGTCAGACACGGTGCCACCGGCGGTCGCCACGGCGACGACGGATGCACCAAGCTCGAGGAATCGAGTTGCGGCCGCCGTGCCAACGGCTCCAAAACCTTGGATCGCCACTCGTTTGCCTGCGATTTTGAGGCCAATGTGTTCAGCTGCTGCGTCTGCTGCTTCCGCTACGCCGAATCCCGTGACACCAAGTTGATCGTAAGGAAGCCCACCCAAAGCACGGGGGAGACCCGTCGATGCGCCGAGGGAACCAAGCTCATCGGCGAGCACGGCAGCGTCACGTTCGTTCAAACCCATGTCGAGACCGAAGAGATACTCTTCCGGCACTTCATTTCGAAGGGCGCGCGCGAAGGCCCGGAGGATGGCCTCCTTGTGTGGTGAATTGGGGTCGCCGAGAATTCCCGCCTTGGCACCGCCATGAAAGAGGTCAACCGCTGCCCACTTCCAAGTCATGGTGCGCGCAAGTCGAGCGATCTCGGCAACTGTAACCGTCGGGCTCATTCGAGTGCCGCCCTTGCCTATACCGCGAGCCGTGTTGTCGATGACGAGGACACCCCGCATTCCAGTGCGGGTGTCGCTAACGACCAGAACCTTTTCTGGCCCCCATTCGTCGGCAAGCTGCAGTAGATCCGTTTGCATTCCTGCTCCTCTTCGTTGAGATCAAGATCACGTGATAACAACCTTGGGTCATAACGAACGGGATTGGAGTTCGGTAGGACTTCACCTTGTGGTCGCAGCGCAAGCATTTCTTATGCTCGCGCAAATTGTCAGCCGGTCATTGCAGGTGCAGATTGCTTAATAGTTGCGGGATGATCTGGAGACCGAACTTCGCAGCGTTGCGACAGTCGGCGGCTGACTTGTCGTCGTCCGAATCGAAAGGATTCAAGAATCATGACTCGACCGCTCTATATCAGCGACGAAGAAGTATCCCAACTCTTTACTCCGGAAGTTGCCCTGGCATCCCAGCGTGCGGCCTTTCAAGCACTCGGGGAGGGGGCCGCAATCCTCGCCCCGCGGGTGCTTGTTGAGGGCGCCAATGACTCGGTAGCGTTCTCGTATGCAGCACGGACCAATCAGAGTGCAGGGGCGGTTACCAAATTTGGAAGCGTGAACCCCGACAACGCGAAGAACGGTATGCCCACCATTTCCGCGTCGGTGCACGTTCTATATGCCGAAACTGGACTCCCACGGGCGACTCTCGAGGCAACAGAGCTCACCACGATCCGCACGGCGGCTGCGTCTGCCCTCGCGGTTCAGGAACTGGCGAATGCGGATGTGAAATCCCTCGGAATCATCGGCGCTGGCGTGCAGGCGAAAGCACATGCGGTGGCGATTTCCCGGGTGCGTGATTTCGAAGAGATCCGGATTACGAGCAGGACGCTGCAGCGGGCCAAGGATCTCGCGAGTGAGCTCAAGGACCTCGTAGATGTGCCGGTCCGGGTGGTTAACGTTGAAAGCGCCGCCGCCGCAAACGTTGTGGCGACTTGCACTACGAGCTTTGAGCCGGTCATCGAGACAGCATGGGTGCGTCCCGGTGCAACCGTAGTGAGCGTCGGGGCCTTTGCTCCAGATAGATTCGAATTGCCCAGTTCACTCCTCGGTCGGGCGGACATTGTCGTCGTCGACCACCGTGAGACATCCGTGGAGCATTCGGGCTCCGTGCGGGCGGCTCTCGCCGAAGACGGACTTGACGAGTCTGATCTTCTTGAACTGGGGTCTGTCGTCATTGGTAAGTCCCCGTCGAGGAGCGCCAAGAAAGACATCGCAGTCTTTGTCAGCGTCGGGGTGGGGATTCAGGATGCGTCAGCTGCGGAAGCGCTCTTGGACTCAATTGATTCGCGGAGTAACGATTAGTTCGCCCGTTTTCGGCTTAGCCGCGAGTCAAGCTTAATTCCGAGCGTTCGGCTGGCAAGGCGTTGGGATGCTCGCTCGATTGCGGCGATGAGGAATTCCAGCGCCGGGCTTTCGTTTGCGGCTGATTTCAGAAGGACAACGTGTCGTTGGACGGTGACATCGCTAAGTGACGCGGTGTCGGTGTCACCGTCTTCGAGCGTCGCAGCGGCGAGGGCGGGAATGAGCGCGACGCCGAGACCGGAGCGAACGAAGCTCGCGACCACGTTGTAGTTGTTGCTGCGGTACCGAATGTCCGGTGAGAACCCAGCGTTCGCGCACATTCGCTCGAACGCGATTGCCCCGCGTGACGTGCTTTGTGTGTTGATCCATCGCTCGCCCGCTAGCTGCGAAATGCGAGCCGTTGACCCGGAAAGCTCGTGACCTGGCGGAACGAACGCGATGAGATCCTCGGAGAACAGCGGAATGACTTTCGCGTTGACGGGCCACTTCGATGGCGCGAGGTCGTACGTGTAGGCCAGCGCCAGATCAAGTTCGCGCGAGATAATGAGCGGTGCCAGGTTGTCCGGTTCGCCCTCTTCAAGGTGCAGATCAACGTCGGGTCTTTTTCGGATGAACTCGGTAACGGCCGCGGGTAAGAGCTGTTGGCTGGCACTCGGGAAACTCCCGAAGCGAACACTGCCCGCGGCGCCTTCGCTGAGCTTTCGAATTTCGTCGTCGAAGACGGACAGCGCGCTGAACACTTCATTCGCGTGGCTGCCGAGGGCCTCTGCGGCGGCCGTCGCGCGGATGCCTCGCGCGTCGCGTTCGAACAAGGTCAAGTTTGTATCGCGTTCGAATGCGGCGATTTGCTGCGACACCGCTGAGCCCGTATAGCCGAGCTGCCTGGCGGCGCCAGCGAACGATCCGGTACGGAGCACCGCGATGAGGGTCTCCAGGTGGGTTGGGTTCACCACGTCGTGCTCCATTCCACGTCTCAAGTTAGCTAAGCGTTGCTTACTTCGCATTAAAACGTTACCCCCAAGTCAAGGGCAAGCTCTGCTTTTGCTACCGAAACGAAGCATCAGTCTCAGAGCAAGACGAACGCTACTGCTTCCCGCAACAATCGAATGAAACGCAAACATCGGGCCACGCACTACGACAAGGAAGTCGCTCGCGGTAGTCCCCATCGGCCCTTGTCGATCCGCATCCCGGTGTTGACGCAGTACATTTCCTCACCATCAAAGGACTCGTATATGGCTCCCACTACAGAGCAGATCGCAATCGATCTTCAAAAGGTGAATAAGTCGTTTGGCGATCACCACGTCCTGAAGGATGTCTCGCTGAAGGTCGATGAGGGGACCGTAACCGCAATGATTGGTCCTTCCGGGGCCGGCAAGAGCTCGCTATTGCGATGCATCAACCTCCTGGAACGCCCGGACTCGGGAACCATTGATGTCGAGGGCGTCGTGGTTGATGCGAGTACGAAGATTACCGCCGAACAGCTGCGAAAGCTCCGTCGTAATGTCGGCATGTGCTTCCAGCACTTCAATCTCTTTCCGCACCTCACCGTGCTACAGAACGTGGCGTTGCCACAGCGACGTTCGTTGAATCGAAGCAAGGCAGAAGCCAATGAGCGTGCAATGAAGCTTCTCGAGCGAGTCGGTCTTGCAGATAAGGCTGACCAGTATCCCGCCCGTTGCTCTGGCGGCCAACAGCAGCGCATTGCAATCGCTCGCGCGCTGGCATTGGATCCGAAGATCATGCTCTTCGACGAGCCGACATCGGCCCTCGACCCAGAGTTGGGCCTCGAAGTTCTCGCGGTCATGCGTGAACTGGCGGAAACAGGCATGACGATGGTCGTTGTGACGCATGAGATGCAATTCGCTCGTGACGTGTCGGATCATCTCGTTGTGATGGCGAACGGTGCCATCCTCGAAGAGGGCCACCCCGAGGAAATCTTTACCGCTCCCAAAGAGCAGCGCACCCGCCAATTTCTCCGGGCTGTATTGGAACGATAGGCATGGAGACTTTTCTCGCAATTTTGCAAGGTGTCCCCGCCACGCTTGGGATCACGATTTTTGCTTTCGTCATCGGCGTTGTATTGGGTGTTCCACTCGCGCTCGCCCGACGTAGCAGCTTCTTCCCGCTCTCGTGGCTATCAATCGCCGTCATCGAGATCCTGCGTGGAATTCCACCGGTTGTTTGGCTGTTCATCATCTTTTTCGGTGTTGGTCGAAACATCACGGGGCTTAGTCCGTTTACCGCAGCAGTGATCGGGATGGGTATTTACTCGGCCGCATATATGGCCGAGATTTACCGAGGTGGATTCAGAGCGGTTGACTCCGGTCAATGGGAAGCCAGTCGTGCTCTTGGCATCGGCCCCAGCTGGACAATGCGGGACATCATCGGCCCGCAGGTTGTCCGCCAGTCTGTGCCAGCCGCAGCGACTTACGCGATTGGCCTCATCAAGGACTCATCGATTGCATACGTGATTGGCGTGAATGACATCGTGTTCTACGCGAACGAACAATCTCGCCAGAATATTGATGCGCTTGGGCCGTTCCTGATCGCGGCCGCGGTATATGTCGCACTCACCATCCCGACAGCGTGGGCGACGCGAAAGCTCGATGCTGTCCTGCAGACGCGAGGTGCCAAGTGAATTTGATTGAACAGTGGGCTTCATTCGCCCCACAGCTTTGGCCTGGACTACTCGTCAGCCTTCAAGTGACGGGCCTTGCCCTACTCCTCGGTATCCCAGGCGGGTTGCTATTTGCCGTCCTGGCGAGCCACCCCAACAAAGTTGTCCGCTGGATCATTATCGGCCTGGTAGAACTCGGGCGTGGCACACCAGCACTTGTGGTGCTGCAGATCATCTATTTTGGGGTTCCGTCTGTCGTGCCCTCGTTGACACTTGGCTCGTTCGTGGCCGCAGCCATTGCGCTTGCATTAACCACCGCCGCCTACACCTCGGAAATTATCCGCGGTGGGCTCCAGGCGGTACCTGCTGGTCAAAAAGAGGCGGCTGCGGCGATGGGCATGACTCCCTGGAACACGCTCTGGGATGTCGTTATCCCTCAGGGGTTCCGCGTGGCGATCCCTGCTCTAATCGGATTCGCCGTCCTGATCTTCCAGGCAAGTGCGCTCGCTTACACCATTTCGTTGCCTGAACTACTGAGCCGTGCCTATTCGATCGGTTCTAGCACTTTCCAGTACCTGAGCGTCTTGATCCTCGCGGGTGTCTTCTACCTGCTCATCACCATTCCAATGAGCGCCATCACGTCGTGGACGGAACGTCGACTATCGCGTCACCTGTGAGCTCGATTGCTCCGGATCACAATCGTCAAAAAATAAACACGATATTCAATTCAAAGGAGAATCATGAATAAGAAGAGCATTATCGCTATTGCACTTGGGTCGCTGCTGACATTTTCAATGTCTGCATGTTCGTCAGGATCGGGCGGCGGAAGTGGAGCCGAGGCGGGCTGTGAGCCTGCGAACGAGTTCTCGACAGTGACCGACGGTACGTTGACCATCGCGATGTATGACCTCCCTCCATTTGCTCAGTCATCGGGCACCGAAGCCACGGGCGTGGACGGCGACATCCTCACGCTCTTCGCCGAAGAAAACTGCCTCACGGTGACACCGTCGTCGATGGCCACGGCATCGGTGATTCCAACGGTCGAGGCCGGTCGGGCGGATGTCGCTGCTTCGGCTTGGTACCGTACTGAGGCTCGCGCTGAAATCATCAACTACACCGAGCCTGTGTATACGGATCAGATGGGGATCATCTCGTCTACCGGAATTACGACGGTTGGGGAGCTCGAAGGTCATGTCGTAGGAACAGTTGACGGCTATCTTTTCGTTGAAGATCTTCGGACCATGCTCGGGGACAATCTTCGTGTCTACCCATCGACGTTGAACATGTACCAGGACCTTGAAGCTGGCCGAATTGACGTCGGCATCGACAGCTACGGTTCGGGGGTTTATAACAACGCCGACGACAAGTTCACGGTGGTTGTTTCGGATCAGGATGAGCGAGTTCAGGCCAGCATGGAGGCCGCGCAGATCTCGTTCCCGGTTCCGAAGAGCAACGAAGAGATCCTGACCGCCTTGAACACGTTCCTCGATGAGATCCGTGCAGATGGTCGACTCGAGCAGATCTTGATCGATAACGGTCTCGACGCATCCGCTGCAGATACGGGTGACCCGCGCCTGATCTAGGCATTGTCAGGTGGGGCCTACTGGAGGGCTGAGTGTTCTCAGCCACCGGTAGGCCCTGTCCATTTTGACGTAGATCGAATCGGAGCTGTCTTAGTGAAAAGGAATGACGCGTGCGTAGTGCGAGTTCGGGTGCAAAGGTAATTGTCATTGGAGCCGGGGCTATCGGTGCGTCCGTAGCGAGGGAGCTTGCCATCAGCGGGCGAGAAGTCACTGTTATCGACAAACTCGGTGGTTGGGGCAGGGCTGCTTCTTTGGGGAATGCCGGCTACATTTGTGGGTCGCATGCTGGCCCGTGGGCAACCCGTCGGGAGATGGGCCAGGCGTTGCGTTGGCTCGCTAAGCGCGACAGCCCGCTTGCGATGCGGCCTTCCGCATCGCTGGCACCGTTCTTTGCGCGGTTACTCACCACCGGGCCTGACGCGATTGAGCGGGCATATTCGCTCAATCGACTCATGCTGCGGCGGTCACTGGAGCTTCATCGAGGGCTCTCTGCCGAGGGTATGGATACGGGGTTTGCTCAGCAAGGGCTACTTGATGTCTATGAGAATCAGGCGCGATTCGACGATGCAGTCGAAGTCGCGGCCAGCCAGAGCGCCGATGGCGTCCAGGCAGTTCCAGTGAGCAGGGAAGAAATTCGAGTCCTGGAACCGGCGCTCGAGGCAGACGTCATCGGTGGAGTTCTGTTTCCAAATGATGCCCATTGTGACCCTGAGCGGTTCACCCCGGCCGTCGGTGAGGATGCTGTGCGGCACGGTGCAACGACCCAGTTCGGCACATCGGTGATCCGTATCGAGCGGCGTGGAACCGGCGTTCGGGTTCTGACTACAGCGGGATCGATCGTGGGCGACTATGTCGTCATAGCTATGGGGGCCTATGCGCCCACGGTCGCCCGGAAGCCCCTTCATTCCCTACAAGGCGGCAAAGGATTCTCGTTCGAATTCATGGCTCAGGGCGAGCAGATTCTGCAGCGACCGACCATGTTGCAGGAGCAGCGACTCGCGGTCTCACCGCTCCCGGGGCGGACGCGTGTCGTTGGGATGATGCAGTTTGCGGGGCTCGACGAGCGAATCGATTTGAAACGAGTTGAGTCGATGGAACGTAGTGCGAAACGCGCTTTCCCCCAATTTGCGAATGCGTCCCGGGTGTCGACGTGGGCAGGGTTGCGGCCCTGCACGCCCGACGGACTGCCCATGATCGGTTGGGCGAATGACAGGGTGATGGTGGCGACCGGTCACGCGATGCTTGGTGTCGCGTTGGCACCGGAAACGGGCGAACGGGTTTGTCAGCTTTTCGACGGCGGTCTGCCTGCCGGTAGTGAATACTTAGATCCAAATCGGTACTCGGTAGGCGGGAGAATTCGTCCCTAACCGGATCGATGACTATGCGGTGGCGTGCGGGAAACCTCGCACACCACCGCATTCGTCTTGCTTGCGCTACACCAGCGCATCCAATAGGTCTCGCGCATCGCTGAAGGACGCAGTGACGTCGCGTGGGCGGGCTACGTCACCCACGTACAGTGTCTGACCGCTTGAATATGAATCCGACTCCACCGGCGCATATGGCTCCGGATAGCCGATATTTAAGAGCGCATCACATGCGATTGAGATTTCGTCTTTGCCGAAGGCATTGCGCAGGTTCACGTTTCCCTTCGAGATGGACTGGACCTCGACTTGGGGATGAACTTCGACTGACAGCTCCGACAGCCTGCGCAGCGCGGGATAAAGTGTGCTGACGCCTTCGCCCTCGCCGACATACAGCCTGCTCGTCGCCAAAATTGGGAGGGCACCCCGTTCCGCAAGAGTCTCGGCCAGCCACACTGCGGAAAGCCGACCCATTCGGTCATGAATGAGCACGCGCTGGCCTACATAAGTGGCAGGGTCAAATTCCTCGAGGCCAACTTGCGAAACAGTTCCGTCCCCCGGAACTTCTGATCGTGGGTATTTTGCACCTGTCGCCACGACGAGAATCTCGGGCCGAAGTGACTCAATGAGTTCAAGGTTCGCTGGCGTTCCCAGACGAACGTTTGCTCGGAGCCTGCGGAGAGAGCGTTCCTGCCAACTAACGATCTCGCGAAACTCGCGCCTACTCGTCGAACCCGTCCAACTCATTAGCCGACCACCGAGCGCGTTTGAACTCTCCACTAGCGACACCGTGGCGCCTCGAAGAGCGAGCCTTCGAGCGGACTCAAGCCCGGCAACGCCCCCGCCAACGACTAGGGCAGTTCTGCCATCGAGGTTGGGGATGTCGTGAAGCTGACGCACACTGCCCGTATCCGCGTTGACCATGCAGGTGAGCGGTTTGGCGGACAGCAGGGTATCGACGCACACGTTGGCGCCGACACATGGTCGAACCTCCTCTTCCCGGGACTGCAGCGAAAGTGGAATCAATAGAGGATCGGCAATGTGTGCCCGAACCATCCCGACGAGATCGGCTTCACCCGAATCCAGGATTTCATTCGCCAGCGCGAGCGTTCGCACTCGGCCAACGAGCGCGACAGGCTTGGACACCTTCGCCTTAATCAATGGACCTAGACCGCGGAATGCACCTTCGGCTAGCGGCGTGGGTCCCCAATGCCTAACCCGGGCCTCCCGCCGATTATTGTTGCCAACCATGATGCTGACGTAGTCGACGAGGTCTTCGAGCTCGTGAGCTACATCGGCAGCGAATTCAGGCGTCATTCCACCTTCGACAAGGTCATCGACCCCGAGCCGCAAGCCGAGGGCCCGGTCGCCGGGAAGCACTCGGCGCACCTCTTCGAGTAGCCGTCGTGGAAATCGCGTGAGACCTTTGAGATCGCCGCCATACTCGTCTTCTCGGTGATTGTGGAGTGGCGAGAGGAAAGCTGCGAGGAGGAGGCCATGCGCCATGCTGATCTCAACCCCATCTAGGTTTCCGCGGACGCACCGCTCAGTAGCCGACACGTACTGTTCAACGATTCGATCGATTTGAGCTCCGCTCGCCGGGACAACTACCTGCTGGGAGACTTCGGAGAAATCCGTGGACGGCCCGATGACCTCGCGCCCCTCTTCCTCGGTGGGGCCGGGGTGGGCGAGCTGCGCAAGAATGTGCCCGCCCTCGCTGTGCACTGCCGCCGCTAGGGCCTGGTATCCGGGGACAATCGACTCGTCGACGTTCCACAAGCAAATGTCGGCCCATTCGGCGGACGGTGCTACTGGTGTGGCGCCAGTGATTTGCATCGCGACACCGGATCGGGCGCGTTCCTGGTGATAAGCGATATATGCCTCACCTGGTTTTCCGTCGACTGCGAGTCCCGGTTGGTGAGCGGGGAGGTAAACCCGCCTTTTTAGCGTGAGCGGTCCGACCTGCAAAGGCTGCTCAACCGATTCGTACATGATTCCTCATTCCTTCGCGCGCCATTGCGTGAATTGTTCTTGAGCCGGAAACAAGTGATGTCGCGGCGAGCAAAAGCCCGCCGCGACATCACTTCAATCCCGTAAATGTTGCATCGGTGTTGTGGACTAGATGAACTTCACACCCTGAGCGAGTGGGAGCTCACCGGAGTAGTTGATGGTGTTGGTTGCCTGTCGCATGTATACGCGCCACGAGTCAGCCCCAGATTCACGACCGCCGCCGGTTTCCTTCTCACCGCCGAATGCGCCGCCGATTTCGGCACCGGAAGTACCAATGTTCACGTTAGCGATGCCGCAATCGGAGCCGCTAGCCGAAAGGAAGCGCTCGGCCTCAGCCTGGTCCTGGGTGAAGATCGCAGAGGAAAGGCCTTGCGGCACCTCGTTGTTGAACGCGATCGCCTCCTCGAGGGTCTCGTATTCAACGACGTAGAGAATCGGCGCAAAGGTTTCCTCGTACACGACCTCGGTCTGTGCGGGCATGCGCACAACGGCGGGCTGTACATAGAACGCGTCCGGTGCCTCTGACTCAAGCACTCGCTCCCCACCACAGACAACAGTTCCGCCCTGGGCGACTGCATCCTGCAGTGCCTGCTGCTGCGCCTCAAAGCTCGACTTGTTGATCAGGGGTCCGATGAGGATCCCGTCTTCGGTGGGCGCGCCAATCTGGAGCGTTGCGTATGCACGAGCGATTCGATCGACGAGATCCCCAGCGATCGACTTGTGGACGATGAGTCGTCGCAGGGTGGTGCAGCGCTGACCTGCGGTGCCAGCCGCCGAGAACACGATGCCGCGAAGTGCGAGGTCAATGTCGGCGGAAGGGGCCACGATAGCGCCGTTGTTTCCGCCCAGCTCGAGGAGAGCGCGGCCGAATCGTGCAGCAATCGTGGGGGCGATTTCGCGGCCCATACGAACCGAACCGGTTGCTGAGACGAGCCGCACTCGATCGTCCTCGATGAGCGGGTTCGCACCGTGACGGTCAGTAAGTACGAGGTGGTGGAGGCCTTCGGGGGCACCAACATCCTCGGCAGCTCGCTCGAGCAGTCGCGATACGGCGATCGAAGCGAGTCGGCCGGCCTCCGCTGGCTTCCAGATCACGGTGTCGCCGGCAACCAGCGCCAACGCCGTGTTCCAAGCGAATACTGCAACGGGGAAGTTGAACGCGGTAATAACGGCGACTACACCGAGTGGGTGCCACGTTTCTGCGAGACGGTGACCGGGACGCTCCGACGGCATGGTCTTGCCGAAGAGCTGGCGCGACTGGCCTACTGCGAGGTCGACAATGTCGATCATCTCCTGAACCTCGCCAGCAGCCTCCGAGGAGATTTTGCCGGTCTCGACAGTAATGATGGATGCGAGATCCTGCTTGTGCTCGACCAGGAGTTCGCCCCAGCGCTTGACGAGGGCGCCGCGGACGGGCGCGGGGACCTCACGCCAGTTAAGGAAGGCGCTCTGGGCGGCGTCAATCGCGGCCCGCACATCGTTTTCGTCGTGCTTGGTCGTCGAACCGACCTCGGCGCCGTTGACGGGACTGATGACCGGGCGCGATCCGGCGTAGCGGGCGGTGTCCACTCCGATCTTTTCGAACGCGTTGGCGACTTGAGCCCGGATCGATTCGGTGGAAGGGAATGTTGCGGTGTCGATAGTCATTGTTGACCTTTCTTAAGACTGTTCGTTAGTGATGATTCGGATGTTGAGGGCTTGTTCAAGCTCATCGATCGACGCCTGACGCTGGGCGGCGTACAGGGCTGTCGGATCGGCAATTTGAACCCCGATTACTTCAGACAGCCTCTCGATGTCATACGGGGTGCCGAGTTGCTCGTCGTCACGGGATCCTTCGCCGGTCAGGTTGGACTGGAAGATGCCAGCCGCCGAACGGGGAAGAAAGTCCTCGTAGACGATTGGTTCGATTGCGACGGCGCCGCTCTCCACCAGTTCCCGCAGGGTGTACTCTCCAGCTTCGGGCGCGGCCTGATCGCCACGGTGGAAAGTGAAGAACCCGAGGTCTTGGAGTGCGAGCTCGGTCTCGTTGTCCGGCAGCGATTCTCGCCACACATCCAGTGCGACCTCAACGCGCGTCCATTCGGGCTGCTCCTCGCGGCGTCGCCGATCAACTTCGGCGACCAGTCGGTCGTAGAGGTCCCGGCCTTTCGTCGTGAGAGCGATTCCGCGCTGTTCGACCTCGCCGAACCGGACACGAAGCTGACCTTCGCGCACTTCGCCATCTGCGTGTCGGAACAGGCGTTTCTCATCGAGTGCTCGGAATGAGGTCTGACGGAGCAGCACATCCGGACCCTCCCAATCCGGCGGTCCCTGGATCTCATCGATCATCTCGATTCCCCGCTCGCTCATGCGCCGGTAGAGGTCATCGATGTCCAGGACTCGAGGAGTGAGGTGATTAATGTGCGTTGCGGGGACTCCACCGATATCGGACGCCACCGAAGAGATCGCCTCGAGGTGGTAGTACCAGTCGTGGTCGATCGGTTCCTCGGAGAGCTCGAATGAGGCGGTAGCAAGATCGAGGTACCGTTCCGCATCCGATTCGGAAAGTCCGCCCTGGGCCGCCGACTTGTCGGCAAGCGCAAGTAGCTCCTCACCGAATAGCTCACGTGCGCCAACGAACTCCTCGAGCCGCTTTTCGGTTTCGGCATCGAAGAAACGACGGTCGTCGTGAGCGAGCATTGAAGTGAACACGCGGAAGGGATTCTTGGCAAGTTCGTCGCGATCGGTGGGGCGGAACGCGGTGGATACTACTGGAACAGAGCTCTTGGATGCGTCGCGCAGGTCGTAGAAGCCCACGGGGTACATGCCGAAGCCGCCGAAAACTCGCGCGACCTGCGAGAGCTCAGTTGCAGAGCCAACACGGATCGCGCCGTGGCGCTCAGCAGTTACACGGTCGATGCTGCCGAGTCGTTCAGCGTCGGCGCCATGCCGGCTAATGAAGTCTTCGTTCACATCTTTCGAGACATCAACCAATGTGTTGTAGGCGGGGACTTCCGCGCCATAAAGCTTGGCGAGGCGGATTGCGAACTCAGCACGAAGCTGGGCGAGAGAGACGGTCGCTACTGCGTTGGCGACCGACGATTCTTGTGCGGACATAATCGTTCCTCCGGGTCGTGTCGTATGGATTAGGAATCAGATGATGTGGAGCTCGGCCAGGCGCGCTTGGGTTCCGGCGAAGCGGTCGGCGCTGAATGGAATCGGATCGAGGAACGATTCCCGGTCGAGGTAGAGATCGCGGATCAGCTCGCCCACCGCGGGGCCCTGAAGAAAGCCGTGGCCAGAAAAACCTGTCGCGTACAGGATGTTCGGCCTGGAAGAGTCGCGACCGATCATCGCATTGTGGTCAGGAGTGTTTTCGTACAGCCCCGCCCAGCCTGCCTCGAGTGGCTGATGCGAAAGGTCTGGAGCAATGATTTCGGCAGCAGCGTTGAACTCGTCCACCCAGTTGTAGGAAAACTCGCGTTGGAACCCGGGCTCTTCCTCATTTGAGATGCCAAGCAACATGCCGTTGCGGTGGTTGTGAAAGTACATCGTGGTGGAGAGGTCGAGGGTGAATGGAACCGTGGGGTGTGGTTCCGCGAGCTGTGGCGTGAAGCCGATCTGGCGTCGGACTGGTTCGATGGGGAGATTTACGCCAACCATGGCACCGAGCGCGGTTGACCAGGCCCCTGCGGCGATCACGATAGAGTCGGCATGAATCTCACCCCGCTGAGTGTGAATGTCAACGCCGTCGTCGCTTGCGCCTAGCCCAATCACTTCGGTGTGCTCAAAAATCTGTGCGCCCAGTTCGCGTGCCCGGCGAGCGTACTCTGCGACTACCAGCGAGGGCTGCGCATATCCGTCACGGGGCGAGAACGAGGCGCCGACCAGTGCATCCGAGTTCAGGAACGGGTTGATCTCCGCTGCTTCGGTGGGAGACACCATCCGGCTGTTACAACCGAGCGAGTTTTGCACCTGCACGGAGGCTTCAACCGAAGCCACCTCAGCATCGCTACGGCAGAGGAATAGGTAGCCGACCTGACGAAGTCCAAAGTCGGCATTTTCCTCGTACTGCATCCGTTCGAACGTCTCAAGACTGCGGCGGCCAAGGACTACATTGCCTGGATCGGAAAACGTTGCGCGTACCCCGCCGAGCGGCTTCGCCGACGAACCCGACCCGAGCGCGTCTCGTTCGAGGACGACTACGTCGCGCACGCCAGCCTTTGCCAGCTCGTATGCGGTGCATACGCCCATGATGCCGCCGCCCAAGATAACAACGGATGCGTTTGCGGGAAGCTGAGCGGGTAATTCGGGTACGAGGGGGACGCAGTTGTCCAGGTATTCGTAGCGCATGTTGGCACTCCATTTGCTCTTCGTCACCGCACCGTCGCGGCGTTGATGTCTATATTGGAATCTTCATTTCAATAGGACAAGCGATGGAATATGCAGTTATCGTTTAGGCTTTCTAAATGAAATGGACATTGGACCAGCTCCGCACGTTTGTCGCGATCGCGGACCACGGCTCGATGAGTGCGGCATCGCAGGCACTGGGGTACACGCCCGGTGCGTTGTCACAGCAGATGCACGCGCTCAGGAGCGCAGTTGGAGTAGATATCTTTGTGCGTGATGGTCGCTCGCTTGAACTCAGCGACGTTGGTCAAACACTGCTCACGCATGCACGACTGCTCTTAGAAGCTGAGCGTCTCGCAGTGCGCGCGGTGAGTGGGCCAACGAGCGAGCTTGACCTGCGGGTGGAGTTGGGCGTCTTTGGCTCGGCCGCTGTGGCGGCGATCCGGCCGGCGATGGCGCGGCTACGTGAAGTAGCGCCCAACATCACGTTGCTTGCTCGAGAAGTCGATGTTGAGCGGATGCCCGAGGCTGTCGCGCAGCGAGAAATCGATGTAGCACTGGGGCTCACCTACGACGCCGCGGCCAACGCACTTCCGCGCGGCGTCACAGCGCAGACCGTCAAGGCGGAGTCTTTTCTGATCGCGCTTACGCCAGATTTGGAAGCGGTGAGGAATGAGGCCAGCATCGCCGAAATCGCCAACGCAAAAGGGTGGATACTTCCGCCAGCGGATTCCGAATATGGCCGGGCCGCGAGGCTTGCTTGTGAAGCTGCGGGTATCGAACCTATTGTGCGACACATCGTGACCGACACTGCGGTTTCGCTGGCAATGGCTGAAAGCGGACTTGGTGTTACATTAGCGACGCCGCTCATGATGGGATTGTCAGCGGGCCGGATTCCTGTAGCACCGTTGCCTGGCGACTCGAAACGAAATATTGCGGTGATTGCGCGACGCGGCGCAGGCGAACGTGAGAGTGTTCGCACGGTCATGGAAGTCCTCGGTGAAGTGTTTCGCTGACAGTGAGGTGGCTCACGAAGTCCGAAGGTTGCGGCTGTGCCTTGCGAATGCAGCTCAAGTCATACGAAGTTAGGGAGCACCAGATGGCTGGAACAGTGCCAACACTCGAAGGCAAGGTCGCCCTCATCTCCGGCGGCGCTCGCGGCATGGGCGCGGCGGAGGCGAAGTTGCTCGCCGATCGTGGCGCGAAGGTTGTGATCGGCGCCACTGACGGCGACCGGGCTCGGGCCGCGGCCGCCGCGATCGGCCGCGAACGAGCGATCGGCGTAGCCCTCGAAGTGCGAGACGCAGGCCAATGGAAGGCGGCGTTCGCCGCCGGGGTGGATGCGTTTGGCGAGGTCAACGTGCTCGTCAACAATGCCGGAATTTTTCATCAGGCGACCATAGCCGAGACATCGCTCGAGACCTACCGCGAGTTGATCGAAGTCAACCAGATCGGGGCGTTCCTGGGGATGCAGACGTCGATCCCGCACCTCAAGGGCGGGGGATCGATCATCAACATCGTCTCGATCTCGGCGTTTGCGCCGCTCGACCTCACCGCGGCCTACGCATCCACGAAATCGGCGCTGCTCGGGCTCTCGAAAGCCGCAGTCACCGAACTCGGGCCTTTGGGGATCCGCGTGAACATGGTGCATCCGGGTGGCGTCGCCACCGACATGGGTGCGCCGGGTGGCGAGGTCCCGGATGCGTACTCCAAGGTTCCGCTCGGGCGGATTGGTGCGAGCGAAGACATCGCCCGCACCGTCGCATTCCTTGCATCGGACGACAGCGCATATTTGAGCGGTGCCGAGATCACCGTGGATGGCGGGTGGACGACCGGGACACCGAGCCCCTGGGGCTAATCGGCGCCCTACTTCGCGACGAAGAACAGGCGCTTGTTCGCGAATTCGCCGATGCCGATCGGTCCCATCTCACGGCCAAAGCCCGAGCGCTTCACGCCACCGAACGGCAGCTCGGCCGACTCCGCGGCGATCGTGTTGACGTGGGTCATGCCGACTTCGAGCTGTGCAGCCACCCGCGTTGCCCGCGCCTCGTCTGCCGAAAACACCGAACCGCCGAGCCCGAGCGCGCAGTCGTTGGCCAGCGAAACAGCTTCCTCCTCGGACGAGACCCGGTACACCGTCGCGACCGGACCAAAGATCTCTTCCCGGTACGAGTCCGACTCACGAGGCACATCCGTGAGCACGGCGGGGGAGTAGTAGGCCCCGGGGCCCTCCGACAACACGCCACCGGCCTGCAGTACACCGCCGGCCTCGACCGCGCGACGGACCTGCGCATCCACTGTCTCGGCGGCTGCCCGAGTCGAAAGCGGCACGAACTCACCATCCCCGAGAGCGGCCGGATCGCCCGGTACCAGCCCATCTGCAAGCCGCTTCAGTTCCGCGACGAACTCGTCATAGACGTCGTCCATCACGATGAGCCGCTTGTTGGAGTTGCAGACCTGCCCGCCGTTGTAGGTGCGGAAGTTCCAGGCCTCGGCTGCAACCGCAGCGACATCAGCGGAGTCGAGCACGATCATCGGGTCGATCCCCCCGAGCTCGAGTACGCACTTCTTCAGGTGCGCCCCCGCCTGCGCGCCAATGATCGCGCCCGCCCGCTCCGAGCCGGTCAGCGAGACACCCTGCACGCGCGGGTCGGCGATCATCTGCGCGATCTGATCGTGCGACGCGAACACGTTCGTGTACCCACCCACGGGAACGCCCGCCGCCTCCATGATCTCCTGCATGGTCAGCGCCGAGCGTGCGCAGATGTCCGCGTGCTTCAAGATGATCGTGTTGCCCAGCAGTAGGTTCGGCGCCGCGAACCGCGCCACCTGGTAGTACGGGAAATTCCACGGCATCACACCGAGCAGCGCGCCGAGCGGGCGATGCTCGATCACCGCCTTTCCCGGAATCGTGCTCGGAATCTCGTAGTCGGTGACGAGCCCGGGGCCGTATACCCCGTAGTAGTCGACGATCGACGCGGCGAACTCGACCTCATCGATCGACTCCGGGATCGACTTGCCCATCTCGACCGAGATGAGTCGCGCAAGCTCATCCTTGCGCTCGAGCATGATCTCGGCGACGCGCCTAATCACCGTGGCGCGGTCCTGGATGCTCTGCTCGCGCCATGTGCGATATGTCGCGTCGGCGGCGGCGAGGGTCTGCTCGATTTGCTGATCGGATGCGTACTCGAACGTCTCGAGGACTTCGCCCGTTGCAGGATTCTGGACTCGGTAGGTCACCGGGGGTCTCCTTTGTGGTTTCTAAACGATTGGTGTTGAGGGGTCGCCGCAATCTGCGGCACGAAGAGGACACCAGGATCGAAATGGCGCCTCCTGAGGTGCTCTGCGTGCCGCAAATTGCAGCGGCGCCGCGAGAACAGCGGCGACGAGCGCTACGCCGTCACCGCGGCCAGCGCATCCGCCACAATCGAGATGCCGCGACGGGCCTCGTCGTCGGTGATGACGCACGGCGGCACGAAGTGCAGGCGGTTCTCGGACGTGAACGGCAGCGCGCCGCGCTCGAGCACGGCCTTCTTCAGCGCGCCCATGAACTCGGCGGAGACGGGCTCGCGCGTCTCCGCATCCGCCACGAACTCGACCGCCCAGAACACCCCGCGACCGCGAACCTCGCCGATCACGTCGAACCTCTCCGCGAGCGAGCGCAGCCCCGGCCCGATGACTTCCTCGCCGACCCGTCGAGCGTTCTCGATGATGCCCTCGTCCTCCATCGCCTCGATCGAGGCTGCGGCGGATGCGCACGCGAGCGGGTGCCCGGAGTAGGTGAGGCCGCCGGGGAAGACGCGCTCATCGAAGGCCGCGGCGATCTCGTCCGAAATGATCACGCCGCCGAGCGGCACGTAGCCCGAGTTCACGCCCTTCGCGAAGGTGATGAGGTCGGGGCGAACGTTGAACGCGTCGAAGGCGAACCATTCGCCCGCCCGACCGAAGCCGGCCATCACTTCATCCAGGATCAGGATGATGCCGTAGCGGTCTGCGAGCTCGCGCACGCCCGCGAGGTAGCCCGGCGGCGGCACCATGATGCCCGCGGTGCCGGGGATCGTTTCGAGCAGGATCGCCGCGATCGACTCCGGGCCCTCTGACTGGATCACGCGCTCGAGGTGGCGCAGCGCGCGCTCGCCTTCCTGCTGTTCGTTCTCGGCCCAGAACTCAGACCGGTAGGTGTACGGGCCGAAGAAGTGGACGTGTCCGGTCGCGTACTCGTTCGGCACGCGGCGCCAGTCGCCGGTCGCGACGATCGCCGCGCCAGTGTTGCCGTGGTAGGAGCGGTAGGTCGTGAGCACCTTGTCGCGACCGGTGTGCAGGCGCGCCATGCGGATTGCGTTCTCGTTGGCATCCGCCCCGCCGTTCGTGAAAAAGACCTTGTTGAAGCCCTCGGGAGCGTGGTCGAGGATGAGCTCGGCCGCGCGGGCGCGGGTCGCGTTGGCGTGCGCGGGAGCGACGGTTGTGAGTTCGGCAGCCTGGCGCTGGATCGCCTCGACGACGCGCGGGTGCTGGTGGCCGATGTTGACGTTGACGAGCATGCTCGAGAGGTCGAGGTACTCGTTGCCGTCGTAGTCCTCGACCATCACGCCCCGCCCCGTCCGAATCGCCACCGGCGCGAGCTTCGCCTGGGCCGACCACGAGTGGAAGACGTGGCTTGTGTCGTGCTCGACGACCTCGGCGTTGCTCGGGGTTGCGGTTCCGGCGGTGGCTTCGGTGGTGGATGCGGTGGTCGACATTGCGGCTCCTTTGGCGGTGTTCTGATTGCTCCAGCATGCTCGCTCACGCGGGTGCTCGCCACTGCCTAACTGTCGCGTCCGGTTGCGTATATTGCCACTTTGGCGCGGGTGGTTCGATTAGTCTGAGTACGTGGCACTGACGCTTCGAAACTTACTCGCCGAGCCTGGCCTCGGCCTGCGCCTGCTGCCGGGCGACCCGTCGACGGCGGAGCAGCTCGATCGCGAGATCTCGTGGGCGCACTCCTCCGACCTGATGAACCCGACGCCGTGGCTCGAGCCCGGGCAACTGCTGCTTACCGATGGCGGGCAGTTTCCTTTCGAACCGGACTCGAACGCCGTGGAAGACGCACGGACCTATGCCGAGAGACTGCGCAAGACGGGCATCCTGGGGCTCGGGTTCGCGGTGAACGTCGTGCATCGCGCGGTGCCTCGGGAACTCGTCGACGCGTGTGCCGAGTTCGAGCTGCCACTGATTCTCGTGCCGTCCTCGACTCCTTTTATTCGCGTGATTCGTCGAGTCGCGGATGCGATCGCGGAGGATCGGCAGGCCCGGATGCAGTGGTCGATCGAAGCGCAGCGCGCGGTTGGTCGGGCTGCGCTGCGGCCGGATGGGTTGGCCGCGACCCTGCGCGAGCTCGAGTCGCAGCTCGGATGCTGGGTCGCGCTGTACGACGCGCTCGGTCAACTCGTGCCCGTGCGCACGAAGCGCGGGGTACCGGCGGATGTGCGCGAGGATGTCGAGGCGGCGGTCGCGGCACAGTTGCGTGGCGGGCGGCGTGCCGCGGCCCAGCTGCGCGAAACTGACCTCGCGATCACGCTGCAGACTATCGGCCAATCCGACCGGCTCCGCGGCGTTCTCGCGATCGGCACGACGTTGCCGCCCGACCCCGCCGCCAGTGATCTCATCGAGAGTGTGGTCGGGATCGCATCCATCGCCATTGAGCAGAGTCGCGCACTCGACGACGCCCGACGTGGGCTGCGAACCGGCGTCATGGAGCTGTATCTCGCGGGGTCGGTGGACGCCGCGGCTCGAGCGCTGCGGGACATGGACACGTGGTCGCCGGCGGGGCGCATTCGCGTGGCGGTGGTGCGCGGCGCGCGAGACTGGGGCCCGGTGCTCAACGAGCTCGAGCTGATGGCGGTCTCGACCGACGTCGCCTTCGCGCGCATCGGCGACGAGCTCGTGGTGCTGTTTCCCTCGAACGTGGCGCCGCCACTTGAGTTCGTGGCGCGTGACGGCCTGCGCGCTGGGGTGTCAGGTGCGGTGGGTATTCGCGACGTGTCGAAGGGGCGTGAGGATGCGCGGCGGGCGCTGCGTCGGGCCGATCGCGATGGCGAGGTCGTTGACTTGGAGCGGCTCGCCGAACGCGGCCTGGTGGCCTGGCTGGATGCATCCGACGGTCGCGTGCTGGCGGCCCGGATGCTCGATCCCGTGCGCGCGCGTCCGGACGGCGAGGAGCTGATGGCTGCGCTGCGGGCCTGGTACGAGCACAACTGCGCGTGGGATCCGGCGGCGCGTTCCCTCGGGATGCATCGGCACTCGCTGCGCTCGCGGATCGCGACGGTGCAGGAGGTGACGGGATTGGATCTGGAGTCGTTTAGCGCCCGCACCGAGCTCTGGCTCGCGCTGGAGCTTGGGGATTAGCGCGGGCTGAGTATCGAATGCCGAACCCCCACGTTACGCGCCAGCGAGGATCGGACCCCTGGACTCGACTTTCGCGCTGGAGGTCGGAAGTCGTACCGAGAACTTGATTCCTCCCGGCTGGGTCTCTGAATACCTCAGGAGCATCCCGACCTCAAGATCTTGGCTGATTGGCTCATCGTATTCGGTTGCGCTTCCCTCGTCGATTGCAGATTCAGACGGGAGAAGGGAGAAGAGCGCAGCTTGCCCAGTGTCGAGCAGCACGAAGACGTTTGCGCAGCCGTCTGATCGACCTGCGCGTTGGAGGAGTTCGGACAGGCGGAGGTGCTCGTCGCAAAAGATCGTCGGCACTCGACCGCTGTTGTCACGGACGAGCTTGTCGAAGCTCCCCATCGCGAGGTGGCGCATCATCGCTTTGGGGAAGTCGTCCAGTCGCCGGGGCTGGTCGTTGGCTTCGGCGAATTGCGGTGCGGAACCTTCGTTCTCGTTCATCAAGCTCTCCCTCGATATGTTGATGGCCCTGATCGAAGACGCTTGATTCGCATGATTCACGTGGGGGTGGTCGGTAGCCACCATCCCAATCATTCGATCGAGACGCAGGTTTGTCCGGCCTGGCTTTCTTAGCCTGGCGCCGGGCGTCTCGATCTCGAGACCGCGCGTACTTGTTCAACTCTCGACCCGTCTCTTGGGTTCAGGGACGGTTCGAGGTTAA
Source organism: Gulosibacter molinativorax (assembly GCF_003010915.2). Taxonomy (NCBI): domain Bacteria; kingdom Bacillati; phylum Actinomycetota; class Actinomycetes; order Micrococcales; family Microbacteriaceae; genus Gulosibacter; species Gulosibacter molinativorax. Next base: position 2,444,016 of record NZ_CP028426.1, on the reverse strand, counting down.
GCCAGGCCTACTACATCCGTGCGATCGCTTGTTTGAATTTGTGTGGAGGCCCTGCCCTTGCCAATCGAAGATCTCCGTCGAACGTACCGCTGAATAATCACGTGCTGCATCGCGTGACGGATCGACGAAGGCGCCTTCCGCAAACCCGTCGCTGGATGCACTTCACGGCGCTGGGATGACATCGAGTGACGGGCCTGAGGAGACGAACAAGCGGTGACGGGCTTGTGGAGTCCACCTCCCCGGGCCCGTCACCGCTTGTATTCCGCGCTAGCCGTTACTGCATCGAGGGACGGATTCGCGGGAGATCATCTCGATGCGCCGCTGCGCGGAGACTCAATGATCCAGGCACGCTACTTCGCGACCGACTTCACCGCTTCCGCGACGGCCGGCGCCACGCGCGGGTCCAGCGCGCTCGGGATGATGTAGTTCGACGCGAGGTCTTCGCCCACGAGCGAGGCAATCGCATCCGCAGCCGCGAGCTTCATCTCCTGCGTGATCTTCTTCGCGCCAGCGTCGAGCGCACCGCGGAAGATACCGGGGAACGCGAGCACGTTGTTGATCTGGTTCGGGAAGTCGCTGCGGCCGGTGGCCACAACATCCGCGTACCGGGCGGCGACCTCGGGGAGGATCTCCGGGTCCGGGTTCGACAGCGCGAACACGATCGCGCCCTCGGCCATCGTGGCGACCTGCTCGTCAGGGATCTTCGCCGAAGACACACCGATGAACACATCCGCATCCTGCAGCGCCTCAGTCGTGCCGCCAGCGACGCCGCGCGGGTTCGTGCGGGAGGCGAACTCGAGCTTCTTGCCAGTGAGCGCCTCGCGGCCTTCGTGGATGGTGCCGCGGGAGTCGGTGACGATGATGTCCGTGATACCGGACGCCAGCAGGATTTCGGTGACCGCGACGCCAGCCGCGCCCGCGCCGGTGATAACGACGCGTAGGTCTTCAATGTTCTTGCCGACGACCTTCACCGCGTTCTTGAGCGCCGCGAGTACGACGACGGCGGTGCCGTGCTGGTCGTCGTGCATGACTGGCATGTCGAGGGCCTCAATGAGGCGCTCCTCGAGCTCGAAGCAGCGGGGCGCCGAGATGTCTTCGAGGTTGACCGCGCCGAAGCTGGGAGCGATGCGGACGATCGCCTCGAACATTTCATCAACGTCGGAGGTGTCGAGCACAATGGGGATCGAGTCGAGTTCGGCAAACTTCTTGAACAGCGCACTCTTGCCCTCCATCACGGGGAGTGAGGCCTTTGCGCCGATGTTGCCGAGGCCAAGCACGGCGCTACCGTCGGAAATCACCGCGACCAGGCGCGAGGACCACGTGTAGTCCTCCGCGGCATTGATGTCCTGCGCGATTGCGCGGCTGACCTGGGCAACGCCAGGGGTGTACGCAATCGACAGGTCACGCTTCGTGGTGAGCGGGCGATCGACGTGAATAGAAAGTTTGCCCCCGAGGTGCGAGTTGAAGATTTCCGGCAGCGAGATCTGCGCGGGGCTTTCATTGGCCGAGGGAACGTTGGATTCCTGAGTCATGGTGCCTTTCAAGGTGGACAGGCATCCCAAGCCACGATGGTTGAGGATGCTCTGTCGAGGGGGTCGGTGCGACGGACGTGTTCGCGAGCATTGTTGGCAGCGAAAAGACGTCCTTGTAGGTCGTAACTGAGATGCGCGCTGGTGGCCCACGATCGACAGTGTTTCCAAAATACCCAATTTCTGTCCGCTTCGCGAGAAGAGTGTCCCGAAATCGAACGCAGGGATGTGGAGAAATCACCAATGTGATGGGTTTGGATGCGCGATTAGGGTGGTCGCGAAGCCGCAGCATCACGATCGCCGAGTAGGGCGAAGCCCGTATCGAGGCGCTTTCACAAGGAGCGCGCCTCGATATGGCGCTACGCGCCTACTCGGCGACCGGATCCTCAGCTCAGCTGCAGCGTCGTGATACAGGTCGGGTCATCGGAGTTAACGGTCGAGATCGGCGCGCTACCGGTCGATTCGCCAAGCGTCACAGTGAGCTCTGCCTCGATACCCCGCGGCACCCACATTCCGACAAAGCCGTTGTCATAGGTCTGCCGCGTCTCGTCAATAAGCACCTCGCCATCCGAACCCGTGAGCGTGACCTGCACATCCTCGTTCCCCAGCTCACCGACGCAGGTCGTGAGGCTGTGGTAGTAGCAGTCGTGCGTCTGGTTCTGGTACGGCGCGACCGAGATATAGACCTGGTTGGCCGGCATCTCGAGCTGGGTCTCGCGCTGCTGGTCGTCCGTCAGCACGAGCGCTCCCGGCTGCACCGAGGCAATGAGGTTGGTCGGCCGCTCGGCGATGGGCAGCGTGTCGAGCTGCTCGATGATCTCGGGCGCGTCGAGGCCCGCCAGCCCGTGATCGGCGAGCATGTCTCCGCTCGCCTGGGTCTGAACCTGGCTGTGTGCCGGGGTGGATGCGGGGGTCGAGGCCGCGCATCCGCTCAGGCCGAGGGTGGTTGCGGCGACGGCAGCGAGGATGAGCAGGGGGCTTGCGGCGGTTGAGGGCGAAAGTCATGAGTGTGTTCCTATGAGAATTGTGGCGGGGGCAAAGTGGAAGTTGGAGGGTGGGCGGTGCCGAAACTGCTCGGCACCGCCCTGCTCGAGACGCGGTTGGCCTCGAGCGCGTCATCGCGAGACTTACATCGCTTCGAGCAGCTCGCGCATCTGATCGATCTCGACCGTCTGCGTCTCGACGATCGAGTTCGCGAGTTCGACGGCCGCGGGGTCGCTGCCACCTGCCGCCTCGAGCTCCGCCATCTCAACGGCGCCCTCGTGGTGCATGATCATTTGCTCGAGCCACAGCTTCGACGCCTCCGCGCCGTCGGCCTTCTCGAGCTTGCCGAGGTCGTCTTCGGTCATAATGCCGTCGCCGTGGCCCATGTGACCCATGTCCTGGCCGCCGGAACCGACGCCCCAAGCATCCAGCCAGCCCTGCAGCTGCTCGATTTCAGGACCCTGGGCCGCCTTGACCGCCTCGGCGAGCGAAATGACCTCGGGGTCGACTCCCTCCTTGGCGAGGATGATGTCGCTCATTTCGATGGCCTGCTCGTGGTGCGGGATCATCATCTGGGCGAACATGACGTCGGATTGGTTGACACCGTCGGGTAGCGCCTGGCTGTCGGCGGTCTGGGCCGTGGTCTCGGTTGTAGTCTCGGTCGTCGACGGGGCGGCGGAGTCGTTGCCAGTGGCGCAGCCGGTGAGGCTGAGCGCTGCGGTGAGGGCGATTGCGGCGATTGCCGAAGTACGAATTTTCATGAGAGTTCTCCAAATTGTTCAGTCTGAAGGCGCGCCGACGGGTGCGCTGGCGCGCCGAAGTGGATGCGTGACCCGGCCGCTCGGAGCGGGCTTGGGTCGCGAATCAAATCAGGTTCGACTGATGCAGAGAACTTGTAGGGAGGGCGCTCGCGAGAGCACGCGCGACGCCGGGGAAGTCCCCGAGAACAGGGCGGGGAACGGATGCAGGACTCGCCCGAGCATCCCGCGCGGCGCGGCGAGCACGAAGAACAGCAGCAGCACGAGGGCGCACGTCATCAGGATGCTGGCATGGTGCGGGCCGCCCGAGCCGTCATGGTGCCCGCCCTGCGTGACGGGAAGGGCGGATGCGCCGCTCGATGTATCGCCCACTGAGTAGGAGCGCAGCGACGTATCGAAGTGCGCCGAGTGACCGCTCTCGGCCGCGTCAGCCCCAACGATCGCCGTGCCGCTGGCCGCATGCTCTGAAGCGGTGCCGTGCAGATTGAGGCCGTGCATCGCAAGCAGACCGAGGACGATGGCGACGGCGACGATGCTGGCGGCGGGCAAGTGACGGAGGACGCGTGTCACGCGTGTTCCCGATCGCTGTGCGCCCGACGATGCCATAGGTAACAGTCTACGGCGCGCGGTTGTGCGCGCAGATCGCCGAGCAGTCGTTAAACAACGAATCGAGGCGCCTCGGGTGGAGACGCCTCGATTCAGGCCTGGTGCTTCTCGATACGCGCTTCGCGCTACTCGAAGATCGTGTGACCTAGTCGGTCTGTGGGAAGCCGAGGTTGATGCCGCCGTGGCTCGGGTCGAGCCAGCGGGTGGTGATCGCCTTCTGGCGGGTGAAGAACTTCACGCCCTCGGCACCGTGTGCCTTGGTGTCGCCGAACATCGAGTCCTTCCAGCCGCCGAAGGAGTAGCTCGCGATCGGTACGGGGATCGGCACGTTGATGCCGACCATGCCGACCTCGATCTCGTTCTGGAAGCGGCGGGCCGCGCCGCCGTCGTTCGTGAAGATCGCGGTGCCGTTACCGAACGCGCCGTTATTGATGAGCTCGACGCCTTCCTCGTACGACGCGACGCGGACCACTGCGAGTACTGGGCCGAAGATCTCCTCGGTGTAGACGCGCGAGGTGACGGGTACGCGGTCGATCAGCGTCGGGCCGAGCCAGAAACCGTCGGCCTCGCCGTCGACCTCGATGCCACGACCATCCACGACCACGTCGGCGCCGTCTTCGATCGCGACGTCGATGTAGCCGGCGACCTTGTCGCGGTGCTGCTTCGTCACGAGTGGGCCCATGTCGCAGCCGCGACGGCCGTCGCCGACGCGCAGCTTGCCCATCCGCTCGACGACCTTTTCGATCAGCCCATCCGCGACCGGCTCGACCGCGACGACGACCGAGATCGCCATGCAGCGCTCACCGGCAGAGCCGAAGCCCGCGTTGATGGCCGAGTCCGCGACGAGGTCGAGGTCCGCGTCGGGGAGGACGAGCATGTGGTTCTTCGCGCCGCCGAGTGCCTGCACGCGCTTGCCGTGCGCGGTGCCGGTCTCGTACACGTACTTCGCGATCGGGGTCGACCCCACGAACGAGATCGAGGCGACGTCGGGGTGGGTGAGGAGCGCATCCACCGCGACCTTGTCGCCGTGGAGGACGTTGAACACGCCATCGGGCAGGCCCGCTTCCTGCCAGAGCGCGGCGAACCAGTTCGCGGCGGTCGGGTCCTTCTCGGAGGGCTTCACGACGACCGCGTTACCGGCCGCGATCGCGATCGGGAAGAACCAGCCGGGCACCATCGCGGGGAAATTGAACGGGGAGATGATCGCCGCGACACCGATCGGCTGCTGCATCGAGTGGATGTCGAACCCGGTCGAGACCTGCTCGGAGAAGTGGCCGCGTAGGTGGGTCGTGATGCCACACGCGTACTCAACGACTTCCTGGGCGCGGGAGATCTCGCCGAGCGCGTCGTCGAGGACCTTGCCGTGTTCGGAGGTGATGATCTCGGCGAGCTCGCCCTTGCGCTCGTTGAGCAGCTCACGGAACTTGAACAGGATCGTGGTGCGGCGGGCGAGGGAGACGTCGCGCCACTGCAGGTAGGCGGTGTGTGCCGCGGCAACCGCTTCGTCGGCGTCAGTCTGCTCGGCGAGCACGACGCGCTTGGTCTCGACACCCAGCGCGGGGTCGTAGACGGGCGAGGTGCGGGCGTCGGCGGGCGCGACTTCGGCGCCGTTGATCCAGTGGCCGACGGTGGTCACGGTGGTTGCTACGTCGCTCATGGGAGTCCTTTCGCGAGGTTTGTGCGGTTCGCGGGATGCGTTGAGAGCGACACTACGGACGGGGCTCGGGGGATGCAGTAGCTATTTGTCGAAGCAGGTGGCGGAATGGTGCCAGATTGGCAGAATTGGTGCTCGGTGACTGGCGCCGAAGGCGCATATCGAACCGTGCAGGCGCGGGCACGCCAAGCCAGGCACGAGTAGCCACCTAGGAAGCAGATGCCACCTCTTGGTAGGCCATTCGTGTCGATCTTCGCGGCGACGCGTGTCAACTCATCGCCGGCAGACCAGCGGGCAGCAAAAAGGGGCTGGCCTGCTCATTCGAGCGGGCCAGCCCCCAGAAAACTAGTTGTAACTACTCGGTTGGCGCACCGTCCCTAGGACGCTGCTGATTATTGGGGGTTCAGGAGTCCCCGCGAGTCGCTGAGGGCGATTTTTTGCTCTGCGACGGGGCGTCTTGTCGACTGCTGAACTGCCGGAATCGGATCTCGGTTCCGGCCCGATGGTCCGCCCAGGCCACCCGTGCCCGGCCGTGGCCGGTGGGAGGCAGCAGCCCTCCCTTCGCGGTGTTATCCAAGAACCCAGACCCCGTTCTGACTACTCAAGCCGAGAGTGAGGAGCCGTTTGAGGTTGATACCAGCCGCCCGGTTCAGCCACCAGGCGTTGTTCTTCACAACACCCCGGTAAGGAACCCGGCGGGCCCCGCGTGTCATCCACGCGATCGAGCGTTCAACCATGGGCCTGTGTTGTCGATAGACGGATTGAAAGTCAGGATGCAGGGCGCGCGCCCGGTGTTCACGTTGAATTTCTTGCTGTGGATGCAACACCATTTTGCGGCCGCGGGCGGCGGTCGTGCACTGGGCTCTCAGCGGGCAACCCGCGCAAGCCGCCCCGAAAGTGACCGTGCGTTTTGAGGTGATCGATCGAGTGATTCCCGCCGGGCAAATGACGGCGCGGTTGGCCTCGTCGATGGTGAAGTCATCAATGGTGAACCCGCCCGGGACGGCTCTGCTCAACGGCATCGGCTTGATGATCGGAACATGCCCAGCAGCGGTGACCTGCGCGAGGAGGTCACCACTGCCATAAGCAGAATCGCCGAGGACCTCCACCATGTCAGATCCAATGCTGGTGTCCGCGGCCACGAGCTCGACGCCGCGGACCGCGTCACTGTTCTGCGCCCCCGATGCTTTCGTCAACGCGGCCGCGGTCACCAGGCCGGTGTCGGGCTCGATCGCAATGTGGGCTTTGAAGCCGTCTTGTTTCTTCTCCCGGCTCTTGTGTGCGTGGCGAGTGTCGGGGTCAACGGTCGAGATCACCCTGTCGGGTGCGACCTTCCGGGCGATCCGCCAGCGCCCGTCCGTGCCGTCCGATCCCTCGGCCGGTTCAACGTCTTGACCTGCGACGAGAGCGAGGAGCGCGACCGTCTCCTGCTGCGGCTCCGTCAGCATGGTCGTGTCGATCGCCGCGAGCAATGCCAGCGCGTCGGTTACGAGTCGGGAGACAAGGTCGTCCCTGGCCGCTTTGTCATCCCAAGCGATGTCGGGTTTCCCCGGCTGGGCATAGTCATGGCCAGGCAGACCGGCCACGATCGTATCGGCTCCCGGGATCTCCCGACCGACCCGCCGGATCTGCGCAACCAACTGCGTCACCGTGTCCTGGCGGGCAACGGCATCATCCAGAATCGTCGAGTCCAACGCCCGACGCTTACGACCAGAGAGCGCCCCAGACCGCGCAATGACCTCAGCCACCGCCTCGAAAATACGGTGCGGGCGTGTGCTCGCGGCCAGGCGGCGGCGCCAATAGGTCAACACCGTCGGATGGAACGACGTTTCCGTCAATCCGAAACCACACGCCGCTTTCCAACGCAAATCAAACGTCACTGCTTCCGCTGTCTCCCGGTCCGACAACGAGTGCAACGTCTGCAACACCATCACCGAAGCGATCACGTCCGCCGGCGTCGACGGGCGTCCACGGCCCGAGGGAAACAAGTCCGCGAACGCGTCATCGGGGAACAACTCGTGCCGGTGCTCGGCCAGGAACGCGAACACCGACCCAACCGGCAACATGTGACCGGCGAACGCACCGACATCCAACAACTGACGCTGACCATCATCACGACCCTGCATAAATCCAGTCTTAAACACCGGCGCCAGGAACGACAGAGGCGCGCCTTAAACCGCCAAGATAAATCAGCAGTCTCCTAGCGACCTGCGCGCTGCCGTTGCTGTGACGAACCTGCACCTTGCGGGGCTTCGATTCTTCGGCGACCGGGATGGTCAGCGTCAGCACGCCGTCGGCGTAGTCGGCCTCGATCTTGCTCAGGTCGAGTCCGCGGCCAAGGCTCAGTTGGCGGGCGTACGTGCCGTAGCTGCGCTCGCGCATCACCCACTGCGATTGCTCACCTTCGCCAGACTCGGCGCTCTTCTCCGCCTTGCGCTCTGCGCGGACGGTGAGCGATCGGTCCTCGACATCGATGTCGATGCTTTCCGGGTCGACGCCCGGCAAGTCGATCTTCGCGACGAACTTGTCACCGTCTCGGTGAAGGTCCATCGGCATTGAGAGTCCGGTGCTCGGACGTGCCAGGTGGTTCACAAATCGGTCGAAATCACGGAATAGGTCCATGCTTGTTGCCATATCTATCACTCCTTCTAGGCCGCCTCACTTCGGTTGTCTCGAGGCTCGTGCCTTATTAGGGGTAACGACTGACCAGAATGTTTATTCCAAACTTGACAAGAAAAGACTCAACTTTTTTGAGTCGGGTCAACTCTGGCTAGTTTTCGCCGAACCTCGCGCGGATCCAGTTGGTCACGACACCCGCAAACTGGTCCGGATGCGTCCTGTTCCACTCGTGGCCAGCGCCGGGGATGATCTGCAGGTCCGCATCCTGCATCGACTCGACGACCTCACCTGATGACTTATGGTTCATCCGGTCATTGCCTCCGACGACCACGAGTGTCGGGCACTGAATCTGGTACAGCTCGGGGCGGATGTCGAAGTCGGTGAACGTGTCGAGCACGGCGAGCACGTCCTCCTTCGTGAGCCCGGAGCCGCCCTCCTCGATCGGCTTGCCCGCGACAACTTTCTCAGGCAGCACGCTCATCATCGCGCGCTGCAGCTTCAGCATCGCCTTCGGCGGCCGCGCGATCGGCGCCGACAAGATCAGGCCAGCCACCAACCCCGGCTCGAGCGAAGCGGCGCGAATCGCAACCTGGCTTCCGAGCGAGAGCCCAACGAGCACCGCAGGTTCCTCGCTGCGGTCGGCGACATCCGCGAGCACCCACCGCGCCGCCTCATCCAGCGAGAACGGCTTGTGCGCGGGCGCGCTGAACGACGGAATCGTCGTCGTCGCGGGATCGAGCCACTCGGGCAAGTTCGCGATCACCGCATCCCAGTCACTTGGCGACTGACCAAGGCCGTGCAGGAACTCGACGGGAATAGCGCTCATGAACTTCATTGTTTCGCAGGATGCTTGGCAGGGCGTTCAGGGTTCGCGCGGCAACAAGCAGGCGACAAAAGAAGGGGCGGGTGGATGCGCACCCAAGGTGAGTTGCGCATCCACCCGCCCCGACGCGAAGCGGCTAGAGCCTAGAGGCCCTTGCCTGATGGAGAGACGAGGATTTTGACCGCGGTCTCATTGTGGTTGATGAGGGTGTCGAAGCCTTCGTCGACGAGGCCCTCGAGGCCGATGCGGCCGGTGATGAACGGCTCGACGTTGATCTTGCCGGACTCGACGAGCTCGATTGTCTCGGGGTGGTTGTTCGCGTACGCGATGGTGCCGCGCACGTCGAGTTCCTTCATGACGAGCTTGTGCATGTCGAACTCGTGCTTCTTGCTCCAGATCGACACGACGACCAGCACGCCGCGGGGGCGGAGCGCATCCATGAGGGTGTCCATCACGACCGAGACGCTGGTGGCCTCGAACGCGAGGTCGGCGCCCTTGCCGTCGGTGAGCTTCATGACCTCTTCGACGACGTTGGTCTCAACGGGGTTGAACGCGTAGTCGACCGCGCCCGAGCTGAGTGCCTTCTCGCGGCGGAGTTCGCTGAGCTCCGACATGACGACGGTCACGCCCTTAGCCTTCAGCACCGCGGAGGTGAGGAGGCCGATCGGGCCGCCACCACCGACGACCGCAACCTGGCCCGCCTGGGGCTCGGCGCGGCTCACGGCGTGCACGGCGACGGAGAGCGGCTCGATGACGGCAGCCTGGTCGAGGGGCACATCCTTCGAGATCTTGTGGACCCAGCGACGCTTCACGGCGATCTTCTCGGCGAGGCCACCACCGCGGCCACCGAGGCCGATGAAGTTCATGTCGTCCGAGAGCTGGTAGACGGGGTTGTTCTCGGAAGTGTCGACGTCGTCGTGGATGATGTACGGCTCGACGACAACGTGGTCGCCGACCTCAATGTCGTCGACGCCCTCGCCGACCTCGTAGACGACGCCCGAGAACTCGTGACCGAGGGTGACGGGTGCCGACTCGCCGGAGATGGGGTGCGGGTGGCCGTGCTCGGGAACGAAGTTATTGCCGTCGGTGTACTCGTGGAGGTCGGTGCCGCAGATACCGCACCAGGCGACGTCGATGCCGACGGTGCCGGGCTCAACGGGCATCTCGGGGATGTCTTCGATGCGGATGTCTTCCTTGCCGTAATAACGGGCTGCCTTCATGATGCTCTCCTTGTGGGATCGAATACTTGACGTGGCCGGCGACATCCGCGGCCACCTCTTTCAGCGTATGCCTTAATGATGACTTTTCATGTAATTGGTTCGCTCGAAGCAAAGTATGGAATAGCTCCCCGGGTGAGCGCTGAGTAGTGGGCGGCGATCGCGCGCCGTTTTGTCGAACCGCGTAGCATCCGGGAGTGACCACTCAACGCCGCTGGCTGACGCCGCTCCTCATTGTCGTAACCGCGATCGTCGGCGCGCTGACCGCGCTGCAGTCCCGGGTGAACGGGTCGCTCGCGGAGTACACCGGCAGCGCGCTCGTCGCGAGCATGATCTCGTTCGGGATCGGGCTCATCCTGCTGCTGCTTTTCCTCGTGCGGAAGGACACGCGCGCGGGCTTTGGCCGCATCCTGCGATCGATCAGGATGCGCGAGCTGCCCTGGTGGGGCTTGCTCGGCGGCGCGTGCGGCGCCTTCACAATTCTGAACCAGGCGTGGGCGGTGCCGTATATCGGGGTTGCGGTGTTCACGACGGCGATCGTGGTTGGTCAGCTCTTTGGTGCGTCGGCGATTGACCATTTCGGGCTCGTGGGGGCACCGAAGCATCGGTTCACCTGGCTGCGCGGGGTGGGCGGGGCGCTCGCACTCGCCGCCGTGGCGCTCGTGGGGATGAGCGGGGAGGTGTCGTGGCAGACGGTCTGGCTTTCGGTGCTTGCGATTGCCGCCGGATTTGGCATTGCGCTGCAGCTCGGAATCACGGGCACGGTGAAGCATCATGCGGGCGAGGCCGTGAGCCCTGCGGTGCTCAACTTCACAATCGGCTTCGTGCTCCTCGTTGTCGTGACGGGAATCGCGGCTCTCTTCGGCGGGGTCGAGTTCCACGGGCTGCCGACCGACTGGTGGATGTACCTCGGCGGGCCGATCGGCGTGCTGTTTATCTTGCTCGTGGCGGTGGTCGCGCGCAGGCTCGGGGTGTTTGTGCTCTCTATGACGATCGTCGCGGGACAGCTCACGGGCTCGCTCGTGCTCGACTTGCTCGAGCAGCGCGTGACGTGGATGCTGTTGGTCGGCGTGCCGCTGGCGTTCGTCGGGATCCTGATTGCCCACCTCGGGGCGCGGCGCTAGCTTTCGCGCGCCTCGAGGTAGGTCAAGATCGCCCGCACCCGCCGGTGCTCCTCGGGGGAGTCGGGCAGCGCAAACTTCGCGAAGACATTGCCAATGTGCGTTTCGACCGTGCGTGGCGACAGCGAGAGCCGGGATGCGATGGCCGCGTTCGAGCACCCCTCGGCCATGAGCGCGAGCACGTCGATCTCGCGCGGGGTCAGGGCGGAAAGCCGGGTGGATGCGCGGGCAGAGCCGAGCAGGCGCGCGACGACTTCCGGGTCGAGGGCGCTGCCGCCGCGGGCGACGCGCTCGAGGGCCGCGAGGAATTCGTCGACATCGAGCACGCGATCCTTGAGGAGATAACCGATCGCGCCGCCGGTGACCAACTCGACCGTGCGCCGGGTCTCGATGTGTTGCGACAGCAACAACACGGGAGTCGGCGGATCCCAGGCGCGGATCTCGAGCGCGGCCTCGACGCCCTCGAGGTCGGACGCCATCCGAATGTCGAGCACCACGATGTCGGGAAGGTGCGCTCGCGTGAGCGCGACGGCTACTGGGCCGGTTGCCGCGCGGCCGACGACCTCGTGCCCGGCGCTCGCAAGGAGCGCCGCGAGCCCCTCGCGGAAGAGCGCCGAGTCTTCGCCGATTACGACGCGCACGGGATGCTCGCAGCCAGTGTCGTGCCAGCGCCCGGCCGCGACTCGAGGGTGAGCTCGCCGCCGAGCGTCTGCACGCGGTCGGCGAGCCCGCGCAGGCCGTGCGCGTCGTCGAGGCGTGCGCCGCCTCGACCGTTGTCGGCGACGGTGACCCGCAGCATGTCGCCGGACCGGCGGACCATCACACGAATGCGCGACGCCTCCGCGTGCCGCAGCGCGTTGGTCACGGCCTCATTCACCACGTAATAGGCCGTTGTCGCTACTGCATCCGGGAGGTCGTCCGCGCGGACATCGAGCTCGACAACGCCCTGACCGTCACGCTCGAGTCTGGCGAGCGCCGGACCGAGGCCGTCATCGAGCGCGACCGGGCGCATCCCGTGCGCGAGCTGCCGGATTTCGGCAACCGCCGTGCTGAGCTGGGCGACCGCCACGTCGATCCCGTCGGCAATCGGCTCAGGCAACGCGGCCGTCCGCTGCAACACACGCAGCTGCATCCCGAGCGCGACCAGGCGCTGCTGCGCGCCATCGTGTAGGTCGCGCTCGAGCCGCTGCCGCTCCGCGTACTCGGCGGTGAGGAGCCGCCGGCGGGAGGCCTCGAGTTCGGCATTCGCCGCGGAGAGCTCGGCGCGCATCCTGATCGCCTCGAAGAACGGCGCGGCCTCGCGCGCGATCGCACCCGAGGTGCGCAGGGGGTGGAAGCGCGAGGGCAGGATCGCGCCGATTTCCTCACCTCGGGCGTGGATAGGGAGGTCGACGGGTGTTGGCTTCGTTTCCGCCCCATCAAGCCCGGGCGACGTTCCGATTACAAGTGTCTGCTTGGGCGCTGGCGTCCCGTCGAGCAACACAAGCGCGCGATCGGTGAGCCTGCGGTATCCGACTTCGAGTCCCGGATCCCGGAGCGATTCGCGTAGGACTTCCCTCACTGATTCGGGCCGCGCATCCCCGGAATCGACGTGACTTGCGAATCGTCGGAGGGCCGCGAGCGTACGAGCGCGCTCGGGGGAGAAGAGCCGGCCCAGCATCCGGCGAACAAACGGGAAGGCGACTGCCGCCGCGACCGCCACGAGGCCCGAAACGACGGCGGCGGGAATCGCGCCCCACGCGGTCATTGGCCTGCCGATTACGACGCCCGCGACCGTGAGGATTGCAAGTCCTGCCGAGGCCACGATGATCGCCGCGAGCGTGGCGATCATCGCACGGTCGACGTCGAAGAGCTCCGGTCGGGCGATGGCGATCGTTGCGCCAGCAGGGATCACCAACGCGATGAATCCGAGCCCGTACACGACGAGGTCGGGGACGCCGAACACGAGATAGCTGGCCCAGCACAGCAGCAAGGTGACGGGAAGCGAGAGGCCTGCGACGAGCACCCACCGCAGGCGGGATCGGTCGGATTCGCTCGCCGCGCGGTAACGCGCGAGAGGAGCGGCAGCACATGCGGCCAACAGTGCGAAGTACAAGAGGAGGAGCGGCCCGGCGATGGCCATCACTGCCAGTTCAGAGAGCTCCAGATACGGTTCCAACGCCGCGAACGCCATGAAAGCCGCTGCGACGACGCCGAGCATCCAGCCGACCAAACCCCAACGGCGAGACGCCGCGCGCCCGTCGGGAGCGAGCAGGAGGATGAGCGCCGGCGGCAGATACAAGAGCATCCAGTTACCGGCAAGAATCGGATGCGCCTCCGCGCGGACTGCCGCGACGGTGACCAGGACGAGCGCGAACGCGGCGAGGAGCATCCCGAGCGGGTGTTCCGGCCGCGCGCGTGACGCGATCATCGCGAGCGCGAGCTGGAATACTGCGGACGCGAGGACGATCACGACCCGGAGCGGCGCATCCTGCACCGACCTCAAGACCGTGAGCAGCAGCGTGGCCGCGAGCACCGTCAGGGCGGAGAGGATGAGCGTCGCGATGGTCGCCCTCGACACGGTTCGCCGGCGCAGTTGCCGCGGTGACGGCATCCCGATTGCTGCCCTCATGACCCCAATGTAGCCCCGCAGCTAGGGTTACGACTCCGTGCCAGCACGCAATTACGAGGGGTGTTCGCACCGATCCAAATTTGGTGCGCTGGCGGGAGAGTGGAGATGGATCGCCGTGGATTTTCGGCGATCCGGACGGCGTGGAAGCCGCCCAAGTCGGTGTGATTCAAGGAGGAATCATGGTTACGACACAGGAACCCAGGGTCGCTCTCGCGACCGACCCGACGATCGGATTCCGGCGCGTTTCGGCGGCGATCGCGCTGCCGTTGGCGTTCGTGTTCCAGCTGGTCTGCAACACGATTTTCGCGTTCATCCAAACCGAGAGCGGTGTGCTCGATGCCGAGACGGCCACGGTTTCGCTCGAGCTGGAGTCGAGGTATCCCGGGCAGTTCATCGCAAAGGCGGTGTTCGCCGTGGCGGGGGCGATGGTCGCGATCCCTGGGCTGCTGGGTGCGCTGCGAGTGCTGCGCCCCGCGGTACCGGTGCTGGCATTGATCACTGTGGTGATGATGGTGTCCGGCTACTTGCTCTACGGCGCCATGGTGTTCGGGACCTTTGCCGAGGTGAATCTTGCCGCGGCGGGGATCGACGCTGGCGAGGCGCTCGACACCGGACCCGGCGTGCCATGGCGGATCGCCGCGGGCATTGTGTTTGTGCTCGGGAACCTCGTTGGCACACTATTGTTGGCGATCGCGGTATTGATCGCTTCGCGGCGGATGCGCGGGGTCGGCGTGCCGTGGTGGGCTGGCCTGCTTATCGCGGGTTGGCCGGTCGGGCACCTCATCAACATCTTCGGCGGCGGTGAGTGGTTCGCCGTCGGTGGAGGCGTGCTGGAGATCATCGGCTTGAGCTTCCTGGCGCGAGCGATGCTGCGGATGCCGAACGCCGACTGGGTGCTGCGGGGGTAGGTGGCGGCGGGGTCAGGTTGGCTAGCCTTGGGCACTGTGACCGTGCTTCGAAGCTTCGCCAATCTGACTCCCCAGCCGTGGGCCAATGGCGCCGGAACCACGACCGAGGTCGTCTCGTTCGAGGATTCGGCGTCGTTCTCGCCCGCGGGCACTGCGCCCTGGCGCCTCAGCGTCGCGAGCCTCGAGCGCGAGGGTGACTTCTCGCCACTACCGGGCGCGCAGCGGGTCTTTACACCGGTCGGCAGCTCGCTCGAACTCACGGTGAACGGCGTCGCTCATGAGGTTGCGGATGGCTCCTCGCTCGAGTTCTCTGGGGATGACGTGGTCAGGCTCACGAGGCTCGATCGGCCCTGCCATGCGGTGAACCTCATGGCCCGGGTGGATGCGGGTGGTCACGTTCCGAAGATCCGGTTCGTGGGTGCGCCGGGCCAGGGTGCGGATGCGGGGCCGGATGCGCTCGCGGTGCTGGCGCTCGGCGACCAGCACGGTTACGAGAAGTTTGACCTCATTGACACTTCCGGGCGTCAGGACTCTCGAATGGATCTGAGCTCCGCCGGGTTCGGAGTCGTCACGCTGGCGTAGCGGGCGCTCTGCCAACGTACGTTCTCGCGCCCGTACTTCTCACTTAGGTCCCTAACGTAGAAGTATCCGTGGAAGAGCGAAACGGAGTGCGAGCCCCCTGGCACACGCAGAACTGGTTTGGTCGGACCGGATAGCGATTCCCGGCCAAGGACCGAGACATTTCCTTTGCCAGCGCAAGAGCGTCACTTGCGTCGCGCTGCCAGTTCTTCCCGGATCATGCGAAGGGTTTCGTCGCAGTCGACGAGCTCTATTTTGCCGGACAAGATGTCGTCAACACGACTGTTGATCTCGTCGTCCCATTCGGCATCGACATTGGGCTGCTCAGCTTCGTTGATTTGCAGGAGTGCGATCGCTGCGATTTCTCGCTCATCGGCCGAGAGATTCTTCCCTTCAGCGATGGAGTCGCCAAGCCCTGTAGGCATGCGGCGAGTGTACCGGCGGGCTTTGGAGAAAAGCAGGACCTTGGACGTCGTTGGCCCCGACACGTTCTTGCATCCGAGAAGTCATGTAAATGGGCCGGAGCTCATAGCGAAAGCTATGGACTCCAGCCCATTGTTGATGCGGTGATTTAGCTGTCTGGCGACATCTCGGCGCCGGACTGTACGGTCCTCGCTACCGTGCGACGCGGTGCCTACGCCGTTGATGCAGCAGAACGGCGACGGTGAAGAGCGTCGTTCCGGCGATGCTGGCGATTGCGCTCGCCAGGGACGTCGTTGAGGCCCCGAGGTCTCCGATGCCAAAGGCGACGAGGCCGACGGCGAACACATTGTTCACGATGTGCAGGGCAATCGACGCCTCGAGGCCGCCGGTGCGCCAGGTGAGCAGGCCCGCTGCGAAGGCGAAGACCGCGACCGACAGCAGGCCGGGGGCATCGTAGATGTGAGCGAGAGTGAAGACTGGGATGGGCAGCAAGATTCCCCACCACGGGCTCTTCAACCATGACCCGAGCACCTGTTGCGGCAGGGCGCGGAACACGTACTCTTCGGCGGACGCCTGAACCGGCGCGACCAAGAGCGCCACCGCCAGCAGGCCCAGGGAATTGGCGCTGATGACCGGGGATGCGTCGCCCGTGCCGAGGCTCACCACGGTTGCGACGGCGATCGCAGCTCCCATCGTGGCCAGCGCGATCAGCAAGTACACCCCGAGGCGTCGGACGCGGAGCCTGCCCGCGACCGACGTGAGGGTACCGATCGAACGGCCTTCCCCGAACCAGATTCCGACGGCGACGGCCGGCAGCAAGAGCGCGATCTGGCCGAACACGAACAGCGCGCCGATGGGATGGTTTGGGTCCGGGAAGCCGGTCTCCGTGAGCGGAATCGAGGGGTCGGCCCCAACAATCGTCCCGATACCAAAACCGAAGAGGCCGGTTAGGAACCAGTAAACGATGAACGCAATGAGGAGCGCGAGTAGCGGCCGCCACCAGCGGTGCCGCGGGTTCGCAAGGGCGAGTCGGTGGAAGGGAAGGCCTGTGGTCGAAATCTCGACGGGAGCGAAGCGAGCTTGCGAGGTCTGCATGTAGTCGGTGGTGTCGGCGGTCTGGACGGTGCGTGCAGTGTTGTTGTTCATGCATCCAGCGTCCCGGAATGCCGTTCGTCGAGGTATCGGGCAAAAGGCTGCGTCACAACGCCGAAAGTTACCCACCTTCATCCCTTTGGACGACACCGCAGCGTCGCGCTTGCTGCCTAGGCTGACGGGCATGACGACGGACACCACCAGCCCGAAGCAGACCACGCCGGTCATCCCGCTCACACAGATCGAGTTCACGCCCGCTCGCTCCCGAGCCACGATCATGATCATCGTTGCGGCGCTCGGTTTCGTGCTGCTCTGGATATTCTGGGGGTTTCAAGCCGACCGCGACCTTCCCGAGCCGCGCAAGACGATCTATTGGTTGGCCGAGCCGATCTTCGGCATCCTGGCGACGGCGCTCTTGCCGCTGGTGTTGCACCGCGACACCGGTCCGCCGACGTGGGAGGTTGATGAACGCCGCGAGCGGCGAGCATTCGTCGTCGGCATTGTCATCATCCTGTGCTCGGCGCTCGCGGGTTCGGCGCTGCCGGCCGCCGCGATGGCAGTGGTGTCGCTGGTCGGCCGAGGCCGCCCGGGCTGGTTCATCCCAGTTCTCGGCGCGGTATCCGTCGTGGCGGGGTATTACACGGGAGGGCTGCTGCTGCCGCTCAACGAGTGGGAAATCCTGGTCATCTTCGCCCTCGGAGCGTTGAGCTTGATGCTGCTCGGGCTCAACCTCGGCAGTCGTCGCGATCTGCTGGCGTCACTGCGTCGAGAGGCAGAGGCGGCCCGACAAGGCCAAGCCGCGCTCGAATCCGAAGCGCGTCAGGAAGAGCGAACCCGGATCGCCCGCGAGATGCACGACGGGGTCTCACACAAGCTCGCGCTGGTCGCCCTCCACGCTGGCGCGCTCGAGTACCGAGACGACCTCTCACCGGAGAAGGTGCGAGAGGCCGTCGGCGTCATCCGGGCCGGCGTGCACGATGCACAGGAGGAACTTCGAGCCGCGCTGCACGTCCTGCGCTCCGACGTGAGCGATACGCATCCAGCCCCGACCCTCGCCGATATCACCACGCTCGTCGACGAAGTTCGAACTGCCGGTGCCAGCGTCGAGTTGCGCGTCGCGCTGCCGCCGGTGGGCGAACTCTCGGCGGCTACGGTCGCGCACCTTCACCGTGTTGTGCAGGAGGCGCTGACGAATGCGATCAAACACGCGCCCGGCTCACCGATCTCGGTGACGATCGCCGGCGAACGCGAGACCGGGGTGCGGGTTGAGGTGCGCAACAGGATGCGGCGGGCCGCCGAACGCGCGCGGGGAGCGGGAGTCGGGCTCGTGGGGTTGCAGGAGCGGCTGGCCTTGGTCGGCGGGATGTTTGAGTCCGGTCAGGAGGGCGACGACTTCGTCGTGCGAGCATGGATGCCGTGGCAGAACTAAAGGTCATCCTCGCCGACGACGAGGCGTTGATTCGCGCCGGGTTACGACTCGTGCTCGATGGCAACCGGGGCATTTCCATCGTCGGTGAGGCGACAAACGGGGCCGAGGCGGCCCGGATGGCTCGCGAGTTGCGACCGGACGTCGTGTTGATGGATGTTCGGATGCCGGTTCTCGACGGCGTCGCGGCGACCGCCCAGGTGCGGAGCCAGCCGGATGCGCCCGCTGTCGTTGTGCTGACGGCGTTCGACACGGATGAATTCGTTCTCGGGGCGCTGCGGGCCGGGGCTTCGGGCTTCTTGCTCAAGCACACGCCTCCGCCTCAACTTGTCGACACGATCCTCCAGGCCGCCGCAGGCATCCTGTCGTTTTCGCCGGAGGCGCTCGAGCGGCTGGTGAACGCGGCGGCGGAACCGTCCCCGGCCGCGTCTTCGATCGTCGCGACGCTCAGCGCCCGCGAGTTGGAGATCGCCACGCTGGTCGCGGAAGGGCTGACGAATGCCGAAATCGCGCAACGGCTGTATCTCTCGTTGCCGACGGTGAAGACGCATCTCGGGCGAATCTTCGAAAAGCTCGGCGTGACGAACCGGGTGCAGGCGGCGCTGCTTATCCATGATGCGGGGCGGGCGGCGGGGACTTCAGCAGGTTGACAGATCGAGTAGCGGTCAGCGTTCAGTGGTTCCTCACCGATTCACGAATGCGCAGATTACGTGGATTCTCTTTGCGCGGGTCAATGACGGACCGGATATCGCAAGTGAAGCACTCGATTGCCTTGAACAACCACTTCGGGATCTTCGAGCAGTTGCTGCGCATTGACGGTCCCGAAGAACCGTTTGCCTGAACCGAACACGACTGGCGCCACGTCCATCCGCACCTCGTGGACGTATCCCGCGGCGAATAGCTGACCGCCGACGTCTCCGGCTGAGGCCTCAACGATGCGATCGCCCGCGAGCTTCTGCGCTGTTGCCAGTGCAGCATCGACGCCGTCGACGAAGTGGAACGGCGCATCCGGGTTCCATCCATCGGGCGGTGGACGATGCGTGACGACGACCACGTGATCGATTCCACTCGGCGGCGTGCCATCCCAGCCATCCGTTAAATCGAACACACGGCGGCCGACGATGGTTACGCCGATCGAATCCCAGTACGCCCGCGTGTGGTCGTACGAGGCCTGCGAGACCTTGAGCACGCCGCCGTCGTCGAGGGGAACGTCGCCGCTCGTGAGCCACTCGAAGAGCGGCCCGGGATCGTCGTTGTCGTCGGCGATGAAGCCATCCACCGAAACCGATGCGTACATCACTACTTTGCCCATGAGCCGCTCCTTTGCGTGGGGGTGAGAAGGTTAAGTCAACCAGCTCATCATTCATCGACCCCGCCGAGTTCGCGCTCGATCTGCTCGATTGTGGGTAGCGCGGTTTGAAGCGGGTCGGGTAGTGCCCTGAGCAGTTCGTACTCGGCGACACCGAGGGCTCGGTTACTGTCCTTCAACGCGTACTCGGCGACGACCTCATTCTTTGACCGGCACAGCAACAGTCCGATGGTTGGGCCATCGCTCTCGTGGCTGAGCGTCTCGTCCACAGCGGTTAGGTAAAAGCTCAGCTGGCCGAGGTGCTCCGGCTTGAATTTCCCGCCCTTGATTTCGATGACTACGTAACTGCGAAGCTTCAGATGATAGAAGAGCAAGTCGATGTAGAAGTCGTCGCCACCCACTTCGAGGTGTACTTGACGGCCCACATAGGCGAACCCGACTCCGAGTTCAACGAGAAACTCGGTGAGGTGGTCGACCACACCCTGTTCGATAGCCCTTTCCTCGGCATCGTCGCCGAGGCCGAGGAAATCAAGCTTGTACGGGTCCTTTAACGATTCCCGGGCGAGGTCGGAGCTAGGGGGCTGAAGCGTGCGCTCGAAGTTCGTGATGGCTTTTCCTGCACGCTCGATGGATTGCAAATCGATGTGCGTGTCAAGAGCGTTTCTCGACCAGCCATGTTCGAGCGCCGCGGTGGCGTAAAGCAGCCGTCGCTCGGCGTCCTTGATCCGGTCGATGAGGACCATGTTGTGTCCCCAGGGCAATTTGGCAGCAGCCTGCTGCCAAATTTCAAAGTCGGGCCACGCCTTCGCGAAATCCCGCATGTACCGAAGATTCCGTGCCGACATGCCACGCACATCGGGAAATGCCACCCGCAGGTCGTGCGCGAGCCGGTCGATGACTTTCGCTCCCCATCCCTGGCGTGCCTGACGCTCAATGATGTCCTGGCCGATCTGCCAATAGAGCGCGACCATTTCCGTGTTCACAACGAGAGCAGCACGCTGCTGCGCAGCGAATATACGAGACTTCAGTTCGGCGAGCCACTCTCCGTAGCCCTCTGGCGGTCGATCAGCGAAACCGGCTTCTCACTCATGGCATGACCATAGGCGGAGCCTCCGACGTCGTGATGGCCACGCGCAACCTCCGTCTCAGGCAGGAAAACGGGTTCGGCAAACGGGTACCGGGCGTCCTAGGCAATTCTCGTGAATACTCTGGCGCTCGGCCGAAATTGAACCGAGGGGTCGTGCCGGTAAGAATAAGTTGCATGCCCTCCACGATTGCCTGGTTAGACGCATCCGCTGACGAGCAGCAGCGGATGCGCGACATCATCAGTCTGTTTACGGATCGGGACAGCCGCGACGAGCTCGGCATCGGCCAGGTTCGGGATTCGCTCGGCGATGCGCTATTCCCGGGTTCATCGACGCTGCACACGCGGGCGAGGTACCTGCTGTTCGTGCCGTGGATTTATCAGTATGTCGAGCGGGAGCGGGAAGCAAGTGCGGAGGCCGAGCGGCTCGAACGCCGGTTCATCGACACCCTGCGCAAGAGCGAAGACCAGGACGGGCTCATCGGTGGCCGAGCAGGAGCCGGAGTGAGAGCGCTGCCGTCTTCGGTGTACTGGAATGCGCTCGGCCTCTACGGCATCCGTCTCGACGAAACCCAGAGCCGGGCCGACGCGGCCAACCTGCCGCGCAGCATCCGCCTCCGCACCGAAGTCGAGGGCGAGGCCGAACCGACCCCCGTGTGGTCTCCCGAGATGCCGGCGCCACCGAGCGGTTTTCCAACCGACGTGCCGGAGGGATTCGCACTCACGCACGCAGAGGCGTCGTGGTTGCGCGACCGGATAGTGAGCGCGGCCCCGGATGCGCTCTACGCTCATCTGCTCGACAACCGACCGACCGAGGACAGCGGCTTCCCGTGGGACGATCCGGCCGCGGCTTCCGCCACCGGTGAAGCCCGGGTTTGGCTCGACCATGCGCAAACCTTTTCGGCGGTCATCCACGGCGCGCAGCTGCTCTACAATCTGCAGATCGCCGAGACGTGTGACGCGCTCGACCTCGAACAGCACGAGGGCAGGGTCGAGCAGTACCGCGCCGAGCTGGATGCATGGGCCGAGAACGTCGAAAACGAGGTCGACCGATTCGGTTGGGATCTCGACGACTTCTTCGCGAGGCTTGCGAATCTTCGAGGAACTCCGGTGCGGGCAGGGACGGCCACGTTCATCCGGGAGTGGCTGCAGTACACCCGCAATGAGCCGCCAGCGAGCCTTGCAAACAGTACCGGCGCGAGGCGGCTCATCCGAATCCGCGAGCACACGAATAAGCCCTCCCTCTACCGCATCGATGCCAGCGTGAAGCGGCTTCGGGACTGGGGCGGCGCATCCCAGGCGGGGCGGCTGGCGTTCCGGTGGGGGACAGTGCAGGTACTGCTACGTGACATTCACGACGGTCTCGAGCGGCCCATCGGGACACCGGATGCTTGAGCCACAGAATCGCGCAGCCTTTACCGAGCAGCTCCAACCACCCCCAGGATTCCGGCTTGTGCAGGCGGTCGGGACGACTTTCACGCTCGACCTCGTGTCAGCGCTCGCGGTGCCACTCTCATTCAGCTCGCGAAGGCTTGGCGACCACAACGATCCGGTTTCAATCTTCACTGCGATCCGTCAGGCCGCCGATTCCATCGATGTGTTTGCGCAAGCAGGAGTCATTTCGCTGGGCCGCGAGACTGATCTCGTTACCTACCTTGAGGGCGGGATCCACCCGGTCGCCCTGCACCGCGGGATTTTCCATCCCAAGGTGTGGCTGCTTGAGTTCGCGCGGGATGCGGAGCGTAGCTTCCGGCTCGTGTCGTCGAGTAGGAACCTCACTGCGGACAAGAGCTGGGACATCGTCGTGCGACTCGACGGGAAGCCGGCGGCGGCCGCGGGCGAACCATCGGACGAGAGCGCTCTTGAGCGGCGTGCTGCGGCCAGGGCGCGCAATGAACCCATCCAGCGGCTCATCCGCGCGCTGCCAGACTTCTGCGTGAACCGGATGCCGGAGCACCGCGTCCAGCGCATCCACGACTTTGCCGAACGGTTCGGAGAAGTCGAGTGGGAACGGCCAGACGACACACACGATCTCGCGTTCCATACATTCGGGCTGGGTGACGCCTCGATACCGCAAATTCGCGGCACGAAAGCCCTCATCATCTCGCCGTTTCTCAGCGATGACGGATTAGAGCGGCTGCGTACGGGCATCAGCGGCGAGACGCACTTGCTGTCGAGGGAACGCAGCTTGCAGCTCCTGAATCCCGAGGCGTTCGACCCGAAACTCCACACGTATCTGCTTGATGAGGCCGCAAATCTGGTCGACGAAGAGGACGCGAAGGCAGAAAACCTACTTACGGGACTGCACGCGAAGGCGGTGATCGTTAACGCTAATCATCGTGCGCGGATGCTCCTCGGGTCGGCAAACGCGACTGGCGCGGGCTGGGGCACGAATGTCGAGTTCATGGTCGAGTTCGAGGGTCGTCGCGATATCTACGGAGTAGACGCGACGCTCGAGGCGCTCGGCGAGCTGAAGGCCGAGTTTGAACCGACAGGTGGGGAGGTCGAAGACGAGCGGGAGCAGGCTCAGCACGAGCTGGACTCAGTGTTGCGCGACCTCGCGATTGTGCCTGTGACGAGCCGAATCGTCGAGGGCGAGCCGTTCACGCAGCTCGTGTGGGCCGGATCGAGGCTGACGAACGTTCTTGAGGCCACCGCATCTCGCGGCATCGGGATACGCTGGCATCTCCTCACGGTCAAAGGCACCGACGTCGCCGAACTCGGCACGTCCGAGGCCCACGCCGCTCGCTTTGAACGGCTTGACCTCACGGACCTGACCGCGTTTCTCGTGGCCGTGGGCACGCATCCAGCGACCGGCCTCACGAAGTCAACGATCATCCCGATGCGCCTGCTTGACGACGTCGAGGAACGCAAAGAAGCGGTCATCGCGCGGCATCTCGCAGACCCGCAAGCGTTCGTGCGGCTGCTCACGCTGCTGCTCGAACTTTCCGGGATGCGCTTCGAGGCCACGAAGACGGGCGGCGGGATGTGGGGCGCATTCGCGAGCGATGGCCAAGCAACTTCGGGGCTGTTCGAGGCGCTTGTGCGCGCGCTCGGCCGCGGATCCAGCGGGATCGAAGAGGCACAACGAATCATCGAGTTCCTCCGGCGGGAGCGGGACGTGGTTTGTTCCGGCGACGCGCAATCGCCGGACGAAACGGTGACGTCTGAACCACCAACGTCCGAGCAATCTGTCCTACCCGAGGGCTTCGAACCTCTATGGGACGCGGTGTGGGCGGCCCATCTCAAGTTGCGGGGACGTGAGACTGATGACTAGCAGCGTCGATGTCAATGCGGTGATGCGATCACTCAAGGGCTTCCAGCGCGCCACCGTCGACCACGTGTTCGAGCAGTTCTATGGCACGGCCGGAGGCTCCGGTCGCTTTCTCGTCGCGGATGAGACCGGGCTCGGCAAGAGCATCGTCGCGAAAGGCCTCATCGCGCGCGCGATCGACCACCTCGAGAGCGACGATAGTGTCGATCGCATCGACATCGTGTACGTCTGCAGCAACGCCGACCTCGCGACCCAAAACTTGCGTCGGCTCAACGTGACCGGAGATGACCACCTGGGGTTCGCATCCCGCCTCACGATGCTCGCGAAGGAATCGCAAAGACTCTCCGAGCCTTCCAAGGGCCCGGGCAAGAAGGTCAATCTCATTTCATTCACGCCGGGTACTTCCTTCAGTGAAGGCGGTCATCGCGCGGGTGCAGCGCCCGAACGCGCGCTCATCACGCTGTTACTCGATGGCCTCTTTAACCGTGACGAATCGCAGCGGCGTGCCACGCGCATCCTGTTGCAGGGCCAGGTCAGCTCGGTCGATCGGTTCGGCTCGGTGCATGTCGAGGGGATGCGCCGCTCGGTCGTTGACGGACTCGACCCCGTGATTGCGGGGAAATTCGCGGATCTGATTCGCGCGGATGGCACCGCAGAGCGTTTTCTCTCGCTCCGGGATGCGCACCTCGAGCCAGGCGCGACGCTCGAAGGTACTGCCTGGCATCAGGCACAGGATCTGATCGCTCGCATGCGGCAGGCGCTGGCGCACGCGGGCGTCGAGACGCTCGAACCGGACCTCGTGATCCTGGATGAGTTCCAACGCTTTCGCCATCTACTCAATGCCGAGTCGGGCGATGCGGCGGAACTCGCCCACTCGCTATTCGAATACGGGAACGCGAAGGTGCTCCTGCTCTCGGCGACGCCGTATAAGCCGTTCACCAATGGCAACGATGAGGACGACCACTACCGCGACTTTCTTGCGACGGTCAACTTCTTGTCGGGTGGCCGCGCGGAGGTCGGCGAGGGGCTTCAGCGTGCGCTCGAGTCGTATCGTCATGCGCTGAGTCGAGGCGAACGCGGAGCTGCGGAGGCTTCACGGGTGCGAGAGATCTTGCTGCCGGTGATGTCGCGCAGCGAGCGGCCGCGGCTGAGCGAGAAGGATGATCTCGTGCGGGTTATCCGCCCGGACGTTCCAGTGCCGAGCTCGGGCGACCTCGTCGGGGCAGTGCATCTGCGCGAACTCGCGGAGATCCTCCGTTCGCCGCTGAGCATCGAGTATTGGAAATCCATCCCGTACTTCGTGAACTTTATGGAGAACTATCGGATCGGTGCCAAACTGAAAGAAGCGCAGGAGTCGCGTCCGGAAGAACTTGAGCGCGCGCTGGGTGCGACGCAATCGTTGGATGCGGCAGGGATCAAGGCGTACGAGCCGATCGACTTCGGAAACGGCAAGCTCCGGGCGCTCGCGGATCGCACCATTGGCGAGGGCATGTGGAAGCTGCTGTGGTTGCCGCCCTCGATGCCCTACTTGAAGCCGGGTCGGGTGTACTCGACGGTGGATGTGGGGCTCACCAAGACAGTGCTGTTTTCGGCCTGGACCGCAACGCCGACCTCGGTTGCATCGTTGCTGAGTCACGAGGCCGACCGGCTGACGTTTGATGGCCTGACCGCTGCTGAGGAAATGATGGCGCGGCCCCGTTCGCGGCGACTTTCCTACACAGAACGTGATGGGCGCCTCGAAGATATGTCCACCCTGCAACTGTTTTGGCCGCATCCTGAGCTTGCCAAGGCTGGCGATCAGCTCGTGCTGAGAGCTGGCTCTGGAGCTGCGCTCGAGCGCGATCAATTGGTGGATGCGGTGGGGGCGCGGCTTCGCACCGGAACGGAACTCGAAGACGCGCCGACCGCATACTTTGCGTATCCAGGGGCGTTCCCGGAAGGTGTGGATGCGGGACGTATCGGGAGCGTGACGGTCGAAGAAGACCTAAGCGGTGTCGCAAGCGAGCAGGAACGGCAGGAACGGGCACGCGCGCAGCGGACGGCGCTCGAGGCTCACGTGGCCGAGGCGCAGCGGATCGCGAGGGAGCACGCAGGTGCAGTTCCCGCGCATCCAGACCTGGCGCGACTTGCAGCCTTTGCCCCGGGCAACATCGCGTGGCGGGCATTGCGGTCAGTGAGCGCGCAAGCAGTGACCGACGCAGAGCTGTGGCATGCGGCGCGTGTCGTGAGCACGGCGCTGCGCAGCATGTTTCATCGCGCGGATAGTTCCGCCCGCATCGTGGCGCTCTATCCCGGCGATCACCGCGATTACTGGCAGCTCGTGCTCGAATACTGCGCCGACGGCAACCTCCAGGCTGTCCTCGACGAGTATGCGTTCCAGCTGCAACTCGAGTCGGGTGGGGGTACCGAGCAGCTACTTGACAGTAAAGGGGTAATGGAAGTTGCCGAGCGCATCGCGGCGGCAATCGGCATGCTCCCCGCGACTTACGTAGCTCACGACAACACGCTCGAGCGTGAGCGGATCTCGATGACGGCGCGCTTCGCCGTTCGATACGGCGGCACCGCTGGGAAGCAATCTAGCGAATCGGTTGGCCAACGTATGTCGTCTGTCCGCCACTCCTTTAATAGCCCGTTCGCGCCGTTCGTGCTCGCGTCGACGAGCGCGGGGCAAGAGGGGATCGACTTCCATTGGTGGAGTCACGAGGTCGTGCACTGGGATCTGCCCTCGAGTCCAGTCGACTTCGAGCAGCGCGAGGGCCGCGTCAATCGCTTCGCGGGCCACGCCATCCGCAAAAACATCGCCGAAGCGCATGGCGACGCCGTGCTCGATGCTGGCTCACGGCATCCCTGGCGGGATGCATTTGCGGAAGCCGAGCGAGTAGACAACGGGCATGGTGAGTTTTCGCCGTGGTGGATTTACCCTGGCTCTTCGCGGGTAAATCGGGTGCTCGTGACGTACCCGTTTAGCTCCGACGCCGCGAAGTACGAGCGACTCCGAGACGATCTCACGCGGTATCGGCTCACGCTCGGTCAACCGCGGCAGGGTGACATGGTCGAGATGCTCGCGAAACGCGGGGTGGATGGGGCCGATGTCGCGTCGATCGATCTGCGGCCTGATTGATCGGTGGGCGGATACAGGAACTGTTAGTTGGCAGTGTGAGTTCCAACAAGGATTCACATGGCGGGGTTTTCGTTTTACGTTAATGGCATGAGCACAGGAGAAACGATCGGTGGCAAACCCGTGAGTGAAGAACAAATCGCGGAATGGGTTGCAGAGGCCGAGGCAGGCTATGACATCGAAGCGCTCAAGAAGCGTGGTCGGGGGCGTCCGGGCCGTGGTGCGGAACCATCTCAGGTCGTCGCACTACGCCTTACTCCTGATGAGATCTCGGCGCTCGATGAGAGGGCTGAACGCGAGGGAAAGACGCGCTCTGAGATCATTCGCGAGGCGTTGAAGCTGCTTGCCGCGTGAACGTCCATGACTCGGCACGGAAGCACGGCATCCCGCCCGATCAACAGCGAAACGCCGCGATCTCCGGATGCTGAGCGTTACGTGTGATCGCTTGACGCTTGCCGAAGTTGGATGCACAGTTAAGTGAGGTCTTAATTAAGAATCGAGTTAAGCAATGGCGCAAGACTCGCTGAGTCAAGTGTTCGCCGCCCTGGCGGATCCGACGCGGCGCGCAATTCTGAGCAGGCTCAGCGAGGGCGCGGCGACGGTCGGCCAGGTCGCGGAGATGTTTGCGATCAGCGCACCGGCGATCTCGCAGCACCTCAAGGTGCTCGAGCGGGTCGGGCTCGTCGAGCGAACGACCACTGCTCAGTGGCGAACGCTCACCCTGCGTCCAGAACCGCTCGATGCGGTTGCCGAGTGGGTCGACCACCATCGGCGGGATTGGGATCAGCGACTCGACCGACTTGAGGCCCACTTGGACACCATCAATGAGGAGGAATACCAATGAATGCCACACCAGAATTCACGATCACCCGAACTGTGAACGCCTCGCGAGACCTCGTCTGGCGCGCTTGGACTGAACATGAGCACCTACAACACTGGCTGCATCCGTTCGGCGTGACGACCGAGAGCATCTCGTTCGACGTGCGAGTCGGCGGCGAGTATCGCTACACGATGATCAACGAGGAGACGGGGGAGCAGTTCCCGACCGGGGGTGTTTTCCTCGAGGTCGAGCGTCCCGAGCGGCTCAAGTTCACGTGGGGAACCCCGGGGGATGCGGATGCGCCAGTTGTCACCGTGTCGCTGGTCGAAGTGGACGACGGAACCCAGCTGACGTTCCATCTCGTCGGGATCGAAGGTAAGCCAGGTGACGGTTTCGTCTACGACGGCTGGGATGAGGCGCTGCAGAATTTTGCGGCGCATGTCACAAGGGTTGCGGCGAAGTAGTCAATCAAGGGCGGTGGGCGGCGCCGAATCTCAACGGCGTCGCCTAGCGTGGGAGCCCTAGCCTCAGACAAAAAGGAGCTCTCATGACCTCAGCGCAGGAATACGTCGACCAGATGGCCGCGAGCCGCGGGTACGTGCTCGATTATCACAAGATCATGGCGGCGGCTGACTTCCCGGTGCTGCAGGCCGCGAACGACGTCGTCAAGGCCGCGTACCTCAACAAGCGCTTGCTCGACCCGAAGGTCAAAGAACTGTTGTTCATCCTGAGCCTGACCGTGATGCGCGCGCCGAAGCCGCAGCTCAAGAGCCACATTCAGGTGGGCCTCGATCTCGGCCTCACCCCGCAGGAAATTCTCGAGGCAATTGAGATTGCGCTGCCGGAGGCAGGCGTCGTCGCCTTCCAGTACGGCGTCGAGGCGTGGGCCGAGGTTGTCGACGCCGAGCGGCTCGAGCCGCAGGTTGAAGTTCACACAGGCAAGGGCGAATAGCCAGCGTCGGCAACGCGCGGGC
The DNA here is from genome assembly GCF_003010915.2 of Gulosibacter molinativorax. Lineage (NCBI taxonomy): Bacteria > Bacillati > Actinomycetota > Actinomycetes > Micrococcales > Microbacteriaceae > Gulosibacter > Gulosibacter molinativorax. The sequence continues at coordinate 2,415,087 of NZ_CP028426.1, read as the reverse complement.
ACCTCAGGGTGCCCGCGCGTTGCCGTACCTCAACTCACAACAACTCGAAGATCGTGGCATTGGCCATGCCGCCACCCTCGCACATCGTCTGCAGACCGTACTTGATCCCGTTGTCTTGCATGTGATGCAGCAGCGTCGTCGCGATTCGTGCTCCGGATGCGCCGAGCGGGTGTCCCAACGACATCGCGCCGCCTCGGGGGTTCACGAGATCGGGGTTCGCGCCCGTCTCCTTGAGCCAGGCGCCGACCACGGACGCGAACGCCTCGTTCACCTCGAACACCCCGATGTCTTCCATGTCCAGACCCGACCGCTGCAGCACCCCGCGTGTCGCCGGAATCGGCGCCGTGAGCATCAGAATTGGGTCGTCGCCGATGACCGCGGTGCTGTGTACCCGGGCAATAGGAGTGATACCGAGGCTCAGCGCTCGTTCGCTCGTCATCATGAGCAGCGCCGCTGAGCCATCTGAGATCTGGGATGCATTGCCCGCGCTGACAACCCCATCTTCCTTGAACGGCGTGGGCAGCGTCGCGAGCTTCGCCAAGTTCGTGCCGCGACGAATCCCCTGGTCCGTGGTCGCGAGCCCGTCACGGGTTTCGACGCCCACGATCTCGCGCGCGAAGAGACCGTCGTCTTCCGCCTGGGCGGCCCGCGCGTGCGACTCAACGGCAAGCGAGTCGAGCTCCGTGCGGTTGAGTCCCCACTTGGCGGCAATCATCTCGGCGCTGACGCCCTGTGGCACGAGGTTCGGGTAGCGCGCTTTCATGAGCGGGCCGAAGGGACCGTCGCCGCCCTCGATGTTTGAAAACATTGGCGTTCGAGACATGACCTCGACACCGCCCGCGACCACAACATCCGCCTGGCCCGAAACCAGAGCCGCGGCCGCGAAGTGAATCGCCTGCTGCGAGGACCCGCACTGTCGATCGATCGTGGTTCCTGGCACCGACTCGGGGAGCCCGGAGGCGAGTGCCGCGTTGCGGCCGATGTTGCACGACTGTTCGCCGACCTGGGAGACGCAGCCCCAAATCACGTCGTCGATCAGAGCGGGGTCGATGCCGCTCTCGTCGAGAATTGCCCTGATTGGGACGGTCGACAGGTCAACGGAGTGGATGCCCGAGAGGATACCCTTGCCCGGCTTGCCGACGCCGACGGGGGTTCGCTTCGCGGTGACGATGACCGCATCCCTGGTGCTCATTATTCAAGTCCTCCTCGACTCAATGCACGTTGTGAATCATCGTTGCAGGTCTGTCTGAGGTGGTTGCGATGAGCGGCGTGCAATATGAGGCACGGATAGGGCACTACGCGGCAATAGTTTCCTTGTGGTACGCCATTCGTGTCGGGGTTGGCGGTGCCTTGCGTCGTTCCGCCGTCTCACCGACGGCTACGAACCGTTCGCAATCCGCTGCGTCAGTCGATGCGCATGCTCGAGCAGCAGCTTCCCGAGCTGGGGCCGCCGCTCCGCCGAAAACCGGTGCTCGACCCCGGTGAGGCTCAGCGCCCACGCGGGCTGCCCCGCGGGATCGAACACCGCTGTGCCCATACCCCAACTGCCCTCGACGATGAGCGCCGGGTTGACCGCGTACCCAAGCCTGCGGGTCTCGCGGATGCGCTCCCGTACGTTCTCGGGGGAGTGCTGCGGCCCGTACTCCTCGGCGAGGTTCGTGCGGGCGAGATAACGCTCGATCGAGTCATCCTCGAGGAACGACAGGATGGCGATGCCCGCGGAGGCGACGCCGAGCGGGAAGCGCCGCCCCTCGTAGAGTACGAACGAGCGGATCGGGAAGCTGCCGTCCTGCCGCATCAGGCAGATGGTCTCGTCGCCGCGCCGGGCCGACAGGAACGCGCTCTCGCCGGTTGCCTCCGCGAGCTCGGCCAGCGCATCCGCCGCGTAGGTGGAAATGTCGTAGCGCTCGGCAGCGACCGCGCCCATGATGTACAGCTCTGGGCCGAGCAGCCAGTGGCCCGACTTTCGATCCCGGTCGATGAACCCGTGCTCCTCGAGCGAGCTCAAGAGGCGATGGACTGTGGGGCGCGGCAGCGCGGTGGCGCGGGCGATCTCGCTCGTACCGGTGCCCTGCGGCATTTGGGTGCTGACGTGGCGCAGGATCGCGGCGACTTTGCCGACGACATTCGCGCCTGCGGTGCCTACCTCATTGCTGTTCATAATGTGGACGCTATCACGCCTGAATCTCATGACGTGAGCACTCTTCAGGCTCGCATTGCCCGTGTTCGGCCTGAGTCATAGGCTCATAGTTGTGTGGCAGCTGGCCACACTATGGACATGGAGGCGACGATGGCTTCGAAAACTTGGGAAAGCGCGGCGGCGGCGCTCGCGGAAACGGTCCGCGATGGCATGACGATCGCCGTGGGCGGCTTCGGGCTCTGCGGTATTCCGCACAATCTAATTGTGGCGCTGCGAGACAGCGGCGCCACCGACCTCACGATCGTCTCGAACAACATGGGCGTTGACGGCAAGGGTCTCGGGCTGCTGCTCGAGAACAAGCAGGTCAGCAAGGTGCTGGCATCGTATGTTGGCGAGAACAAACTCTTCGCCGAGCAGTACCTGAGCGGTGAACTCGACGTCGAGTTCGTGCCGCAGGGCACCCTCGCCGAGCGACTGCGCGCAGGTGGGGCGGGCATCCCCGCTTTTTACACCCCGACCGGCGTCGGCACCCCGATCGCCGAGGGGAAGCCTGAGGCGGAATTCGACGGCAAGCGTGTCATTCTTGAGCGCGGCATCGTGGCCGACCTCGCGCTGGTTCGGGCGCATACCGGCGACCTCGAGGGCAACCTCCGCTACCGCCTGACGGCGAAGAACTTCAACCCGCTCGTCGCGACGTCGGGCCGCCTCACGATCGCCGAGGTCGAGCACCTCAGCGACGACTACCTCGACCCCGAGCGCATCGATACTCCGGGTGTGTTCGTGCAGCGGATCGTGCGGGTCGAGGACCCACTGAAGGACATCGAACAGGTAACTGTGCGCGAGAAGGTAGGGGCATAACCATGTGGAATCGTGACGATATGGCGGCAATCGCGGCCTCCGAGCTCGAAGACGGCCAATACGTCAACCTCGGCATCGGCATCCCGACCCTGGTTGCGAACCACCTCCCCGAGGGCGTGAGTGTGAAGCTCCAGAGCGAGAACGGCATCCTGGGCATGGGCCCGTTCCCCTACGAGGGCGAAGAGGATGCGGACCTCATCAACGCCGGGAAGCAGACCGTCACGCTCGTGCCGGGCGCGAGCATCTTCGACTCGGCGACGTCGTTCGGGATGATCCGCGGCGGCCACGTGCAGACGGCCATCTTGGGTGCGTTGCAAGTTTCTGGCGCGGGTGACCTCGCGAACTGGACGATCCCCGGCAAGCTCGTGAAGGGGATGGGCGGGGCGATGGATCTCGTCGCGGGGACGCCTCGGGTCATCGTGATTACCGACCACGTCGCCAAGGACGGCACCCCGAAGATCGTCGAGGAATGTGACCTACCCTTGACGGGAGTCGGCGTCGTGGACCGCATCATCACCGATCGTGCCGTGTTCGACGTTGTCGACGGAGCGCTCGTGCTTCGGCGCATCGCGCCCGGACACGACATTGACGAAATCCGCGCCTCGACCGGCTCATCCTTTACCGTAGACCTTTCGGAGGGCGTAACAGCATGACCACCAACGTACTGATTGCGGGTTATGCCCGCACCCCGTTCACCAAGTTCAACGGGCAGCTCGCTTCGCAGCCCGCGACCGTGCTCGGCGCGCACGCGATTCGCGCCGCGCTGTCGCGCGCGGGTGTGGCGGCCTCCGACGTGGACGCGGTTGTCGCCGGCCAGGTGCTGCAGGGCGGCGCGGGGCAGAACCCGGCACGGCAGTCGTCTGTTGGCGCTGGTATTTCCTTTGACGTGCCCGCGATCACGCTGAACGCCGTGTGCCTGTCGGGTACTGAGGCCGTGTCGCAGGCCGCGCGCCTGATTCGTGCTGGTGAGGCTGACGTCGTGGTCGCCGTCGGCCAGGAGTCGATGTCGCTCGCGCCTCACGTGATCCCGCTGCGCGCTGGCGTGAAGTACGGCTCAGGCGAGCTGATCGACACCGTGGCACATGACGGGTTAACCGACGCCTTCGACCAGGTCGCGATGGGAGAACTGACCGAGGACGGCAACGCCGAGCGCTCGCTCACGCGCGAAGAACAGGATGCCTTCTCCGCGGCGTCGCACCAGCACGCGGCTGCCTCTTCGGAGTTCTTCGGTGGCGAGATCGAGCCGTTCACCGTGACCTCGCGCCGCGGCGACACGGTCGTCGCGGCAGACGACGGTATCCGCGCCGACACCACGGTGGAGTCGCTCGGGAAGCTTCGTGCGGCCTTCAAGAAGGACGGCACGATCACCGCGGGCAACGCGTCGCAGATCACCGACGGCGCCGCGGCGCTCGTGCTGGTCTCGGAAGAGGCTGCCGAGCGGCTCGGTGTGAAGGGTATCGCACGGGTCGAGTCGACGGCGCTGGTCGCTGGCCCGGATGTGCAACTCCACTCCCAGCCCGCGCGGGCAATCAGCGCGGCTTTGTCGAAGCTGAATGGTGTGGATGCTTCGGATCTCTCCGTTGTTGAAATCAACGAGGCGTTCGCCGCCGTGGGCATTCACTCGCAGCGCGAGCTCGGGATCGATGCGGAGATCGTGAACCCGCACGGCGGCGCGATCGCGCTCGGTCACCCGATCGGCGCATCCGGTGCGCGCATCGTCGGCACGCTGGCGCGACAGCTCGCCGAGCTCGGACCCGACTCGCTCGGCGCCGTCGGTATTTGTGGCGGCGGAGGTCAGGGCAGCGCGGTCGTGTTGCGGGCGGTTTAGAACCGCCCTACGCCGCAATTTCACGCACGTATGGCCCACTAGGAGTCGAATAGCACCTCCTGATGGGCCATACGTGTCGGATTTCGCGGTGGCGCCTGCAGCTCAGGAGTTAGCCGTCGCGCAGACTGAGCCAGCGCCAGCTGAACCGCCTGCGCTTTGGGCCAGAAAGCAAGTCTGGTGACGTCAAACGAGTCGGTGTTCCGCCCGTCATCCAGACGGTCGCGCCGCAGTCACCAGATCTCGGAGCGATGCGTCCGGCAGGTAGGCGCGCGTGAGCGCGATCCCGATGCGCGGCAGGTCGCCCTCGTCGCGGTAGAGGAGGTACAACGGCGAGGTGCGCGGATTGAATTTCTGCTTGAACCGGTGCAGCGACGAGAAGCCGTAGAGGGGCTCGAGCATCCCGCTGATGCGCTTGAGCACGGCCTCGACCGGAGTCGCCTCCTCGTCCTCCGGGAAGACGAGCGGGGCGCCGGAGAGCGACGCGAACTCATAGCCTTCGTCCGAGAAATGCTGCAGTGACGAGGCGATCAGGAACTCAATCACCGGCGAGAAACCGCCGTCGCGTCGCCGCATGAGGTCGAGCGTCCAGCCGACGATGCGGTCGCCGCCGCCGTAGATCGGCAGCCACGACAGCACGCCGTGGAGATTCCCGTCGCCGTCGATCGCAAGCGCGACCTCGACGCTCGGGTCGAGAGCCTCCGCCACCGTCCCGAGCGTAAAGCGCATCTCGGGTAGACCCTTGTCGCCGGTCCACTGCTCCGAAATTGCGCGAACCTGCCCGATGACGCGCCAGGGCTCATCGGCCAGCGTGGTCATGCGGAACTCGATTCCCTCCCGCTTGGCGCGGTTCATCGCGGTGCGCACGTCGCCCCACGACCTGCCCTTGAACTCGAGGCCGGGCAGATCAACGATGGTGTCCTCCGCAACGAGGGCCGCGCGCCAGCCCTGCGGTCGCGCCTCGGTTGCGGGAACGCCCGCCGAGAAGAAGCAGGGGATGAGCCCCGCCTGCTGGGACTCCCGTGCGAACGCTTCGAGCGATTCGGGCAGCGTTTCGGCACTCACGATCGGGTCGGCGAGGCCAATCGCGACCCCGGCGTGCACCTGGTAGGCGATGTAGCCGTCGCCGAACCTCGCGCGCCTGTTGTCGGGCCAGGTGGTCATCCACGAGATCGTGCCGCCACCGTGCTCGCGCAAGAGCTCGTTCGCTTCATCTCGGCCAATCGCCTCGCGGCCAAGTACACGATGCGACTGGCGTAGCCGCACCCGGAACGCGCCGCGCGCGAACCACAGCAGCAAGACCAGCCCGAGCCAAAGCAGCCCGGGCGCCACGAACATCCCGTACACGTCGGTAACCGAGCCGAGGAACCCCGAGGCGACCAGCGCATCCACTGAGACACGGGCCACGACGGCGGTAATCACGCTGATCACCCCGTAAATCATCGTGACCCACCACGCGAGACGGTAGCCGTTACGGATGCCGTAGGCGACGATGACGATCGCGAGAACATCGAGCACGACGACGAGCGTCGACGTGAGTTGTTGAGTCTCGCCGAGCGGGCCGTCGTGGGGGATGAGCAGATCGATGACCTGGATGATGCCGATGGTGATGAGCCCGGCGAACGCGAGGGTACGCCACTCACGCTCGGTCGGGCGGCCACCGCGACGACGGAACTGTGGCAGCAAGCCGCTGACGATGAGCGCGACGATGCCGATGATGGCGTGTGCGACATCCGCGAAGGTGCCGAAGTAGAACACCGAGACCATGACGAATAAGAACACGGCAATGCGGGCCCGCAGCCGCCACGGCGACGGCAGCGTCGCGATCGCGAAGATAAGGCAGCCAAGCGCGGCGCACGAGGGCCCGACGTCGAGGATGTCCGGATGCTCGAGAGCGAACGGTAGGCTCGCCCAGGCCGTGAACGACACGACGCCGACCGCGCCGAGCATCCCGATCACGTGACTGCACCAGAAGATCAGGATGGTGCGCCAGGTACCGAAGCGCCACTCGGCCCAGCCGACTCCGACCAGCAGCATCGGGGTGAGGGTCGGATAGATATACGGTTCGACGACGAAGAACGCGGATGTGAAGATCGTCCACCAGCGGCCGTCGCTGAGCGAGGGTGCGCCGATCGCAACGTTCTCGTACCAGCTCTGGTCTTGCGCGGGGGCGAATAGCGTGCCGGTGGTGGCGCCGAAGGTGAGCCAGGCGATGAAAAACAGGGCCGTGTAGGGGACGCGGCGGAGGAACCGGAGGGCCCGGGCGGACTTGGGCTTCGTTGACGTTGTCTCTGCTGCCTCTGGAATTTGGTCGCTCGGACTCATGCTTCTGATAGTAGGGACTTGATCGGCGTGCGGCTCGGCATATCCCGGTCCACTCTCTCCCAGACAGGCACTCTATGGGCGCGTCTGGCGCGCCGGACCAATAGCATCCCTATGTGACCGCAACGAAACCCTGGCTGCGAAGCCTCCTACTCATCCTCACCGTCTTGATGGGCGTCGGCAGCGCGACACAATCGCGCATCAACGGCTCGCTCGCGGCGGCGATCGGCAGCGGTCCGCACGCCGCAGCCATCTCATTCGGCACTGGGCTCATCATCCTCGCGGTAATCACGCTCTTTCGAAAGGATGCGCGCCAGGGCATGGTGCGGATCGCCACTGCCGTGACGCGACGAGAGCTGCCCTGGTGGGGCCTGCTCGGTGGCGCTTGCGGTGCATCCTTCGTGCTCATGCAGGGCATCGCCGTGCCGTACCTGGGGGTCGCGGTGCTCATGACTTCGATGGTCGTGGGGCAGCTGCTGGGATCCCTCGCGGTCGATCACTTCGGTTGGCTCGGAGCGCCCGAGCAGCGGATTTCCTGGCTGCGCGGGATCGGTGCCGGGCTCGCCATCCTGGCAGTCGTGCTCATCGGCATTGATGCGGGCATGGACCTTGGCTCGATCGGTCTGATGGTGTTCGCGGCGGTCGCGGGTTTCCTGCTTGCGCTGCAGCTCGGAATCACGGGAACTGTGCGGTCTTTCGCGCGGGACTCCATTAGTCCGTCGCTGCTCAACTTTTTGGTCGGCTTCGTGATTCTTGCCGTCGCCGCGCTCGTGAGCTCGGCCGCGGGATGGGTGGAGTTCACGGGATTCCCGTCCGAGTGGTGGCTCTACCTCGGCGGCCCGATCGGCGTTATCTACCTATTTCTGGTCGCGTCGGTCGTGCGAACCATCGGAGTATTCGTGTTGTCGCTCGCGCTTGTCGGTGGGCAACTGCTTGGCTCGCTGATCTTGGACCTCGCGTTCGGGCACGCGAGTTGGATGCTCGCCATCGGCGCCGCGATCGCGTTTGTTGGCATTACCGTCGCGCATCTCGGGGCGCGTCGGGGGTAGGGAGTGGCGCGCTGAGCGTCGAAGCGATCGGGACAGCTAAACACGACGCAAGGGGTCAAAGTAGTGGAACCGACTGCGAATTCGGCGGGCCACTGGGAACTGCAAGACGAATTTGCGAGGATCACCGTATGTCTGCGCTCTCATCGATCGACTTGGAAGCGATCGCGCGTGCCTCCGAGCAATTCAACGTCGAGCGGCTCCGCGTTTTCGGTTCATTCTTGAGTGATCGCTTCAATTCTCAACGAAGTGACGTCGATATTCTCGTGGACTTCAAACCGGGAGGTGACGACCCCTTGGCCGACTATTTTGATTTGAAGTTTGAGCTCGAGCGGATCTTTGGGCGAGAGGTTGATCTTGTCGACGCCAGCGCCGTTCGGAATCCGTACTTCAAAAAGTCAGCATTCGACACCGCGCAGGAGTTGTATGCGGCCTGACAACAACGTTGCGGCTCTGCTCTGGGATGCACTCGACTTTGCGCGGAACGTGGAGACGGCGATCGGGGACACTAGCCTCGAGACCTATCTTGACGGTGGTCCAAAGGCGTGGGCAACGGAACGTCAGATCGAGCTAATCGGTGACGCGTTGGGTCGATTGCGCAAGGCCGACCCGGAGTTCGCGATGCGCATCCCGAACATGGATCGAATCATCGGTATGAGGAATGTGTTGGTTCACGGGTATCTGGTTGTGAACGACCGAATCGTTTGGCAAGCCGCAACGAAAGCTGTGCCAGAGCTAATCCCGGTTCTCGAAGGATTGCTTGCGGAGTTTGGGTCGCCTGAATAACCCCTTCCGTTGTGCGACCGGTAGAAGGCGAATTTCAATCGTTTCTTCATTTGCGTTCGCAAAGGAATCGTCGAAGCGCCCCACAGCGACATCCATCGTTGTAGCAGTACAGCCGCGTGGCCTGAGAATCTAAGCCCGGCAACGTTCGCGGCTTGAAAGTTCAAGCCACGAAAATACTGGCTTAAAACTTGAAGTCGGAATCGGGGGTGCGAAGGTGATATCACCTCGACACCCCCGATTCCGGCTCAATTCTTCACACGGCATAATGCGCGGCTTGAAATTTCAAGCCATAACTTCCGGCTGGGGTGAATTTCTAAGCCGTGGCACCGCACCGTCCTGAATATTCAAGCCGTCGCGGAAAGGAACGGTCCGAAGTCCGATCGTGGCTCCGACACACTGACTCATTTCGAGGACCTCAAATGTCCTCTGCATCCAGCGCCTGCTTGAAGAAGGATTGATCGACCATGGCTCGACAGTGCGTCCGCAGCCTGGCTCTCATGACTCCAATTGCGGGGCGAAGGGGCTGAACGTCGTGGGCTGAGACCGACGCGCCACCAACGCGTCTCGAACGAGACGTCGCCGGGCTGGGATGAGCACGTGATGGGACAGCCTCAACCAGATCGACTCGGCACATAGACCACGTTGTAAACCACGCTCACCCATTGAACAACCCAGCAGCCTGTTCGCCCGCAACCTCAAGCCAGCGCACCGGGTCACTCATCGTCGCTTCGGCGCTGCCCGCCAGCTCGCTCAGCGACAGCATGGATGCGGGGTGCGTCCCGGTGTCACCGTTCAGCGCATCCGGAGAGACTCGCCCTGCAATCACGGCCACCGGCACGTCGTGCACGGCAGCGATCTCGAGCACCGCAGACGGCACCTTGCCGGCGAGCGACTGGGCGTCGAAGCTACCCTCACCCGTGATCACGAGGTCGGCTCGGGCGAGCTGGCGGGAAAGGTCGATCGCCTCGGCGATAGCCAAAGCACCGGGCTCAATGGATGCGCCGATCGCCAGCAGCCCGAACGCGGTGCCGCCCGCGGCGCCGGCGCCCGGAGAATCAGCCCTCGCGCCAGAAATCTGCAGGATGTCCACGAGCCTTCGCAGCCCGGCCTCGAGAACCGCAATGTCCTCCGGCGCGGCACCCTTCTGCGGGCCGAACACCGCAGCTGCGCCGGTAGGCCCGAGCAGCGGATTCGTCACGTCGGTGAGCGCGATGATGCCGTCCGGCGGCAGTGCGCCAACGGGGGAGAGGTCCACCCGCGCGAGCCGATGCAGGCCCTCGTTGCCGAGCGGAATCGGCGCATCCGACTCATCGAGAAATCTCGCGCCGAGCGCCATGAGCGCGCCGACGCCGCCGTCGGTGGATGCGCTGCTCCCGAGCGCGACCAGCACGCGTTGTGCTCCTCGATCGATCGCGAACCGAATAGCCTCGCCCAGCCCATAGGTCGTGGCGGCGCGCGCACTCTCGCGAGTCACCGCATCCAACAGCCCGATGCCGCTCGTCTCGGCGAGTTCGACGACCCACGTGTCGTCGCGAAGGAGCAGCAGACTCGCCTCGCCCGGTTTGCCGAGCGGACCGTGCACGGTCGTCGTGACGCGCGTCGACCCCGAGGCCGCGGTCTCAAGCGCGTCGATCGTCCCCTCACCGCCGTCGGCCATCGGCGGCAGGATGCACTGGTCACCCGGTCTGCCGCGTTGCCACCCGGCGGCGATCGCGTGGGCAACTTCGGTTGCGGTCGCGGTGCCCTTGAACGAGTCGGGCGCGATGACGATGCGGCGTTGCATGGTGCCAAGCTAGCCCACGTCAGGGTGGATGCGCGGCCCATCTGACCAGCGGATTAACAGTTGTCGACGGCACGGCCACCACGGGATGACGATGCGGTGGGACCAGCCATCGCGCGCCCGCGTTCTGCGAAGATTGCAAGCATGGTCGCCAGAGAAAACTCCAAGCTAGCCATCGTCGGTGCGGGAAGCGTCGGCACCAGCATCGCCTACGCCGCACTGATTCGCGGGTCCGCCCGCCACATCGCCCTCTACGACATCAACGAAGAAAAGGTCAACGCCGAAGTCCTCGATCTCGCGCACGGCAGCCAGTTCACCGGCACCGCCGATATCGAGGGCGGCGCCGACCTCACGGTGATTGAGGGCGCGCACATCGTGGTCATCACGGCCGGTGCAAAGCAGAAGCCGGGGCAGACCCGCATCGACCTCGCCGCGGCCAACGTGGAAATGCTTCGCAGCCTCATGCCACAGCTGATGGAGCACGCGCCGAACGCGATCTACATTCTGGTGACGAACCCCTGCGACGTGCTCACGGTCGCGGCTCAGCAGATCTCGGGGCTGCCGGCGCAGCGGGTGTTCTCATCCGGGACCGTGCTCGACACCTCACGGTTGCGTTGGCTGCTGGCGAAGCGCGTCGGTGTCTCGCGACAGAGCGTGCACGCGCACATTATCGGCGAGCACGGCGACACCGAGTTTCCGCTGTGGTCGAACGCCTCGATTGGTCTCACGCCAATCACCGACTGGGGCGAGCCCGGTGAACGCTTCACGATTAACGAACTGGATCGCATCGCTGCCGAAGTCCGAAATGCGGCTTACAGGGTCATCGAAGGCAAGGGCGCGACCAACTACGCGATCGGCCTCGCTGCGGCGCGCATTATCGAAGCGATCCTCGACGACGAGCACGCGGTCCTGCCGGTGAGCACGGTACTTACCGATTTCAAGGGCGTGAGCGGCGTTGCGCTCTCGGTACCATGCATCGTGTCGGGCAGCGGCGCTGCACCCGTTGCAAGCACGCCGTTCTCGGATGCAGAGCTAGCCCAGTTCCGCGCATCCGCCGAGGCACTCCGCGCGACGCAGAACTCGCTCGGGCTGTAGCGGCCGCGCGGACGGGTCGACGCGCTCGGACGTCTAGAAAAAGTGCACGCCTGAGCAGAAGCCCCGGTGTGTCGCAGCGTGTCGCGCACAGGCGTGCACAATTTTCTCCGGGGCGCGCGGCCAAGAGGTGGCTTCGCGGTCAAACGGTGGCGATGCAGCTAAGCAGTGGCCATGCAGCCACGTGGTGGATGCGCAACCAACTCGGCAGCGCATCCACCGCCACGGACTCTGCCGTGGCCTAGAGACCTAGTGCGTAATCGACCCGCCGTCGATCACGAGCTCTTCACCCGTGACGAACTTCGACTCGTCCGACGCAAGGTAGAGCATGCCGTAGCCGATGTCCTCGGGGTCGCCGACGTGCGGCGGGATCGGCGTGCCGGCGCCGTAGACCTCGCCCATCTGCTCCTTGGTGATGCCGGTGGCCTTGGCCATGCCGGTATAGATCGGGCCCGGGTGGATGGTGTTCGCGCGAATGTTGTCGGCCGCGAACATCTGCGCGACGTGCTTGGTCACCGACCGCACAGCACCCTTCGATGCCGAATACGCCATGCCGCCGCCGTCGGCCTGCATCCCGCCCATGAACGCCGCGATCGACGACACGTTCACGATCGAACCGCCGCCGGCCGCCTGCATCTGCGGAATAACCGCCTTCATGCCGAGCCAGACACCCTTCGCGTTGATGTCCATCACGAAGTCCCAGTCCTTCTCGGTGGTCTCGAGCACGCCGAGCGGCTTGTGCACGCCGGCGTTGTTCACGAGGATGTCGACCTTACCGAACTCGGCCACGGTCTTCGCGACGACCTCTGCCCAGGCCGCCTCGTCAGCGACGTTGAGTGGCAGCGCCAGCACGGCTGCGCCGGTCTCCTTGAGCGCGGCTGATTCGGTCTCGAGCGCGTCGGCGCTCACATCGGTCATGACAACTTTCGCACCCTCTCGCGCGAAGAGCTGCGCGCCCGCGAGGCCCATGCCGCTCGCGGCTCCGGTGATGATGGCAACTTTGTCGGTCAGACGACCCATTTCATTCCCTCTCTAATGACACTGTCCGCAGCCCGCGCACGTCGCGAGAGTTTTCGGACGATTGTGTCTAAAAATCCTCTCAATGCGCAGCTGTGCGGATGCTCGGAGGGTTCTCTGGCGGATCGCATATCTGCTCCACCCGATGGATCGCGCCGACGGACGTCCAGTGGTCACGTCGATTCTCGCGAGGTAGCCGAAGCCACTCATCGAGGGAATGTGTGGGGAACGGCGCGTAGCAAAGCCGGCTGTGTGGGTGGGTCGGGGTCCAGATCGAATGCGCATCGAATGAGAGTGTTCCGAGTACTAGTTCTCGGCGAATGGGCCAGTAGAAAATCTGCTAATCGACTGGTAGAAAAGCTGCTAATTGGCTGGTATATGTGCTGCGAATGGTAGTGTTGCGTTATGGATTACCTGCGTCGAGCCATTGACCAAGAACTTGATAAATGGCTTCCTTTCGCACCTGCCTTCGCGATAGATGGACCAAAAGGCGTCGGTAAGACGGTGACCGCGGCACGTCGTGCCGATGTTGAGATCTATCTCGACGATCCGCTGCAGCTTGAGATTCTTGAGAGTGACCCGAGGCTGCAGTCGTTCGCTGAGGGAACTGTTTTGCTCGACGAGTGGCAGCGATTGCCATATGTGTGGGATGCGGTTCGTCGACATGTAGACCGCGGTGCACCCGCTGGACGCTTCCTGCTCACCGGCAGCGCGACGCCGCATGATTCTCGCGGCACACACAGCGGTGCTGGGCGCATCTTGTCAGTACGTATGCGCCCGATGGCACTGTTTGAGCGCGGTGTCGTGGAGACCACAGTGAGCTTCGGTGCAATCATCCGAGGTGAGACGCCAAAAATTGGTGGCCAAACGCCGTTCGTCCTCGCCGACTACTTACATGAGATTGGAGCAAGTGGTTTCCCGGGCATTAGGCGGATGCCTGACGCTTTAAGGTCGGCTCAGCTTGATACGTATATACAGCGGGTCATTGATCGAGATTTGCCCGAACTTGGGTTTTTTTCGAGGCGGCCCGAAACGCTGCGTCGGTGGATGGCTGCATATGGTGCGGCATCTTCAACGACTGCAAGTTATACGAAAATCATGTCCGCAACGACAGACGGCGATGGGGAACAACCGGCAAAATCGACGGCACTCGCTTATCGGGACCACTTGGCTCAAATTTGGCTTCTTGACGAGGTCCCAGGGTGGCAGCCACTGGGCAACGAGCTAGGGCGACTTGGGCAGGCGCCCAAGCATCAGCTCGCGGATCCGGCGTTGGCGCTTCGCCTCCTAAACCTGGACGATCGAGAACTCCTCACAAGCCGTGGCGCGCCGTTGATTGGTCCACTCTTTGAATCATTGGCCACGTTGTCTATTCGAGTGGCCGCTCAGTCTGAAAGTGCACGTGTCGGTCACCTGCGAACTCGCAACGGCGATCGAGAGGTTGACCTAATTGTTGAGGGCCAGGAAGGGCAGATCGTTGCGGTAGAAGTAAAGCTGGCGGCCACAGTCGGTGACGAGGACGTTCGTCACTTGCTTTGGCTTCGGCGTCAATTAGGCGACAGGATTGCGGATCTGGTGATCATTACCACCGGCGAGTATGCGTACCGTCGTCGCGATGGAATTGTCGTCGTGCCGCTGAGCTTGCTCGGGCAATGAACTGTCGGTGCCTGAGACGGCTCGTAAGCGCTGGCACAACTCGGCCAAGCCTCGTCTCCTGCCGCCGCCCGCGCGGAGCATCCTCGCGGCCAGGCAGGGGAAGCTAGCAGGATGCAATTCCCTCCGCACGCATCCTCGTTCCAAATCGCGCTTCCAGGCTGGGTCGCGGCCGAGCTCGCCGACGTGCCGGATGCGCTGCCCGAGCGGCAGCACCGCGTCGCGCTCGTGAATCGGCTCGCGGCGCGCAACTGGCGGGAGGGCAACGGCGGCCCATTCGCGGCACTCGTGGCGGAAGCCGAAACCGGGCGGATCGTCGCGGTTGGCGTGAACGTCGTGCTCTCGACCGGAATCACATCGGGGCATGCGGAGGTCACCGCACTCGGCCTCGCCCAGGCACGGCTTGGGCGCTGGAACCTCGGTGCCGAGGGGATGCCCGAGCACGAGCTCGTTGTGAACTGGCGCCCGTGCGTGCAGTGCTACGGCGCCGCGATGTGGTCGGGGATCACGACACTCGCGCTCGCGGGATCGGGTGACGAGGTCGAGGAGCTGACGACGTTCGACGAGGGGCCGATGCCCGAGAACTGGGCTGGGGAGTTCGAGCGCCGCGGCATTCGCGTGCTCGATGGCCTCGCGAAAGAGGATGCGCTGGCCGTCTTTCGCGAGTATCGCGCGGCACTGGATGCGGGCAAGATCACCGTTTACAACGCGCGTTAGCGAGGTATCCGGCGCGCAAGCACTCAACGCACGCGTCACGTTCGAGAGTCTTCGCGTCAACCCACGATCCCGACCGTGTCGAACTGGCAAATGGTGGTTATCGGAAACACGATGCAAGGAACGTACAAGACACCCGCGCCGCGCATCGCGACAGTAGAGGCATGAGCCTCAACACAATCACCGAGCCGAACGCCGAAGCCACCAGTGAAGCAGCGGACGCCACAGCCGAAGTCCGCTTCGACACCAAAGTCGTCGTCGTCCTTCGCGATGACGTGCTGCCCTGGCAGGAGCTGAACGTCACCGCGTTCCTGATGAGCGGGATCGCGACGAGCGAAGCAAACCTTGTCGGCCAGCCCTACCGCGACGCCGACGACAACCACTATCTGCCGATGCTGCGCCAGCCAGTGCTGGTGATGACTGCATCCGCCGAGCTGCTCGCTAAAGCCCGCGAGAAGGCAGCCGGCCGCGAACTCCCGATGGCCGTCTACACCGAAGAACTCTTCTCAACCGGCCACGATGCCGCGAACCGAGCGGCTGTGGCCGAAGTGCCCGCGCGCGAACTCAACCTTGTCGGTATCGCCATTCGCGGGCCAAAGAACGTCGTTGACCGAATCGTTAAGGGTGCGCGGATGCACGACTAGCGACAAACTGCACCGTCGAGGCCGAGAGCCGCCCAGAGTTCGCTGCTACTGTTAACAAAAGTTCGATGAGCCGAAGTTAGTCCCAGAGTCTGGGTAGAACGAGACAGCAGCATGAAGACAGTTGAGTCGATACCCGGGGAAACGACGGCGGTCAGACGGAAACCCGCGTGGCTGCTCGGGCCTGCGCTCGTTGCCGGGGTCGCGTATCTCGATCCCGGCAACGTGGCCGTCAACATGTCGGCGGGCGCCCAGTTCGGCTACCTACTCGTGTGGGTGCTCGTCGCAGCCAACGTCGCGGCCTGGCTCGTCCAATACCTCTCGGCCAAGCTCGGCCTCGCGACCGGCTCCAGCCTGGCCGAGCTCCTGGGAAAGCGAATTACGCGACGCGCCACGCGCATCCTGTATGGGCTGCAAGCCCAGTTCGTGGCGATCGCGACCGACGTCGCCGAAGTAATCGGCGGCGCCGTCGCGCTGTGGATCATGTTCGACATCCCGCTCGTCGCGGGCGCCATCATCACGGGCGTTATCTCGACCATCCTGCTGTTTGTGCAAGCGAAGCGCGGCGCGAAGACGTTTGAGTTCGTGATCATCGGGCTGATTCTCGTGATCGTCGTCGGGTTTTGCTACGGGCTGTTCCTCGCGCCTCCGGCCGCGGGGGATGTGCTCGGCGGGCTCGTTCCACGCTTCGAGGGCAAGGAATCGGTGTTGCTTGCCGCGAGCATCCTCGGCGCGACGGTCATGCCGCACGCGATTTACGCGCACTCCTCGCTCGCCCGCGACCGCTTCGCCAACGACACGACGCATTCCTTGCCGCGGCTCATCCGCGCCACCCGCGTTGACGTGACGATCGCGCTCGGGATCGCGGGATCGGTGAACCTCGCGATGTTGCTCGTCGCGGCGACCGTGCTGCCCGGCGTCGCGGGGACGGACACGCTCGACGGTGCGCACGCCGCGATCGAGAACGCGTTAGGCGTGGCCGCGGGGTGGTTATTCGCGATCGCGCTGCTCGCATCCGGGATCGCATCAACAGCGGTAGGGGCCTACGCCGGCAGCGACATCATCGGCGGGCTGTTCCGCAGCCGAATGAAGCTGCTGTCTCGCAGACTCATCACGATCATCCCGGCCATCGTCATCCTCGCGATCGGAATGGACCCGACCAGCGCGCTCGTGTGGAGCCAGGTGATCCTTTCGTTCGGCATTCCATTCGCGCTCGTGCCGCTCGTGTGGCTGACGTCACGCAATTCGGTGATGGGTGAGGGCGTCAATGCGTGGTGGACGACGGCCGCGGGCTGGATCGTCACCGCGGCGATCATCGCGCTCAACCTCGGGCTGATCGTGCTGCAAGTGGGCGGTATTTAGGCGGCAGGATGCGCGGCCACGCTACGCGAGATCGCTAACCCAGACCGCATCCGCCGCTGATTTGCCGATCGAGAGCGTCGCGCCGTCCGCGGTGGCGACGAGTTCGACGGCGTCGGAATAGGGAGCGGCCGGCCGGATCTTGAGCTCGGCGCCGAAGACGACCCCGTGCCCGGCCAGAAACTCGAGCAGTGCGGGGTCGCTGTCTGAGACTCGCTCGACCCGGACGCGCGCGCCCGGCTCGGCCTCCGAAAGCGGGGATGCATCCGGCCGCTCGACCGCGCCGTCCGGGCTCGGGATGGGATCACCGTGCGGGTCTCGCGTGGGGTGGCCGAGGTAAGCATCGATGCGCTCGACCAGCAGATCAGACACCGCGTTCTCGAGCTGCTCGGCTTCATCGTGGACCTGATCCCAGCGGTAGTCGAGGGCCTCGACGAGGAACGTCTCGATGAGGCGGTGGCGGCGCACCATCTCGACGGCGTGGGCGCGACCTTCCGTGCTCAGCTTGACCGACCCGTACCGGGCGTGTTCGAGCAGGCCCTTTTCGGTGAGCTTCTTGATTGCATCCGAGGCGGTGGAAAGCCGAACGCCCACCCGCGAGGCGATGAGCGTTGCGGTCACCGGCACATTCGACCATTCGCCCAAGACCCACACGGCCTTGAGGTAGTTCTGATTGCTCTTCGACAGGCCCGAAACCGACATGGCGTCACGGTATCAAACTGCGGAGTACGTTCAAGCGAAGTAGAGAGTTTGGATGCGCAGTGGCTCTTCACAAGCTGTGGCTCTTCACAAGCTCTGGCGCTCAAGAGGCTCGATGCTTCGCTCGCTACGATCGGCCTCATCGATCGGAGGCAATCGTGACTGTTGACGCGAAATCCGCAACGGACGCGGAAACTCTCGCTGCCCTGCAAGCGAACCTGGATGCCGCGGTGACCGACCGCGAGTTCGTCGGGGACTGGCGGGAACCATGGCCGAGCATTCGTGTGGCCGACCTCGGCGAGGCAACGACCGCGGTTGAGGTACCGGGCACGAAGACGAAGCTGCGGCTCGAATACAGCTATTCGATCATCCGCGTCGAGGCGAAGAACCCGTACCTCGGCATCGATCTCGTGCGGCTCGTCACGGCGACGAGCCCTGGCTACGCGGCGAACTTCTACTGCGAGTGCTGAGCCAGGCGTCCGCGCTGGTTTGCGGCGCGAACTAGCGCGCGATCTCGCGAATCGAGGCGTCATGGCGCCAATCGCCGGGCGTCACACCGAAGTGCTTCCGGAACGCGCGCGTGAATGTGCTCGCGTCGCGGAACCCGGCGCGCTCGCCGATCACGTGCACGGGTACGTTCCACAGCGTCGCATCCCGCAGCTCTGACGCGGCGTGCCGCAGGCGGGTGGCGCGGATGAAGGCGCCGGGCGTCTCGCCAACGGCCTCAAAGGCGGCGTGCACGGTACGGACCGAAACAAAGCTGTCCCGGGCGAGCGCCGTTACGTCGAATGTTGGGTCAAGGGCTCGGGAAGCGATACGCGCCCGTAATGCCGCCAACAACGCGCCGGGATCGGCCTCGGCTCTGGCGATTGGCGCATCCACGAGCGAGGCGCGGATGACCGTCGCGAGGAGCTGCTCCGTGACCACCGCAAATTCGGGTCGGACGCCGTCGAGGCTGCCGCCGGGGCTCAGCATCCCCGCGAGAAAGCCACCGAACGCGGCCATGCCCGGTGCCGTTCGGGTAAGAGGCCGTGCGCCGAGGTGCTCGATCGCGGTGTCTGTCATCCCCAAACTCGAGCGAGGGATGCGCAGCACAAGCAGGTCTTGCCCGCCTCGCGGCATCGAGAGTCGATACGCGTGCCGCGGGTCGTAGAGGGATGCGGAGCCCGGTTGTAGAACCGCGGTGCGGTTGAACTGCGAGACCGTGCCAACCCCCGCGAGCTGCACGGTCATCAGGAGGTCATCGCGCGCATCCACCGTCGCCATCCGCGCGGTTCGGTCGATCCGAACTGGCCCCGATTGGATGCGCGAGACCGACATGCTCGTCGACAGCGGTTGGGTATCGATGGTCGCGGTGAAGTCGCTAGCTGCCGTCTGACAGTCAAGCTGCACGAAGTGCGCCGTCGACACCTCGCGCCAAGCATCAATGTCGTGTGAAATCGAGACCGTCACGTGCGCATCCCTCCTCAGACGTGCTGGCTGCGTCGCCGCACGGTGCGCTTTAGTCAGTTTAACGAGCGCCGCAGAAAATGCTTCCGGGTGTGCAGAAAATGTCAACGCGCGGCAGATGCGATCTTCGTATGGTGAATGCACTCAACACCCATCAACGACGAGGAGTGAGCCGTGTCCGACACGATCCGCGTAGCCGCAGTTCAGGCAGAGCCCGTATGGCTCGACATGGAAGCGACCACCGAAAAAACCATCCGCCTGATCGACGAGGCCGGGGCTGCAGGCGCTGACCTCGTCGCGTTCCCCGAGACCTGGATTCCGGGCTACCCCGTGTTCCTGTGGTCGTACCCCGTGTACGAGCAGGGCCCGTGGGTCGCGCGCTATCACGCGAACTCGCCCACCGCCGATGGTCCCGAGATGCGCCGCATCCGCGAGGCCGCGCGCCGCAACAACATCACCGTCGTCGTCGGCTTCAGCGAGAAGGATGCGGGCTCGCTCTACATGTCGCAGATGCTGATCGGCCCCGAGGGGGAAGTGCTAAAGCACCGCCGCAAGCTCAAGCCGACGCACGCCGAGCGCACGCTCTTCGGCGAGGGTGACGGCAGCGACCTCGTTGTCGTCGACAGCCCGGTCGGCCGTCTTGGGGCGCTCAACTGCTTCGAGCACCTCCAGCCGCTTACGAAGTACGCGATGTATGCGCAGAATGAGCAGATTCACGTCGCCGGTTGGCCGTGCCTCGGCATCCTCGGCATGGTGCCGGTGCTGAGCCCCGAGGCGCTGATTGCGACGACCCTCACCTACGCGCTCGAGAGCAGCGCGTTCGTCGTGATGTCGACGCAGATCATGAGCGACGAGGGCGCCCGGGTATTCCCGACCGCCGACGGTGGACCGACCCCGGTCTACACCGGTGGTGGCGGATTCGCGCGCGTCTACGGCCCCGACACGACCGTGTTGACCGAGGCGCTCGATCCGACCGAAGAGGGCATCGTCTACGCGGATATTGACCTCGCCGCGATCGACAGTGCGAAGAACACGCTCGACCCGGCCGGGCACTACGCCCGCGCCGACGCCACGCAGCTCGTGCTCAACACGACCCCGCGTCGTCCGGTGCTGCGCCCGCGCGACCTCGAGGATGCGCTGGGTGGCGGTGCGCAGGATGCGGATCGGTTTGGGGCGTTGGAGGAGGAGCGTCAGGAGGCGTAACTGCTGAAGGTTGATTAGCTCTCGGAAGCTTCGTCGCCTGAAGTCTTCAACGCGGTGAAGCTGGGCTGCTGTGTAGATTTCGGACACGCGATCGCCCAGACCCTTTCATCCCTCGCGCAGGCAGGAAATGAAACGGCGATACGACACCCAACAGTATCGCCGTTTCACCATTCCCGTCGATCCTTTCGATACGCGGCTTCCGGCCGCTACTCAAGGATCTGCAGAACTACTCCGCTACCCGCTCGCCAAACCGCGAAGGCAGCGTCGCCGAGCGCACCGCAGCCAGCTCAGCCACAGGAACCGTGAACTGACCCTGCACCTCAAGCACCGCATCCTCGCCGACACCGTCGGAGACGCCGATGCGCAGCACGGGGAAGCCCCGTGCCTCGCACATGAACCCAAACTTCACGTCGTCCTCACGCGGTACCGACACGAGCACGCGGCCGGTCGACTCCGAGAACAGGGCAGTGGTCGCATCCACGCCGTCGCGAGTGAGCAATTCATCCAGCACGATCCGCGCGCCGACGCCCCAACGGGTGACGCACTCGGCCAACGCCAACGCCAACCCGCCCTCGGCGAGGTCGTGCGCCGAGTCGAGCAGCCCCTGCTTCGACGCGCCCTGCAGCAGGTCGGCGAGCTCGGCCTCAACGGCGAAGTCGACCTGCGGCGGCAGACCGCCGAGGTGACCATGCACCGCATCCGCCCAGATCGAGCCCGAGAGCTCTTCGCGGGTGACGCCGAGGAGATAGATGTTGTTGCCCTCTTCCTGCCAGGCTGAGGGCACGCGGCGGTCGACGTCGTCGAACTTGCCGAGCACGGCCACGGTCGGGGTCGGGAAGATCGGGTTGTCGCCGGTCTGGTTGTAGAGCGAGACGTTGCCGCCGGTGACCGGGATCGACAGCTCGAGGCAGCCATCCGCGAGGCCTTCAACGGCCTCCTTGAACTGCCACATCACCTCGGGGTCCTCGGGCGAACCGAAGTTGAGGCAGTCCGACACTGCCATCGGCTCGGCACCGGTCGCGGCGACGTTCCTAAACGACTCGGCCAAGGCCAGCCGCGCGCCGGTACGTGGGTCGAGCTGCGAGTAGCGACCATTCGCATCCATCGACAGCGCGACGCCCATGCCGGTCTCTTCATCGACGCGCACGACGCCCGCATTCTCGGGGTACGCGAACGCGGTGTTGCCGAGCACGTAGCGGTCGTACTGGTCGGTGATCCAGGCCGGGTCGGCGGCGTTCGGGTCGCCGAGCAGCTTTAGGAACTGCGCGCGCAGCTCCTCGCCTGAGGATGCGCGAGGCAGGTCCTCGGCGCGGTTCGCCTGAAGCTCGTCCAGGTATGCGGGGCGCGCCACGGGGCGGTCATACTCGGGGGTGTCCTCGGCGACGGTGACCGGGTCGACGTCGACGATGCGCACGCCCTTCCAGTCGATCGTGAGGCGGCCGGAGTCGTTGACCTCGCCGAGCACGCTCGCCTCGACCTCCCACTTGCCGGTGATGGCGAGGAAGTCGTCGAGCTTCTCGGGGCGCACGATCGCCATCATGCGCTCCTGCGATTCCGACATCAGAATCTCTTCGGCGGTGAGGGTCGGGTCGCGCAACAAAACGTCGTCGAGCGAGATGTGCATCCCGCCGTCACCTGCGGCGGCGAGCTCGCTCGTCGCGCAGGAGATGCCGGCGGCGCCGAGGTCCT
Source organism: Gulosibacter molinativorax (assembly GCF_003010915.2). NCBI lineage: Bacteria > Bacillati > Actinomycetota > Actinomycetes > Micrococcales > Microbacteriaceae > Gulosibacter > Gulosibacter molinativorax. The sequence continues at coordinate 2,392,814 of NZ_CP028426.1, read as the reverse complement.
GGATGCCCTCGACCACGTCGTTTGCGAACAGCTCGAGGCAGCACTCGATGAGCACCTTCTCGGCGAACGGGTCGCCAACCTGCACGGCGGGGCGCTTCGTCGGGCCACCCTCGGTGAAGCTGGCCGAAGACAGCACGGATGCGCCACCAATGCCGTCGCCACCGGTGCGGGCGCCGAAGAGCACGACCTTGTTACCGGCGCCGCGCGCGTTCGCGAGGTGCAGGTCTTCGTGCTTGAGCACGCCCACGGCGAGCGCGTTGACGAGCGGGTTGCCCTGGTAGATCGGGTCGAACCAGGTCTCGCCGCCGATGTTCGGCAGGCCGAGGCAGTTGCCGTAGAACGAGATGCCGCCGACGACGCCGTGCATCACGCGGGCGGTGTCCGGGTGGTCGATCTCGCCGAAGCGCAGGCCGTCCATGACGGCCACGGGGCGCGCGCCCATCGAGATGATGTCGCGAACAATGCCGCCGACGCCGGTCGCGGCGCCCTGGAACGGCTCGATGTAGCTGGGGGAGTTGTGCGACTCGACCTTGAAGGTCACGGCCCAGTCGTTGCCGAGGTCGATGACGCCCGCGTTCTCGCCCATGCCGACCATGAGGTGCTCGCGCATCTTCTCGTTGGTCTTCTGCCCGAACTGGCGCAGGTACTTCTTCGAGGACTTGTAGGAGCAGTGCTCGGCCCACATCACCGAGTACATTGCGAGCTCGCCCGAGGTGGGGCGGCGGCCGAGGATCTTCTTGATCTCCTCATACTCGTTCTGCTTGAGCCCGAGTGACTCGTATGGCTGCTCGAGATCGGGGGTGGCCTTCGCGTTTTCGACGGTGTCGGGAACGTGCTGGGTGCTCGACGGCTCAGTGCTTGCGGGCTCAGTGCTCGTGGACTCAGTGCTCAACAGACGGCTCCTAGAAGTGCGGATGCGGACGGCGACCGGATGCGCGGCACGCGTTAAGTGCGCGGCGCCGCTTTGCCTTCGTCGAGTCTAGTCGTGTGGCGGGGCGGTGTGGGGCCACCCCGCGACCACTATGCCGTCCCAGTAATCCCCGCATACACCGCCTCACCGCTCGACACCTCATAGAGCAGCCGCACGCCCTCGGCCGTGTACCTCTCGCCCGCCGGCTCACACGTGCCGCCGGAGCACGTCGCGTGGTCCGCATCCATGTTGAGCGGCATCACCTCGACGTACTGTCCCGCCGGATTCTGCGAGACCACGTCGGACCAAGCGGGCCACTGCTCGCTGTCCTCGGTGATGACGGTCAGGTCGAGCGTTTCGCCCTCAAGCACGGTGAACCGGTAGACAGACTCGCCTTCGCTCACCGCCGACCAGTCGGCTTTCGCGAACTGATCCTGCTCGGGCGAGACGCACCAGTCTTCACATGTGATCGTGAGGTCATTGACCGCGAGGATCACCGCATCCTCGTACCCCGCGGGCAGTTCGCCGTTGGATGCGGGAGGCTGCCCGTCTGTGTCGCCGTTGCTCGAGCTGTCGCCCGAGGTGTCGCCTGGCGTGGATGCGTCCGGAGCGCCGATGTCCGATGGTCCGGTCCCGACGGGGCCGGTGTCGGGCGGAGCCTCCGCCGGTGCCGTGTCCGTCGGCCCGGTATCCGCTGGTGTCGTGCCGCCGGAACAACCGCTCAGCGCGAGCGCTGCCGCGCCGAGAAGTGCAATCGCAAGGGTTCGAAATGTAGCCATGGTGAGATCACCGGTCCCTCTTTGCAGTTCAAACGACATCGTTTGAACGTAAGTCCATTTTCCTCCGCACAAACGTATGGGGCAAGGCGAAGGGCTCCTTCGTTACGAGGCGATATCGAGTTGGATGCGCAGCTCGCGCGGCCTCTCATCTCACGCTCATCTGTGGCCGGCTCCGTCTCATCCGTGCCTCATTCTTGTTCGGCAGACTGGGATGCATGAAGGAACGATTCACGGCACTCTCTGGGCGTACTGCCACCCTCGTGGCGGCCCTGCTCGCGACCTGTGTGCTCGTCATCGTACTCGGCACGAGCCTGTCTAACGCGTCCTCCGACTCGGTCAACCTCGGGCCGCTCGTGACCCCGACCGAATCGGCCGGCGCATCCACCGGGTCGCCGCACGAGTCACCGACGGGACCCGAAACGCCATCCTCGCCGATTCCGACGACCTCGGCCACGCCGACGCCAACGCCGACCGCCGGTGGCGGCGCGGGCTCCGGTGGAACCCCGGATCGCGACCCTGTTCCGGGCGGTGGGTCGGGCGTGCAGGTGCCTGCGCCTCAGCCCGCGCCCGGTGGTGGGGGATCGAGCGGCGGTTCTGGCGGTTCTGGCGGTTCCGGTGGGTCGGGCGGTGGTTCTGGTGGTTCTGGTGGCGGCTCCTACGACGACGATGATGATGATGAGTGGGACGACGACGAATGGGATGATGACGAGTGGGACGACGATGAGTGGGATGACGACGACGATTAAGCGGGCGCGGTGACTTCCGCGCCGCCAAGTCGACGATCGCGCATCCGGCCCCGCTGGCGCAGTCTCGCGGTTCGCAACCGGATCGTCATCACGCTGGTCGTCCTCGCCCTGTTCGCCGTCGCGGTGTCGGGGCTCGTTTCCTACCTTTTGCAGCGATCGGCGATTCAGAATCGCATCGATACCTCGCTTCGGGGCTCGGTAGAAGAGGTGCGCATCCTCGCGACCGAAGGTGTCGACCCGCGGACCGGGGAGCCCTTCACCGAGTCGGACGGCGTCGTGTTCACGGCGATGATTCGCCACTGGCCCGGCGCGCACGAGTCGATGCTCGGGCTGAACAGCCACGGCATCACGTTCCGTGCGAATGAGATCGTGCCGCTGCGGCTCGAGGACGACGGGCAGCTCGTCGCGCAGCTCATGGAGTACGTCGAGCCCGAGGACTTCCAGCAGGATGTGCTGATCCAGACGTTTAACACTTCGGAGGCGACGTATCGCGCGGCGCTCATCCCGGTCATCCTGGAGGGCGATCCCGCGCCGAGCCTGATCGTGTTCGCGACGAACTACTCGACCGCGCTCGCGGAGCTCGACTCGATTTTCGTGACCTATACGCTCACGGGGCTCGGCGTGATCGCGATCGTGGCGCTCATCGGCTCGGTCATGATCGGCCGGCAGCTCGCGCCACTGCGGCAACTTCAGGCGACGGCCTCACAGATCTCGGATGAGCACCTCGACCGGCGCGTGCCCGTCACGAGCGAGGACGACATCGCTGACATCTCGCGGACGTTCAACGAGATGCTCGACCGCATCCAGGCGGCGTTCCGGTCGCAGCGTCAGCTCCTCGATGACGTCGGGCATGAACTGCGCACGCCGATCACGATCGTGCAGGGCAATCTCGAGCTGATGAATGCGAAGGATGCGGCCGACGTCGAACAGGTGCGGGAGATCTCGCTCGACGAGCTCGATCGCGTGAACCGCCTCGTCGAGGACCTCATGACCCTCGCGAAGGCCGGTCGGCCAGACTTCGTGAAGACCGCCCCGACTGACATTGACGCGCTCACTCGGGAGGTGCTCGAGAAGGCCACGCACCTCGGCGATCGCGAGTGGACGATCGCGGGGACGGCGCAGGTCGTACACGACCTCGATTCGCAGCGCATTACGCAGGCGTGGCTGCAGCTCGCGAACAACGCGGTGAAGTATTCGGATGCGGGGAGCAAGATCGTGCTCGGGTCACGAGTGCGGAAGTCGAAGGCGCGTGGGCCGCTGCTCGAACTGTGGATTCACGACAACGGCATCGGGATCGCGGAAGAGGACCGTGCGCGCATCTTCGAGCGCTTCGGCCGAGGCGGAAACTCGACCCGCGCCGAGGGGTCGGGGCTCGGGCTCAACATCGTCACCGAGATCGTGCGTGCGCACGGCGGCTCGGTGGCGGTTGACTCAACGCTCGGTTTCGGTTCGACCTTTACGATGAGCTTTCCGCTGGCGGAAGCGTGAGGGGAACACCGTGCCGCAGATTCTGATCATTGAGGACGAGACGCGCATCAGCGACTTCGTGTCGAAGGGGCTTGCCGCGGAGGGATTCACGTCGCAGGCCGCGGCGACGGGCGCCGAGGGACTCGGGCTTGCGTTATCGGGCGGGTTCGAGCTCGTCATTCTCGACCTCGGACTGCCCGACATTGACGGCTTCGAGGTGCTGAGAAAGATTCGTATGGTGGACGAGGACCTGCCGGTGATCATCCTGACCGCGCGGACGTCTGGTGCCGATACGGTCGCGGGACTTACTGGTGGTGCGAACGATTACGTGCCGAAGCCGTTCCGGTTCCCGGAGCTGGTTGCACGCGTGCGGCTACGGATGAAGGACGCGGCCAAGGAGGCCGAGGCTGCGGCGGATGCGGGGCACGAGTTGCTAACTCATGCTGACTTGACGCTTGATCCGGTGCGGCATCTCGTGACGATCGGCAAACGAACTGTCGAGCTGTCCTCTCGAGAGTTCGACCTCGCCGAGATGTTCCTGCGGTATCCGGGCCAGGCGCTGACCCGCGAGCAGCTGCTGCGTAACGTGTGGGGTTTCGACTACGACACGGCGTCGAACGTCGTGGATGTGTACGTGCGGTACTTGCGAAACAAGCTCGGCGCGTCGCGTTTCGCGACGGTGCGCGGCGTCGGCTACCGCCTCGTCGAGGAGAAGGACTACGTGCCCGCGGGGGAGCGGTAGGGCTCGAGCCCGTCCCGTAGATCGGTCGCTCGATGTCGTCGTGGCCGCTCCCAGTGCATCCATCGACGGGTTTGCGTTGTGGTCTCGGTAGGTCGGTCGCTCGTTGCACTCGGCGTCGCTCGGAGTGCATCCGTCGACGGGTTTGCGTTGTGGTCGCGGGAGGTCGGTCGCTCGATGTCGTCGGCGCCGCCCGGAGTGCATCCATCGACGGGTTTGCGTTGTGGTCTCGATAGGTCGGTCGCTCGTTGCACTCGGCGTCGCTCGGAGTGCATCCGTCGACGTGTTTGCGTTGTGGTCGCGGAAGGCCGCCCCAAAGATTGGTCACTGAATGTGGTTTGCCAACGAAGGCTGGTCACTGGACGGGCTTTTGAGGTTCCAAAACCCCGATTCGTGCCCAATCTTGCTCGGGGCGCGGGCGCCGTGCGCTCAGTAACCCCGATTCGTGCCCAATCTTGCCCGGAGCCCGGAGCCCGGAGCCCGGAGCCCGGAGCCCGGAGCGCAGCGAAGCGAAAACCGTCCCGCCGCTACTCTTCGTCCTCGTCGGCGTCCAGCAGCTCGTTCGAACCTCGGTCAATCATCCGCGCGGTGCGATCACGCGCCTCGTCGTCCTCGCCGTCGAGCTGCCACGTGCGATAGGACGCGACCAACGCATCCGGCTGGTGCGAGGTGAACAACACGACGCCGGGGTATGTCGCGAGCAGCTCGCGAAGCATCTCGACCCCGGTAGCGTCGAGCGACGCATCCACCCCCTCGAGTACGAGCAGCGGGGGAGTCCCGACCACGGCGCGGGCCACTTTCAGCCGCGTGACATCCGCGGTATTCCAGGGCACGCCGTCGTTCTTGAGCTTGGTCTTCATGCCCTTCGGCTCGCGCTCGAGCAACGGGCCCAGCCCGACTCGGCCCAGCACCCAGCGCAGCTCCCCGTCGAGGGCGTCGGGCTTGCGATAGGACACGAGACGCCGCACCGATCCACGCTCGAGCGGCAGCTGCGAGGACGCGAAGCCGACGAGTTCGCGGCCCTCCTTCATCGGCGCGCGGGTGTAGTCGAGCCCACCGATCAGGATGCGCGGCTCGCGGGGGCGGGACTCTCGCGGGGCGGCCTTCGGGTCGCTGTCGCCGAATTGGTCTCGGCGGGCCGCGTCAGCACCGTCCCGCTCAATCCCATCACCTGCATCCGATACACCTTCGTCGTCAGCCTCGGCCGTTGCACCGAGCAGATTTCGCACCACGGCGCGGGTATGCGCCGGATGCGCCGACTCGAGCAGGATGCGCTCACCCGGCTTGGCCTCGAGCGGGGGCAGCTCGACGCCGCTCGCCTCGAGCCCCTCGACGGTGAGCCCGCGATGTCCCGGCACGGGCTCCTGCGCGACGGACTTCCAGTTGCGCTCGCGGCGACGCTCCTGCCGCTTGAGATCCTGCGCGGCCTCAAGCATCGGGGCCAGGATGCGCCGGGCGGCTCGATAGTTCTGGCGATACTCGACGACGCGGCCGAGATCGCCAAGCGGCGTCGACATCACGCCCAGCAGCACCATGATCGAGGCGACATCGGCGACATCGATGACCCCGACGAGAGCAAGAAACACCACCGCAACGGTGCAGAGCGACGCCGCAGTGACGGTGAGCGAACGCACAAAACCGGTGACGCGCGCGCGGGCGACCGCAGCATCCACCACCTTGGCCGAGTTGCGGTCGACCGCATTGAGCTCGCGCTGCGTCGCGCCTGCGACGCGAATTGACTCGCCAGCTCGTACGGTATCGGCGATGTGGCCCGACATCTTGCCGCGGTACCGGCGGAGGGTTCGCGCGCGGGTGTGCGCCGAGCGCGCGAGGAACGGCATCAGAAGCGCCATGATCCCGAGCGGCAACGCGATCGCGAGCGCGACGGGCCAGTTCGTGATCGCGAGCACGATAATGACCGTCAGGATGAGCGGCAGCGCGGTCGCGAGCGGCACGATGCCCTGCGCGATCCAGTTGCGCACGGCGGTGAGGTCGTTGGATGCGCGGGTCACGATTACGCCCAGCGAGCGGTTCCCGACTTCCCCGAGGGCCGAGGCGATGAGGCGGCGGCGCTGCTCGTACACGTAGTCCTGCCCCAGTCGCTCCGCGACGATGCGCTCGAGCCAGCGCGCGAGGCCGATGCCGAGGACGGCGCCGACGAGTATGGACATGCCCACCCACGGGATGCTGGCGGTCGCGCTCGCAGCGTCCGGCGCGCCGGCCGAGCCCGTCGCGCCGGCCGAGCCCGTCGAGGTCGCGACCGTCTCGGCGGTGCTGAGCAGCGCATCCACGCTGAATGCCATGACAAGCGCGAGCGCGGCCTGCGCCACACCGAGCACGACGAGCACGACCATCAACCAGCGGCGCTTGCCGCGCCACACCGGCGGCATCTTGGTGGTTTGCGCGTCGGCGCTCCACTTCCGCGAGGAGCCATTCGAACCGCGAGCCCGAGCCCCTGGTCGTCGTGACGGGCGCTCAGCGTCGCCGGTTGCATCCTGTGCGTCGTTAGGACGCATCGTGGCGGTCTCCGTGGTCAAATTCGTTCACCCTTCGGGCCCTCGTGCGTCCTCAGCGCGGCAATTATTTCCGCAGCAGTAGCGACTCGGCCACCTCGGGGAGGCTGAGGTCGAAGGTGCCGAGCACCGGGGTCTCGAACTTCGCGAGCACATCATTCGCCTCGCGCGTGGCCAGCGGCGATGACGTCAGCACGCCCGAGGCCGCCGCGACTTTCAGGCCCACGTCGCACAGCTCGTGCACGCCGGCACGCGCGCCGAGCGCATCGGTTGCGGCGAACAGCACCTGGTCGATCGTGTTGTGGAAGATCGGGTCGCGCAGCAGCTTTGCGGTCTCATCCTGGAAGATGCCGTCCGCGATCTCGACCACCACCACATCCGTGTCGGGCTCCGTGAGGTGCTCGACGAGGTTAATCGTGAGCGCGAGGATCTCCTGCATGTCGAGCTGGAACGTCGTCGGGTAGCCGAAGTCGGTGAAGTCGAGCACCTTCGCGGCGCCAGCGTCGTGATAAATCATTGGGTCGTTCCCCGCGCCAGTGCCGGTGATCTTGCCGGCGGTGACGGTGCGGCCGGACTTCGCGAGGCCGTTGATGAGGTTTGCCATCACGGTCGACTTGCCAGAGTTCATCGAGGTGCCGAGGACGCCGATCACCTCGGGGCGCTCGCGCCTCTCGCGCGACTCGGTGACGGGGAGGTTCTCGAACGGTGCGAAGTCGTTGAGGTTAACGACGCCAGAGTGGTTCGCGAGGAGGCCGAGCGGCTCGATCTCAGTCGGCTCGCTGACGCGCGTGTGCGCTGCGACGACCTCGCCCGCGAGGCCACCCGCGGCGACCAGGCTCGTGGTCGCAAGGGAGTCGGGGACGTACGCGAGAAACTGGTCGGCGGCGTAGCGGTTGCCGTACGCGACCATCACCAGCGCACCTTCGAAGAGGATCGCCTTGCGGGAGGTGGGCGTCTCGATGCGCTTGTGGTTGCCCACGTTCGTGACGCGAGCGACAACGACGTCCCCAGAACGAGGATGCAGGCCGGGGCCGCTGAGGAGGTGGAACTCTTCAGGGTCGCGGCGGATGGCCTCGTCGACGAACCGGGTCGTGTACGCGGCCTGGATGCGCTTCGGCAGCTCGGTGCGGACGATGATGGGGATCGGGGCCGTGCTGATTCCAGCGGAGCGATTCGTGGCGCCGTCGGTGGTCTGCGAATTCTGGTTGGCCGTCGAGGCGTTCGGGAACACGGTGGTCATGAGTGGGCCTTTCACAAGCTGGAATTCGTCTTTCGGAAGAACTTCCATGAGTAAATCGTCGCGACATGAGACACGAATGAGGCACAGATTAGACCCTTCTCATGAGCGCATAAGAGTCTAAAAAATCCTGGTGAAAACGATTGGGGGTTCTTGAATTTGCTGATGAATTTTCGGTGAACGCGCTACGCGCTGAGCTGCCGTCCCACCGGGAAGTACGGGAGGTATGAGACGCCCGAAGTGTTGTACTTGAACTTGATCCCCATCACGACTTGAATCCCCACGTGCATCCCCCAGGCGGCGAGTGCGAACAGCTGCCCGAGCCGACGATCGATCAGCGACAGCGGCGCCCCGAGTTCAACGACCAGCGTCCCCACCGCGAGCACGCCGAACTGCGCCTTGCTGTTGTAGAGCGCCGCGGCGGCCTTGGGCGCCGGCGTCCCGAAGACCTCCTTGCGCACCGCATCCGCGGCAATCTGCTCGCGAAGCGTGTCGCCGCTCGCCCACGCCCAACCCTTCGGGCTGCGGATCTTCGCAATGCCCGAGATGAAGTAGATCGCGATCGTGCCGATGTTCATCGCCGTCGCGATGCCGCCGTAGGCGCGGTCGAACCGCTGCGGTGCGAGCCCCTGCCAGAGTGTTTCACCGTGGGCGGCGCCGGTGCGCAGGTGCGTGACCAGCGCATCCACCGAGAGGGCGTCGGCCGAGCGACTGAGGCCGAGCACGGCCTGGTGCAGCACGAGGCCGTTGTCGTTGTGGAAGATCATGCCCCACGAGTTGCGGTACGTCATCGTCCACAACTGCAGCGCGGCGTTGAGCGGTCCGGTGACACGATGCGCGATGCCGAGCGTCGTGAGCACGTTCGTGACCTGCGCGGCGCTGAACAGCGCGTCCGCGAGGGCAGGCGGCAGCGGCCGCTTCAAGATTCGGGCGACGCCAATTGGGGCGAAGCGAGACGGGTCCTGTCGGTGGAGCGTGTGCATCATCTCGCGACGGCGGAACTGGTGCACGGCGCCAAACGAGCCGACGCCGAGCCGGAGCACGGCCGGGCGCAGTGGCGTTGCGGCAGGGCGAAGCGTGTCCATGATGCGTTCGAGCGGCGCCCCGGTCGGCTGGTTCGGCTTGCCCGTGATGAGGCTGAGGAACTTGTTCATCGACGGGCCTCCTTCATGGCAGGGTTGGGCCGTTCGTGCTTTGGCAGTTTGGCTGGTGGATGCGCGAAGGCAGTTCCCCCGATCGGGCATTCGGCGTGGATGACCTCGGCTGCCGGATGCGTGGCGCCCGCAAAGTAGTTGTTGAAGACGAAGCGCGAACGGACGACGGCGACCGTGACGATATCGGCCTCGCGCTCGCGCCGCGCGTTGACCTCCGGGTTCGAGGATGCATTAGCCCGGCGCTGCTGCCGCGCAATCGACCCCGCATACTGCTGCGCAATCTCGATGGCCTTGCCCTGACGAACCCCGCGCGCGATCTGCTTGCGCACCTGGTTGAGGCCGCCCGCACCGAAGTGGCTATAGTGCGGCACGACACGTTCGCCGGTCGCGGTGAAGCCGACGACGTGCGGGACCACGATGCGGCCCTTCCGATCGGCCGAGAACATCGGATACGTCGACAGCGGGAACGAGTCCTCGTCGAGCTTCGCCTCATCGACCTTCTTGAGATCCCCGACGTAGTGCCGCAGCGGCGTGAGCAGCGTCGCAGCGAGGGATGCGTACCCCGCCAGCGCCCAGAGATCACGTTTCCGGATTGGCGCGCGATGGCCGCGCACCGATGTGGGGCAGGATGCCCTCCTCGGGCTCGGCGGTCTTGGCTGTTGGTTCGGCATGGCTTGCGCTCCTTGCTGGTTGCGGAAGGTTGGTCACGTTTCGGGGTTTGCGTGCGAAGGCTGGTCACGAACTGGGGTTTGCGTGCGAAGGCTGGTCACGAACTGGGGTTTGCGTGCGAAGGCTGGTCACGTTTTGGGGTTTGCGTGCGAAGGCTGGTCACGAACTGGGGTTTTCGGACTGATAATCCCGGGTTGTGACCAACCTCAGTGCGGGTGACGCTCTGAAGTGCCGACGAGGGAAGGGAAGTCGGCAAGCGCGGCGCGCGCTGCCCAAGCGCCGGGCATCCCGTGGACGCCTGCGCCCGGCGGAGTTGACGCCGAGCAGAGATAGAGGCGACCACCCGCTTGCTCCGCAGGCGCAGACGCAACGCGAGCGTCGTGGCGGCCAGGCGCATCCTCCCCGACGAGCCGATACGGATCCAACGTGAACCCGGGCCGGAAGATCGCCTGCATCCCGGTCATTGCGCCGCCCGCGACGTCCCCACCGATCAGGTTCGGGTTCCAAGCCTCGAGCTGCGCTGGCGAGGTCTCGTTCCGGAACACGATGAGATCGCGAAAGCCGGGCGCGAACCGCTCGATCTGCGTCTCGATTCGCTCGGCGACCTCGCCCGGGTACTGCTCCTCGTAGCCGTGCGGCACGTGCGCGTACGTCCAGATCACGGTGTAGCCAGCCGCCGGGCCGGATGCGCGCGACGGGTCGGCGACCTGCTGCTGGCCGACCATCACGAAGGGCTTCTCGGGCATGAGCCCATTCGCCGCGAGCGACTCCGCGCGCTGGAGCTGGCCTGCCGAGCCGGCGACGTGCACGGTCGTCGCCTGACCGACCCGAGCATCCGCCCACGGCACCGGCCCGCTCAGCAGATAGTCGACCTTGTGCGCACCCACGCCGTAGCGCCAGTGCCCGAGGCTGTGGCGCATCCGTCGCGAGAGCGCGTCGATCTGCGGGCCCTCAAGCCGAAGCACCTGCCGCGGGGTGAGGTTCAGCAGCGTCGCGTCGACCTCGGGCAGCGCGCGCAGGTCGGTGACTTCCGCGTCGGTGTGGATGCGCCCGCCAGCGGACTCGATCACGCTGATCAGCGCATCCACGATCGCCTGCGTGCCGCCGCGGGGCACGGGCCAGCCGCCGGTCTGCCCGAGACCGCCAAACAGTGTGCCGAACGCGCCCGTGAACGGCTGGTCGAGCGGCGCGATCACGTGCGCGGCGGAGCCCAAAAACAGCGCGCGGGCCGCGGGATTCTTGAACGCGAGGCGCGTGAGCGCGCTCGCGGAGGGCAGCGCCGAGGGTGCGAAGGCAGCGAGCCGCAGCGGATGCTTCGGGAACCTCAGCAGCGGGCCGAGCAGGTTCTCGAGCTGCGCGTCGACGTTGGCCGTGACCGGTCGGTGGATGCGCCGCCACGCGGTGGCGTCCGGGCCGAGTTCGGCGGCGGTCGCGTCGAGATCGCGGTGCAGCACGGCCGCGGGGCGATCCCCGAGCGGATGCGCGAGAGGGTACTCGGAGTGGAGCCATTCGAGGCCGTGCTGCTCGAGTTCGAGCTCGCGGAAGATGGGGCTCGCGACGCCAAAGGGATGCCCGGCGGCGCCGAGGTCCACGATCGTGCCGGGGCCGAGCGTGTCTCGCGAACGGGCGGCACCACCCGGTGCATCCGATTTCTCGTAGATGTCGATCTGCCAGCCTGCCTTGGCGAGTACCGCCGCTGCGGTCAACCCGTTCGGGCCGGAGCCGACGACGGCCGCGCGGCGGCCGGATGCGGTCGGTTGCACGGACGCGCGTTTGCCTCTGGAAAACATGGGAGTTCGCCTCTCATTTGCTGACAATCCCACAATGGTTCACGCGCATGAACCGCGAATGAGCCGACTATGAGAGCTCGATGAGAGGTGGGGCTGGGCTATCCTCAGAGAGGCTATTCTGCAAAAGGCACTACGGAAATATCCATTGCCTCATGCAACAGGCGCACCACCTGAACAATGTCGTCGGTCTGCCGATAGACCACGAAATGACGTGGGCTGGCGATGCGTCGCGCTGCCGGACTGACCTTGTTACGGGAGCCCCGCAGATGAAACGTCCGTAGGCCGCTTGCAAGGTCATCGCGTTCCCGTGATCCGAGAACTCGCGGATTGTCTCTTATCGATTCGATGGCTGAGACAATGAGAGCTTCGTACCCTCCGCGCACATCGTCACCGAAGTTCTTTCCTGACTACTCGAGCGTATTGATGATGTCTGCGCGCGCTGCAGGAGCGAGCACGAGTTTGTAGGTCACGGGGCGGGCTTGCCTGCACCATCGGAGGCGATCAGGCCGAGTCCTTGGAGGTACTCTTCAAGAGATTCGGCGGGGATCTCGATCCCTTCGCCACGGTCGAGCTCCTCGAGCCCGACATTTACTTCGGCCTTGAGTTCTGCGTAACGGGTGTCGTCGACGTCGGTTGTGGTTTCGAGGGTGGCAATCAACGCGTGTGCGACCTCGGCGCGCTCAGAGCGCGAGAGTGTCCGCGCAGCGCTAAGCACGTCTTCGAGAATCGATTTCATGAGGTCAGTCTACGGCGGCGACTTAAAATTCGGCAGGCGTTGAGAGATGCGGTTACTAGTTCGCGAGCGAGGGCGTCAGGATGAACAAGAACGCGGCAATCGCGGTGGCCGCCTGGGTGATCGGTCGCGACATCGTCCAGCGCACGACACCCGCGAGGCGCGGATGCAGTTCGCCATGTTCGCGCTCAACTTCTGGCGCGAACCAGCTCGCGGAAACCAGATCGCGACGGTGCGCAAACCAATCGAATAGCAGCGTGAAGAACGGCGGGACAGAGCTCGCCCACGCAAGGAAGAACATCCACCAGCGCCAGCGGGCGTTCACGCCCACGACCGTCGACACGAAAAGGTAGAGCAAGAACGCGGTGCCGTGCGCCGCGCCCGCGAAGGCGACCAGCACATCCCCGAGCTCGGGCGCCCACACGTATTTCGTCAGCATCGCGACGATAAGAAATGCCCACGTGCAGGCCTCGATAGTTGAGACGACGTGAAGGAGGCGTGAGGGATGCATCCGAGTTAGCTTACCGGGGACCGGTGGATCGACGCGGCCGTGCCCTTGGCTCGTTACGCGCCACCGCCCTCGATACGCTTCGCTACTCGGGGTACGCTTCGCTACTCGGGGTACGCTTCGCTACTCGGGAGTTTGCCGCCGCTCGCGCTCCGCTCGCGCGCGATCCGCGGGGCGACTGCGGCGCCGCGCCGACGCATACGACGTGAACCAGACCGCGAGGATGATCGCGATGATGCCGACCCACTGCAGCACCGAGATCTGCTCACCAAGAATCAGCACGCCTCCGAGAATCGCAACGAGCGGCTGCGTGAGCAGCAGCATCGAGCCGGTGGATGAGTCGAGTCGCGGCAGCGCGCTCGAGGTCGCGACCCAGCCGATCACCTGGCTGAGCAGCGCCATTACGACGAGGATGAGGAACGGTTTGAGGTCGGGAGTGAAGTTCGGTGCGCCCCAGGCCGAGGCGACGGCAGTGCCCACGACCATCGCCGACAGCGAGGACAAAAACACGTAGGTGGATGCGTGACCGGTTGCCCGGGCGCGGCCGATGATCATGATGTACCCGGCGTAGGCGAAACCGCCCGCGACCGCGAGCATCACGCCGAGGAATGTGTCGCCCGTGAAGTCGCCCTGCTCGATCACGCCGCTGAGCAGTACGACGCCGCCGAGCATCACGGGAATCGCGAGCACGAACGGCATCGTCAGCTTCTCGCGGAAGATCAGCAACGCAAGCAGCGGCACGATGATGACCTGCAGATTACCGGCGACGGTGGCGATGCCTGCGCCCGCCAAGAGCACCCCGGGGATCCAGAGGCCGACGTCGAGGCCGAAGAACACGCCCGCGAGCAGGTGCAGCAGCACGTCGCGGCCGCGCATCCGCCCGTTCAAGCGCCACTCGAGAATCGCGAAGATGCCGAGCGGGATGAGCGCGATCGCGAACCGGAAGAAGACGGCGGTTGCCGCGTTCTCGCCGGAGAGCGTCGTGAATACGGGGTTGAGCCCGACCGCGACCGACCCCAGGAGCGCGACGAGTCGCGCATCCACCTTGTTGAGAAACCCGAATAGGTTTTTCGGGACGGGCTGCCCGGCCTCCTTGAGGCGGGCCTCCTCCTCGAGCGAGATCGAAGTCGTGATCGGCGTCGTCGAGGTGCCGAGCACCGGTGCGCTCATGAGCTCGTCGACAGCCGGCGCAGGGGAGATCGGCACACCCGTCACGGAGGTGTTGATGCGCTCGACATGGTCGTGCTGACTCTCGTGCGGGGTGACCCACTTGGACCGATCAACTTCGCCGAACTCTTCGCGCATTTCACCTCATTCTGTTGGCTTAAAGCCTAGGTGGAGCGTCGATTTCGCGAACTAGCCAATGAATGAATTGTTGGCCACCGCTTTGTGCGCGGGTACAAGCTCAGGGCGCCGCAGAAAAGTGCACGTACGAGCACGACACGCGGCGACACGCCGGCGACTCTCCTCATGCGTGCACAATTTTCTTTGGCGGGGCGAGCTTCCGTCCGCAGGCCGGTCACTGGATGCAGTCCCGAGCTCGCCCGGTACATCTAGTGACGGATCTCGGAAGGTGGGAGGGCTCGAAGACGGGAAGGAAGGCGCGGAGAGCGCCGCCCCTTACGCCGCGGCGAGGGAGCGCAAGACGCTCGCGAACATCCCGAGGCCGTCGACGCCCGAGCGCATCCGCTCAGAGGTGTCGGGGCCGTAGCCCGGCTCGACCGCGTGCTCCGGGTGCGGCATAAGGCCGACGACGTTTCCGGCCTCGTTCCGCAGGCCCGCGATGTCGTTCGCCGAGCCGTTCGGATTCGCACCGAGGTAGCGGAAGGCCACGAGGCCCTCGCCCTCAATGCGCTTCAGCGTCTCGTCGTCGGCGATGTAGCCGCCCTCACCGTTCTTCAGCGGGATGACGATTTCCTCGTCCTTTTCGTAAAGCGAGGTCCACGGAGTGTCGACGTTCTCGACGCGCAGGCGCTGGTCACGGCAAATGAAGCGGCCGTGGTCGTTGCGAATCAGGCCGCCGGGCAGCAGGTGTGCCTCGACAAGCATCTGGAATCCGTTGCAGATGCCGAGCACCGGCAGGCCTCGACCGGCCTGTTCGACGAGCTCGGTCATGATCGGCGCCTGGGCCGCGATCGCGCCGCAACGCAGGTAGTCGCCGTAGCTGAACCCACCGGGCAGAACCACCGCATCCACGCCCTTGAGGTCGTGGTCGGCATGCCAGAGCGCGACGGCCTCGCCGCCAGCGATCTCGACCGCGCGCTGGGCGTCGCGGTCGTCGAGCGAACCGGGGAAAGTGATGACACCAACGCGCATTGCTACTCGCCCTGCACGTTCTGCTGGGCCTGCTTGTCGCTGGATGCACCGGTCGGCAGGAAGCCGTCGTCGGTCACGGTCTCGGTCTGCGCGGGGTCGAAGGGCTCCTCGTCGGCGACCTCGATCGAGATGACGTCCTCGATCACGTCGTTCGAGAGCAGGTTCGCGGCGAGCTCGGCGATCTCCTCGAGCAGCTCCGGGGTTGCCTCGCGGTCCGTCGTGATCTCGAAGCGCTTGCCGATACGCACATCCGTGAGGTACTCACGACCGTTGCTGGCGAGCGAGCGCTGCACAGCCTTTCCAGCGGGATCAAGCAGTTCCTGCTTGGGCATGACCTGCACGAGAATCTTCGGCATCGGCACTCCTGAGACTAAGTCGGCGACGTTTGCTCACCATCCTACCGGCGGATGCGCGGCCCGCGGCACGAGCGTCGGCCCGGTCAGGCGGGGTCGCGGATGCGCGGCTCGCGGCACGAGCGTCGGCCCGGTCCGACGAGGTCGCGGATGCGCAGAATGGGCGCAGCGGTGGATGCGACGGTCGGGGAGATGCGAAAGGATGATGACATTGTGACGGATGTGAACGGAGATGCTATGGCGGGGGAGTCGGAGACCTGGTCTGAGGGCGAGCTTCGGGAGGAAGCCGACTCTCGCGCGGTCAACGAAGAGGAGCGGCGGCAAGGGCGCTTCTCGAATCTGAAGAATCCCGCGGCGCCGTGGACGGACGGCATGGGTATCATCTCGGTTCGCTCGCTGCAGCTGCTGATCGTCGTCGCGGCCGTCGCGCTCGTCACGCTCGGGCTGCTTCAGGTCACGATCGTGGTCATCCCGGTGCTGCTCGCGCTCATCATTGCGTCGGCGATGGAACCTGTCCTGTCGTGGCTGGGCGAGCGGCGATGGCCACGGGCCCTATCCACCGTCGTCGTGCTGCTCGCGGTGGTGGTCATTTTCGGGGGACTCATCTGGATCGTCGTGGAACAGGTGCGCAGCCAGTGGCCGACGCTGTCGCAGACGGTAGCCGAGGGTGTCGAACAGACCCTCGTCTGGTGGAACACGACGTTCCCGCAGTTTGAGCTAAACACCACCGCGATCAATGATCTGTGGGGCACGATTCAGGGGTGGCTCGCCAACCTGAACTACGGCGCGATCGGCTCTGGGTTCGCATCCGGCATCGGTAGCGTGGCGTCGTTCCTTACTTCACTCGTGCTGTTCATCGTGGTGCTGTTCTTCTTCCTGAAGGACGGCCCGAATATTTGGTCGTTCCTGATCAAGCCGTTCAAGGGCGCGCAGCACCGCCGCGTGGAGCTCATGGGCTCTCGTGCGGTGAACGTCATGGGTGGTTATGTACGTGGCACCGTGATCGTCGCGCTCGTGGATGCGATCTTCATCGGCCTGGGCCTCGTGTTTGTCGGCGTACCGCTGGCGCTGCCGCTCGCGCTGGTCGTCTTCGTGTGCGCGTTCATCCCGGTCGTGGGTGCGACGCTCGCCGGTGTCGTCGCCGCGCTCGTGACGCTCGTGACCAACGGGTTCTGGCCTGCGGTGATCGTCGTCGCCATCGTGGTTGTCGTGAACCAGCTCGAGGGCAACCTGCTGCAGCCGATCGTGCTGGGACGCTCGCTCCGACTGCACGAACTGGTGGTTCTGCTCGCGCTGACGACCGGGACGATCCTCGGTGGCATCGTCGGCACGCTGCTCTCGGTGCCGATTACCGCCGTGGCATGGGCGCTCATCAAGGCCTGGAACGAGCCCCTGCCGGAGCTCGAACGAGATCCGGACGGCGACTCGATTCGCGACCGCCTCCGCGAGCGGTGGAGGCGCACAAAGCTCGCCGACTAGCGCCCGGCCGGCGAGTATCTCGCGAGCCTCGCCCGCTCACTGAGTGCATCGCGGAGCGATTTGCATCGAACCAATCGATGACACAGCAAAGCGACGCATCAGGGAAAACCCTCGATGCGTCGCTTTACCCGTACTCGGGAACCGTCCTCGGGAACCGTCTTCGGGAACCGCCCCTCGACGCGTCGCTTCGCTCCTACTCGGCAGCAGCAGCTGTGTGCGCCGCCATCACCGAGAGCAGCTCGTACGAGACGTGCGCGGCAGCGATGCCTGTGAGCTGCGCGTGGTCGTACGCGGGTGCCACCTCGACCACCTCGGCGCCGACGACGTTGCACGCGCCAAGCGCGCGCAGCATCCGTAGCAGCTCGCGGCTCGTCATGCCGCCGGCCTCGGGGGTGCCGGTGCCAGGGGCGTGCGCTGGGTCGAGCACGTCGATGTCCACCGAAATGTACACCGGGCGGTCGCCGACACGCTTGAGCATCCGCTCGATCGCCGAGGGCACGCCCTCGTTCTCGATCTCGACGCTCGAAATGATCGCGAAGCCGAGGCGCTCGTCGTCGCGCAGATCCTGCTCGCCATACAGCGGCCCGCGGATGCCGACGTGGAGGCAGCGCTCGAGGTCGAGCAGGCCCTCTTCGCTCGCGCGGCGGAACGGCGTGCCGTGGTTGGTGTCCTCGCCGAAGTACGTGTCCCACGTGTCGAGGTGCGCGTCGAAGTGAATCACCGCGATCTCGCCGTGGTCCTTGTACACCGAGCGCAGGTTCGGCAGCGCGACGGTGTGGTCGCCGCCGATCGTGAGCAGCTTCCGGCCGCCCGCGCGAAGCTCGTTCGCGGCCTGCTCGACCGCGGCCATCGCGTCGTGGTTGTTGTACGGCGTGACCGCAATGTCACCGGCGTCGACAATCTGTGCCGACGCGAACGGCGCCACACCGGTCGCGGGGTTGTACGGACGCAGCAGGCGCGAGGATTCGCGGACGTGCGCGGGACCGAAGCGCGCGCCCGGTCGGTAGCTGACGCCCGAGTCGAACGGGACGCCGACGACGGCGATGTCCGGGTTCGGCACCTCCTCGATGCGGGGGAGACGCGCGAAGGTGGCGATGCCGGCGTATCGCGGCGAGATGCTTGCGTCGGCGGGGCCGACCTTGCCGGTGTCGTAGGTGACGTAGTTTTCGGCCATGGGTGAGTCCTTTCGAAAGGAGGGGAGACAGGAAAGCGTTGAGTGGGAAGCGCGACTAGCCGAGTGCCCCGGCGCCGAGCCAGCGGCGCTTGCCCTCGGCATCGCGCACATACTCCGGCCACGCGAGCTCGACGGGCGGCTCGAAGTCGGCGGGCAGCAGCGGCGCCAGCGAAGCCTCGGCCGAACGACGCGAGAATTCCTCGCCGGCGCGGGCAAGCGCATCCGAGTCGAGCAACAGGTCGATGAAGGTGCCCGCGACGGTCTTGCCAGCGACCTCGATCGTCGGGTCGATCGCCGCGGGGATGCCGCCGAGCGCGTTCATGACCCACCCCGGATAGGCGCCGCGACCGGGCGCGGGCTTGAGCGCGGGGCGCGAGATGTAGAACCGAACGGTCGGCGCGTAGTGCGTCATCTCGACGTAGTCGTCGCTCGTCCAGTTGCGCTGCCAGGCCGGCATGTGCTCGCGCAGCTCGCGCTCGGCATCCTCAGGAGAGATGAGGCGCTCGCACTCGTCGAGGAAGGGCTTCGCCATCGGCTCGATGTCGAGCTGGCGCTGGATCTCCTGCGCCGCGGCAATCGCATCCTCACCGTAGGTAGGTGCCCCGACCTGCTCGAGGTTGCGGTAGAGCACGTCGGTCATGACGTGGTTCGTGAGCCCGGGCCGCGAGCGCGCAATCCACGTGTCGTTGACGCGGCAGTGCGCCATCGCGGCGGCATGCTCGGCGTTGCGGTCGAGCACCGCGAGCACGTGCTCGGCCATCTCGATGTCCGGCGTGCGCCACGAGTACTGGATGCGCGCGATTCGCGCGGGCAGGTTGTCCGCAGTCGCCTGGCCCGAGGACAGGATCGCATCCGACAGGCTCCAGCCGCCGACGCTCGGGAGCATCGCATCCTGCATCATCCGCGACGCCGAGTGCATCTGCATCAGGGCGATATTCGCGCCGGGGGCACGCGCGGCCGAGTGGGATGCGGGAATCGGCGAGTTCGGGTTGGCGGTGAGCTGCCAGGTCTCCGGCTCATCGCACACGAACTCATACACCTTCGAGTAGTACGCGCCGCACTGGGTGTCGAGGCGCGCGGTGTTGCACAGCGGCAGCATATAGAAGGGGTGGAAGCTCACGATCGCGTCGACGTTGTCGTAGTAGCCACGCAGGCCGTGGACGACCTTCGAGCCGTGCATCTTCTCGGCGGGTTCACCCGTATACCGCAGCGATCCCGGGATGCCGTGCTCGCGCATCGCGTGCTGGGTCGCGAGCAGTCCGGCGAGGGTCGAGATGCCGAGGGCCGAGTGCGGGTCGGTGTGGCCCGGGGCCTCGGCGGGCAGGCCCTCGCGAGGCGCGAGGTGTGAGGATGCGGATTGACAGTTCCCGGGGACGGCGTCGTATTCGGCGTAGGTGAGCAGGCGCGGGCCGGCACCGTTGCTCCACTCGGCGCAGAACGCGGTGGGCATCCCGGCGGAACCGGCCTCGACCTCGAAGCCGCGCTCGCGCAGGAGGTTCACGTACCACGCGGCCGATTCATGCTCGCGCCACGCGGGCTCGGCGAGATCCCAGATGCGCTGGTGCCAGGCCGACAGCTCGGGCATGTGCTCGTCGATCCATTCGCGGGCGGTGGCCTTGGCGGCGTCCGTCAGGTTGGCGGCATCGGTCAGCGGCGCTACCTCGTTCTGGTTGGTTAGTGCGGTCGGCTCGCTCATGCGGCGTCAATCTCCTTCGATTCGAATTCGGCGAACGGAACGTGGATGAAGTGGCGGCCGCCCTCGGCGATCGCGCGGCGGATGCTCTCGGTCACCTCGGCCGGTGAGGATGCGGTCGACCCTTCCCAGCCGAACGCATCCGCGAGCTGTGGCCAGTTCGGCTGCACCAGCCGGACGCCGATCGGCTCGATACCGCGGTCGGCCTCGTTCTGCTCGATCTCGCGGTAGCCGCCGTTGTCGACGCACACCACGACGAGGTCGAGCGACTCCTGGCTCGCCGTCATGAGCTCCTGGATCGAGAACATGAGGGCACCGTCGCCGATCACGGCGACGACCGGGCGCTCGGGGGCACCGAGCTTCGCGCCGATCGCGGCGGGCAGCCCGTAGCCGAGCGTCGCGTAGGTCGCCATGTAGAGGTACGAGTTTGGGTGGTTGAGCGGCACGTGGTTCGCGGTGCCGTAGTAACAGACCTGCGAGGAGTCGGCCCCGAGGACGACGTTTTCCGGAATGGCCGCGGCGATCGCGTCGCTTAGGCCAGCGATCTCGGGGCTCCATTCGCGCGATTCGCGCTCGATCTCCTCGCGAGCCGCCGCGGCCCGGTCGGCGCCGGATGCGTGGGATGGGCGGGCTGCGTCGAATGTGCTCTGTGCCGCGAGCCGCTCGCGCAGCGCGGGCACGATCGACCGCGAGTCGCCCCGGATGCCGACATCCGCCGGCAAATTCTTATCGAGCTGGGAGTCGAGCCGGTCGACGCGGACGACCTTGCCGCTCGGCTCGAGCGGACCCCACCACAGCTCGGCCTCGCCGATCTTGGTGCCGATCGCGAGTAGCGCATCCGCCCCGTTCACGAGCCGGTGCGCCGCCTTGAGCCGCAGCGTAGCGCCGACCGCGAGCGGGTGCGTCTCGGGGATCACGCCGCGACCATTCAGGGAGGTGACCACCGGCGCATCCAGCAGCTGGGCGAGCTCGAGTACCGCCGCCGAAGCCTGCACCGAGCCGCCACCCGCGAGAATCACGGGGCGCTCGGCGCCCGCGAGGATCTCGGCCGCGGCCTGGATGAGTTGGTCGTCGCCGGCGGCGGGCGCGGGCGCGGGCTTTGCCTCGAGGAGCTCGGCGGGGCAATCGCTCTCGCCCTCGAGGATGTTCAGTGGCACCTCGATGACGACGGGTCGCGGGCGGCCCGTGCGGAAATGCTCGAACGCGTCGTGGACGGCCTGAACGGCCTCGGTTCCCGAGCGAACGCGGCGAGCCCACTCCGACACCGCGGCGGCTGCGGCCACCGAGTCCTTGGTCTCGTGCAGGGAGCCGATGTCGGCGAACTCCTCGCCGAGCGGGACACCCGGCGTGAGCACGATGAGCGGCCGCGACTCGGCGTAAGCGTTCGCGACGCTGCCGAGTGCGTTGAGCATCCCGGGGCCGGAAGTCGTGATGACGACGCCGGGCAGGCCGGTCTGCAGCGACCAGCCGTCGGCCCCAAAGCCCGCGCCCTGCTCGTGCCGCGTCGTGATCCAGCGGATGTCGAGCTCGGGCAGGTGTCGGTAGAACTCGAGGTTGTGCGTGCCGGGAATGCCGAAGACCGTGTCGATTCCGTAGTTGCGGATGGTCGTGAGGATGTCGCGACCGACGTTTGCGGTGACTACCACGATGCGCTTCCTTCCTTCGTTGCCGATGTTGCCGTTGCCGTCGCTGCGGCCGTTGTCGTTGCCGTTGCCGTTGCCGTTGCCGCTGCCGCGGATACCGCCGCTGCCGCCTGCTCGGCACTATCGAACTGTGCGGTGCCGCCGACCCAGGTCTGCAGCACGGGAATGTCCTGAATCGTGGTCGGGTCGACCTCGAGGGGATTCCCACCGAGCACAACGAAGTCGGCGCGCTTGCCGGGGGTGATCGAGCCGAGGTCATCCTCGCGGCCGAGCGCCCGAGCGCCCGCGATCGTGTGCGCGGCGAACGCGCTCTCGACCGAGATGCGCAGGTTGGCGTCCCCGAGCTGCGCGCCGCGGGCGGTCGTGCGGGTCACCGCCGTCTGGATCGCCTGCAGCGGCAGGGGATCGGCGACCGGTGCATCCGAACTCAGCGTCACGGGCACGCCCTCGGCTTCGAACTCGCCGAGCGGGTTGAAGCGCGCTCCGGCCTCGCCGATCGCGTCGACGACGCCCTCGCCCCAGTTGTAGTAGTGCTGGGTCTGGTTCACCGGATGCACGCCGAGCTTCGCCATGCGCTCGATCTGCTCGGAGCTCGGCAACCCGCAGTGCTCGATCCGGTGCCTCGCGTCGGGGCGAGGATGCGCATCCTGGGCCGCCTCGATCGCGTCCAGCACCATGCCGATCGCGTCGGGCGACTGGGCGTGCGTCGCGGTCTGCAGCCCCGCCTCGTGGGCGCGGCGGATGAGTTCGGAATACTCGGCGGGCTCGTGGTAGAGCATGCCCGTGCGGCAGGGATCGCCCGCATAGCCGTCGGGGAAGTACGCCGTCCAGCCACCGAGCGTGCCGTCGGCGTAGAACTTGAACCCCGCGAAGCTGAGGTAGCCGTTGCCGAAGGCCCCGCGCATCCCGATCTCGAGACCCTCGTCGAGCAGGTGCGAGAGGAAGTACATGTTGTAGCGAATCTTGAGGTCGCCCGTGTCGGCGAGACGCAGGTACATGTCGAATTCGCGCCGCGTGACCTGGCAGTCGCCGACCGCCGTGACCCCGCCGCGAAGGAAGGAGTCCTGCGCGGTGCGGAGCTGCTCGATGTGGTCCTCGATGCTGTCACCGAGGTGGAGGTTCGGGCCGTGGTTGCCGATCTTGACGCCCTCGACGCCGGTCAGGATGTTGCACGCCGCATCCGACAGCTCTCCGGTGAGCTCGCCTTCGCTGTCGCGGAAGAACTCGCCTCCCGGCGGGTTCGGGGTGTCGCGCGTCACGCCGTATTTCTCGAGCGTGAAGCTGTTCACGACGCCGCCGTGCCCGGAGGCGTTCATGAGGTAGACCTCACGATCGGTGGCGACCGCATCCAGCTCGTGCCGCGTGGGGTGACGCCCCTCGGCGAGGTTGCGGTGCTCGTAGCCGTAGCCGCGGATGGGGCCGTCGCCCGTGGTCTCGGCCGCGCGCTGCTGGAGCAGCGCGACGATCTCGGGGATAGTTGCGGCCTGGCTCGGCCCGCAGTCCACCCACATGCGCATTTGGCCGTGCATGAGCGGATGCGTGTGCGGGTCGATGAAGCCCGGGGTGATCGTGACGTCGCCGAGGTCAAGCTCGCGAGGGGCGGTCAGGCCGAGGAAACCGGCCGCATCCCGGCACTCGTCGGCGGTGCCGACCGCGACGATCCGCTCACCAGCGATGAGCATCGCGGATGCGCGGGGCGCGTCCTCGTCCGCCGTCAGAATGGTCTTGGCGGTGACGAGGAGCGGCGTCCAGTCCTCGCGCGGTTCGTCGAAGGTATGAATCTTCCGCATGGCTACTTCGTGGCACCGTTCGTGTTCAGGTCGACGGCACCGTCGGTCGTAACCGCCGCGGTGCGCGGGTCGAAGACGTAGTCCTTTTTCTGCGGGGCGAGGAAGAGGCAGACGATGCTGATCGCGGCCATGATGAGGAACATCGTGATGACCGACCAGATCGAGCCGGTCTGCTGGAAGAGCCAGGTCGCGACGAGCGGCGAGAAGCCTGCCCAGATAGCGTTACCGAAGCTGTAGGACACCGAGAGGCTCGTCTGGCGCGACTTTGCGTCGAACATCTGCGCCATGATCGAACTAAGCGGTGCCCAGGTGCCGTTCATCGCGACGCGCGTCAGGGCGAAAAGCACGAACATGATGCCGAGGTTCTCGGGTGACATCGTGAGGAACATCGGGATCACGAGCACCGAGGTGATGACGAGGCTCCAGAAGAACGTCTGCTTGCGCCCCACCTTGTCGGCGAGGGCACCGATGAACAGCGTCGAGATGAGCTCGCACAGCGCGGCCACCGAGAGGACGGTGAGCATGTCGTTCGCGTCGATGCCGATTCCAAAGGATGGCTCGGTGCCGTACGAGGTCGCAAAGGTCGTGACGATGTAGTAGCCACCGGTCGAGATCGGGATGAGGCCCATCCCGATCAGGATCGCCTTCCAGTTGCGCTTGACCGCATCATTGAGGGGGTTCTTCTGCACGCCGCCCTCGGCCTGCTGCTGCTCGAACACTGGCGTCTCTTCAACGCGGTAGCGAACCCAGAAGCCCACCGCGATCAGCACTGCCGAGAGTAGGAACGGGATGCGCCAGCCGCCATCGAGGAGGAACTGGTCGCCATTGATGGTGAGGAGCGCGAAGATGCCGGACGCGAGGAGCGCGCCCATCGGGTTACCGAGCTGGGGGAACGCGCCGTAGAGGCCCTTGTAGCGCTCGGGCGCGTTCTCGACGGACATGAGCACTGCGCCGCCCCATTCGCCGCCGACCGCGAGGCCCTGCATGGCGCGAAGGATGAGCAGCATGATCGGGGCCCAGATGCCGACGTTCTCGTACACCGGGAGGACGCCGACGAGGGTCGTCGCGACACCCATGAGCAGCAGCGTCAGCACGAGCGAGCGCTGGCGGCCGATGCGGTCACCGATGTGGCCGAAGATGATGCCGCCGAGCGGGCGGAAGAGGAAGCCGATCGCGTAGGTCGCGAACGACGCGAGAATTCCGGTGACCGGGTCTGCTTCGGGGAAGAAGATCGGCCCGAAGACGAGGGCCGCAGCGGTTGCGAAGACGTAGAAGTCGTAGAACTCGATCGAGGTGCCCACGAAGGATGCGAAGCCAGCCCGGATCGCGCGCTTGTGTGTGAACTCCTGGACGGGAGCTTGGGGGGAACTCATGAGGGTCGAACCACCTTTGGTTTGAGTTTCATGGCGTCAGCCAGTCATATTTGGCACTCAGTGCCAATGCGAAACGGCAATTTTGCTTTTATCTTGATTCCGCTCGGCAGAGTTTTTGAGCAATCTGCTTGTGGATGTGTCTATCATCAACGATGTTGCTTCAAATTGCAATGGCGAGCGGAGGTGCATCCCTCCGACGGAGAATGGTGACATGAGCGAACCCCTGGTTGAGCTGGACGAACGGCTCGTTACGGCACTGCGAAGCGATCCGCGCGCGAGCATGATCTCGATCGCCAAGGACATCGGCGCGCCCCGATCGCTCGTTACCTCGCGGCTGCGGCAGATGTTCGACGACGGTGAGCTCAGGGTGGTCGCGGCGCTGCATCCGGAGTTCTCGGGCAAGAATGTCATCGCGCACGTGTCTGTGCGGACCCACGGCCCGATCGAACCGGTGCTTGAGATGGTGAGCGAGCGCAAAGACGCCGTGTTCGTGTCGGTGACGTCCGGAGCCCACGACTTCATCTTTGAAGCGCGGGCGGAGACCCATGCCCAGCTCGACGAGCTCCTCGCGGAAGTCAGGGCGCGCCCGGAGGTCGCGCGCATCAACTCACTCGTGTACTCGCGGGTCTACAAGGGCTACCTCGAGCACGAAACGCTTGCGCCCATTCAGATCGACGAGGTCGATAGCGAGCTGCTGCGACACCTGGAGCTCGACGGCCGCACGAGCTGGCAAGACCTCGCCGAAGAGGTCGGGCTCTCGGGGTCGGCCGTTCGCGTGCGCGTAAATCGCCTCCTGGATGCGCATCTCGCGAAGATCGTGGTCGTGCAGGACCGCGGGCGGCTCGGTCAGGTGCTCACGAGCGGTGTCGGGCTGACGCTGCATGGGAGCGCGGAGGATGCGCTGCCCGAGTTCGGCCGCCTGCCGTTTGTCGAGTTTGCGGTGTCAACGATTGGCCGGTTCGACGCCGTCATGACAGTGCGCGCGACGAGCGCGGGCGGCTTACACGCGGCGTTCGAAACGCTGCGTGCGCATCCGAGCGTGCACGGGTTTGAGTCCTGGACCCACCTGAAGTCGGTCAAGGAGGACCCCACGCGCCGGATTTAGTCGGCGCGTGGGGCCCGCCGCGAACCTATGCCGCGAGTCGCTCGAGCAGCTCGCGATAGCGCGCCACCGTGCGCTCGATGGTTTCCTGGGGGAGCGCCGGCGGGGTGCCCTCGCCGTCCCAGTTCTCGCGCAGCCAGTTGCGCACGATCTGCTTGTCGAAGGACGACAGGCGCTCGGAAAGCGGCAACTCCGCGTTCGAGTAGAGGTCCGCATCCCAGTACCGCGACGAGTCTGAGGTGAGCACCTCATCCGCGAGGGTGATCTGGCCGGTCGCGGGGTCGACGCCGAACTCGAACTTCGTGTCGGCGAGGATCACGCCGCGCGTGGCGGCGCGTTCGCTCGCGAGGTTGAAGATGTGCAGCGAGAGGTCGCGCAGCGCCGCCGCGGGCTCCTCGCCCACGAGCTCGACGACGCGCTCGAACGTGATGTTCTCGTCGTGCTCGCCCTGCGGCGCCTTGTACGCGGGGGTGAAAATCGGCTCGGGGAGGCGGTCGCCGTCGCCGAGGCCCTCGGGCAGGTCGACGCCGCACACAGTGCCGGTCGCCTCGTACTCCTTGAGGCCCGAACCCGTGAGGTAGCCGCGCACGACGCACTCGACCGGGAACATCTCGAGCTTCGCGACACGCATCGAACGCGCCGCGACCTCGGCCGGGAGCTCCGCATCCCAGCCCTCGGGCTCGCGGATGTGGTTGGGCACGTCGAGCTGGTCGAACCACCAGCGGCTCAGCGTCGTGAGCAGCTCGCCCTTGCCGGGGATCTCCGGCTCGAGGATGTGGTCGAAGGCCGACACCCGGTTGCTCGCGACGACAAGCAGCGCATCCGCGTCGGTCTCCGACTCGTAGACCTCGCGCACCTTGCCTGAGTACATGTGGCGCCAACCCGTGAGCGAGCGGCCACCGCCACCCATCGACTCGAGGTCGATGCCGCGCTGGGCCGCAACCTGCGCCGCGATCGGGGTCTCGGTGAGGTCGAGCCGCTCGCTGGATGCGCTGGCCGTGCTGATCTCGCCGGTCGCCTCTGCGGGCGCGGCGGGCATGGCGTCGTGTGCCTGCGCGGCCATTTCGTTGGCGGCGCGCTCCGACTCCCCGGCCTGCGCATCCGTGATCTGGCCCGCGCGAGCGAGGATAGTGTTCTGCAGCGCGGCACCGGTCTGCGCGATGTCCGTGCGGAAATGGCCGCCGTCGAGGCGGATGTGCGCGAGGGCCTCGTAGGCGTGGAGGCGCGCATCCTGCAGGGTGTCGCCCTGGCCCACGACGTTCAGCACGCGGCCACCGGTCGCGGTGATGCCGTCTTCGTCGGCACCGGTCGCGGCGTGGAAAACCAGCGCGCCCGTTGCTTCCGCATCCTCGAGGCCGAGGATCGCGCGTCCCGAGCGGACCTTGTCGGGGTATCCCTCCGACGCGAGCACGACCGTGACGGCCGAGTTGTTTGAGATCTCGAGGTCCTCGGCATGCTGGTCGAGCGTGCCGTGCGCCGATTCGACGAGCAGGGTCGAGAGCGGTTCGGCGAGGCGCTGCAGCACGACCTGCGTCTCCGGGTCGCCGAAGCGAGCGTTGAACTCAATCACGCGGATGCCCGCCGCGGTGACGATGAGGCCGCAGTAGAGGAGACCCTGGAAGGGGTTGCCGTTCTCGCGCATCGTGTCGACGACGGGCTGGGCGACGTCGCGCACGACCTCCGCCATGAACGCGCGTTCGCCGCCGAAGCGGTCCTCGAGGAACGGGACGGGAGAGTACGCGCCCATGCCGCCGGTGTTGGGGCCGGCGTCGTCGTTATGGAGGCGCTTGAAGTCCTGCGCCGGTGGCAGCGCGCGCACCGTGTTGCCGTCGGCGATGCAGAAGAGCGAGACCTCGAGGCCGTCGAGGAATTCTTCGACCAGCACCGGGCCGTGCGCGAGCCAGTGTTCGGCGTGGCGCAGCGCGTCGTTGCGATCGGTCGTGACCATGACGCCCTTGCCCGACGCGAGGCCGTCGGCCTTCACGACGTACGGGGCGCCGAACTCGTCGAGCGTCGCGGCGACATCCGCGAGCTCGTGCAGCAGCCGCGCGCCGCCGGTGGGCACGTTCGCCTGCTGCATGATTTCCTTGGCGAAGGTCTTGGAGCCCTCGAGCTGCGCGGCGGCCTTCGAGGGGCCGAACACCGCGATGCCCTTGGCGCGCACCGCATCCGCGACACCGGCGACGAGCGGTGCCTCTGGGCCGATCACGACGAGCTCGATCTGCTCGCTTTCGGCGAAGTCGGCGATGAGGTCCGGGTTCGTCTGTTCGATGCGAATACGGCTCGCTTCGCCCTCCATTCCAACGTTGCCGGGCGCCACGATGATTTCGTGGTTTCCCTCGCTGGCGAGTGAGCTGATGATGGCGTGCTCGCGCGCGCCCGAGCCAAGTACGAGAATCTTCACGGGCACTAGGCTACCGGTCGAGGGAAGGGGATGCCGGATGGCGCGGGCGAAAATTGCGGATGCGGTGGGCCAGCAGGCCGTTCGGGAGTGGCTTTCAGCTCAGTCTGCGGGGTCTGAGGATGTTCGGTTTGCTGGGGCTGCGGATGCTGGTCGTACGGGCGGTGCGGCTGATGTTGGTCGCGCCGCCGACGCTGGTTCTACTGGTCGACCGGTTGCTGGCGCGGACGGCGCTGGTGCTGTCGGTGCTGTTGTCGTCCCTCGAACGGTGCTCGCCACTGCAGTGAGGTACACCCTGCAACTCCTCGCCGAAAAAGTCCCGGGGCATGCGGTGGAGGTGCGCGTCCCGCCCTTCGGCGCGGTGCAATGCGTCGAGGG
The DNA here is from genome assembly GCF_003010915.2 of Gulosibacter molinativorax. NCBI lineage: Bacteria > Bacillati > Actinomycetota > Actinomycetes > Micrococcales > Microbacteriaceae > Gulosibacter > Gulosibacter molinativorax. The sequence continues at coordinate 2,363,867 of NZ_CP028426.1, read as the reverse complement.
ACCCGGCCACACTCGCGGAACCCCGCCAAACGTGACCGAAATGCCAGCGGAGCTCTGGCTGGGTTTGGCAACCGGCCATCTGAGCTGGGATGCAGCGCTTGCGACTGGCAAGCTGCATGCTTCGGGCGTGCGCGCGGACGTCTCCTTCGCGCTACCGGTAATTCGCGCGTAGCGGGAGCCGCTCAAAGCTTGATTGAGTGGATGCGTGCTGCAAATTCGGGCGCACTAATAAATGAGACAATGTTTCCTATGTCTACTGACCCCGCAGCGACCGATCCGAACGACCCCGACCAGCCCCGCATCCGCAAGCCGGAGGACTTTACGGTGGCTGAAGTGCGGCGCGGAATTCGGCTGCAGGGGTGGCTCACGCTCGGAATTGTGCTCGGCCTTGTGCTGAGCTTTATCTTTGCAATGTTCCTGCCCGAACACGGAGAATTCTCGCGCGGTCAGGTGCTCGGATTCCTCGCGGTGTTTCTCACCGCGCTGGTAGTGGTGATAACCCTCGGGGTCGGGCTGATTGTGAATTTCCTCATGGTCCGCCGCGGCGAACCGCAGCGGGTGCTGCTCGAGCGGGTACCAGAAGAACAGGAAGAGTTGGGCTACGCGCCGGAGACCGAGGGAGGAGCTCCAGGCCGCGACCGCAATGATGTTGTTGACAGCCACGGTGATGCTGCCGGCGCGCAAGGCGATGCTACCGAGGATCACGAAGACGTCCCCGGCGACAATAACGGCGCCCGCTAACCGAATCATCTGGGTCGCGCCACCTGGGAGGCGCTGAAGAGCGCAGCACTTCCCTCGCACTACACGAGACGCGCGCGCAGCCGCGCTTTGGCACTGCCGTGCGGTGCCTGCTTATGCGAGCCGGGCCTTAGTGCGAGCAAGTCGGGCACCTTGCGCTGAACTAGGTTTGTTAGCGGATTCAAGTGATGCTCGCTAAGGCGGCTGGCGGCCGATTCAGCCCAGGCTGTGAAAAGAACTATTTATCAACAAATGGATTGCATTGATCTTTGCGGTGCATTTTCAGCAGCGGGCGCAGCATTACATCGAATCGCTGGGCAAGCCGTTCCCATGTAGTTTCAAATGGCAAATTGCGTGAAGGGCTCCGAAGCGCTTCGTGAATATAGATGCCGTTGATATTGCGAGCGACGATGAGCGCATCCACGTCATCGCGGATAGCATCGGCTTCTTGACCTGAAGCGAGAATGCCATGCACTCGGTCGATGACACGATCACCGGATGTCATGGGGTGGGCCCGGAGGCTGTTGTCAGATTGCAGTCCGGTAGCGATGTATTTCGCGACATTGATTGGGTCGTTTACATAGAAGGTGATGCGCTTCTCGTAGATGTTGCTGATGCGGTCGAGGTACCACTCACCAGACGGAGATACCGGAGCTTTGGAGGCAACCAGGTCATCATGCTGCTCGATCTCATCGAGTAGAGCGTCTTGCTGACGACCAATCACGAGCAGCAACAAATCGTTCTTGTTCGGAACATAGCGAAATAGCGTTGCCTCGCCAACGCCCGCGGCGGCAGCAATCTCGCGGGTTGTAACTTGATCGAAACCGTGAGCTCTAAAGAGTTCGTCGGCGGCGGCCAAGATTCTAGAGTACCGACGGCGTCGATTACTCTCACGCAAGCTCAACTGCTGGTGGCTGGGGTCCTGCTGATCTGGGGCGCTCATTTGTGTTTCCTAGGTCTCGCCTCTAATTGACCCGCAGTCAACGGCGGTAAAAACTCATGAAAGTATAGGGTTCAATAATTGCTGAACCATTCAGATGTCTGGCTGTATGCCGCCTTATATGGTGTCCGGAGTAGACACCGCTCTGCGGTGGCGTAGTCACTCTGAGGATCCTAATTCGGCGAACCTGGCCCTTCGCTAAGCAGCTTAGATGCCTTCGAATGTAATCATTTGCCGGATTGCGTAGCCCCTGTCAAGTGCGTCGAGGGCTTCATTGATACTGGCGAGCGGGAGAGTTGTCGAAGTGAGTTTCTCAACCGGTAGCTTTCCTTCGCGCCACAGCTTTTCGTACTCCGGAATGTCTCGGCTTGGTACTGCTGAGCCGAGATATGAACCGACGATGGTCCGAGCTTCGGCAGTGACAGTGAGTGGAGTGATGCGCGAGGTCGCGTCAGCGGGTGGGAGCCCTGTTGTGACGGTGATTCCACCCGGTGCCGTTAGTGCGAATGCTGTTTCAAACGCAAGGGGATTTCCGGCTGCCTCCACAACCACTGGTGCGCGGAGGTTGAGTGCCAACGCGTCTTCTGGAGTGACAGCAATGTTTGCGCCAAGGGTCCGCGCGGCTTCCAGCTTTGCCGGAATCGCGTCCACGCCAATGACCCGACCACCTGCGGCCGAGGTAATGGCAATTCCGGTGAGGATCGCTGCCATTCCTACGCCGCCCAGGCCGATCACGATGATGTCTTGGCCTGGCTGAAGCGCGCCGGCGTTCTTTACCGCACCTCCTCCCGTGAGAACCGCGCAGCCCAGCACTGCTGCAACATTGGGCGGTACGTCATCACCGACAGGCACGATTGAACGTCGGCTTACGATTGCATGGGTCGCGAACGCTGAGACACCAAGATGATGGCGAATGGGCGAACCATTTTCAGAGAGCCGAGTTTTCTGAGAGGGCAGGACTCCGTCGTTGTTGCTAAGCGTGCCAGCTTCGCAGGGAAGTCTCCCGCCAGTGCGGCAGGCTGCACACGATTCGCATCGCGGCAAGAACACCGTGACGACACGCTGACCAACGGCAAGATCTTCGACGCCTTCTCCTAACGAGTCAACGATGCCCGCGGCCTCGTGGCCGAGCAGCATCGGTAGCGGTCGGGGTCGACTGCCGTTGACGACGGAGAGGTCGGAGTGACAGAGACCTGCTGTTTCTATGCGGATGCGCACTTCACCTGGGCCAGGCGAGGCCAACTCGAGGCTGACCACATCCAGTGGTCTGCTCGAAGCGTAGGGAAGGCTTGCTCCCGATTCCCGCAGTACCGCGCCAGTAATTCGCATAATTGCTCCTTTGGTGATGAGAAGTGCGTGAAAAAAGAATTGCGAAGTGCACTCTCAATGCATATAGTGAGAGAGTACTCCGAATGAGGGTGCGCTCTCAATGTTGAGATGTTTTCGGAAGAACATCCCATGTGGATCGACATCCTTCGAATGAAAGAAGAAGCAGTGAAGCTACACGCAGACTCTGTCGCTGGCTCAGTTCGCCTGGGTGAAATTGAGGTCGGATATCACGACACTGGCGCTCCGGGAGACGGTCGCGCGCCAATTGTGCTCGTGCACGGAACTGGCGGCAGCACCGAGGCACATTACCGAACCGTGTATCCCATGCTTGCCGCTCGACACCGGGTGATTGGAGTCGATGCGGTCGTGGATGCGGTTTCCCAGCTGAGCGATCTCGTACATCAGGTGGTGGCCGTTATAGAAGCTCGCTCGCCGGGCGTGCCAGTGCACCTTGTCGGTTACTCACTTGGTGCAGTTGTCGCCGCCGCACTTGCTGGCCGTCAACCCGTTCTCGTGAAAACGCTGACGCTCCTTGCTGGCTGGATTACGACAGATAAGCAACAGAGGTTGCGTAATCACGTGTGGCAGACGCTTTTTAGTGGTGAGCGTCGCCCGTTGCAGGAGTTCCAAACGCTCCTGGCATTCAGTTCACAATTTCTGCGAACTCGTGCCGACCAGGACCTTGAAGCGTTGATTTCGAGTCGCACCTTCCGCAACGGAGTCGACCGCGAAATGCAAATTAACTACAACGTAGACATCCGTGAGGACGTTGAACGTATTACCGCGCCGACGCTCGTGGTGGGTGCCAGCGAAGACCAGATGGTGCCGATTCGGCACAGTTATGAACTGCTCGGCGGTATCGAGAATGCGCGACTCGCCGAAGTAGACGCGGGCCACGCCGTCACGACCGAGCGGCCTGCACAGGTTTTCATGCTCATTGATGACTTTGTAAGAACTCCCGATGGCGTCCCTGCCGGCGCCACGGTTGAACCACTGATGGCCTAGCTGCGGGAAAAGTAGAAAAGGAATAGACAATGAATGACACGGCAACGATCACGTCAACTGACGTTCTAATTATTGGCGCCGGATTCTCAGGTGTCGGCCTCGGTATTCAGCTGGAGCGCAAAAGCGAGCAGAGCTACGTAATACTCGAACGCGGTCACACCGTGGGTGGCGCATGGCGCGACAACACCTATCCCGGTGCCGAGTGCGATGTTCCTTCGCACCTGTACTCGTATTCCTTCGCGTTGAACCCGAATTGGTCAAAAATGTACGCGCAACAGCCAGAAATTCTCGAGTATATGGAGACTGTGGCCGCTGCCGAAGGCGTGACCCCGCACATCCGTTTCAATACGAACGCTGACGAAGTTCGTTGGGATGATGCCAGGAAGCTCTGGACGGTCAAATCGGGTGAAGAGCTATTTGAGGCTCCAGCGCTTATCATGGCCACCGGCTATCTTTCGGACGCAAAGTTCCCCGAAGTCCCTGGCGTCGCTGAGTTCCAAGGAGAACTTTTCCATTCCGCGGAATGGGATCACTCGGTTGATCTCAAAGGCAAGCGCGTCGCAGTGATCGGTTCGGGAGCCAGTGCTATCCAGATCATCCCTGAAGTTGCTGAAGTCGCCCAACAGCTCGTGGTGATTCAGCGCTCAGCTGCTTATGTCACGCCCCGCCACGACCCGCATTACACGCAAGCGCAAAAGCGGATGTTTGAGCGCCGCCCAGAACTCATGCAGAAAATTCGCGACGACCTGTTCTGGGCGAATGAAGAACGGTATGCGCAGCGACGTGGCACACAGACACTCATCGACACAGTGACAAGAACCGCCTTGGGACACCTGGAGCGACAGATACCAGCGGGTGAACTGCGTGACAAGCTGACGCCTGACTACGTCATCGGATGCAAACGCATCCTGAAATCGAACTCGTATTACCCGACCTTCTTGCGCGAAAACGTCGAGCTCGTGACCGGTGGGGTCATGGCCATAACCCGGGATGGCGTCATCGGGGCCGACGGCGTCGAGCACGAAGTTGACGTCATCATTGCGGCCACTGGCTTCGAAGCCACGGATATTCCAATGGCCTATCGCACCTACGGTCGTGACGGGCGTACGCTGCGCGAACACTGGGATCGCGGCATGGAAGCGTACAAGACCACGGCGGTCAGCGGGTTCCCCAACCTCTGGTTCTTGAAAGGGCCTAACACCGGTCTTGGGCACAACTCGGCGATTTATATTGCTGAGGCTCAGATGGATTACGTCTTCGAGGCTCTCGAGCAAGTTGCCGAGGACAAAGTGCTCGAAGTGCGCCGCGAAGAGCAAGAAAGCTATATGCGGCAGCTCGAAGAGCTGAGTGCGGGCACTGTCTGGCTTTCGGGCGACTGCAGCAGCTGGTACGTGGACCCGAGCTCGGGCCGGCTCACCACACTATGGCCGGATTTTTCTTTCACATTCCGCGAGCTGAACAGCAGCTTCCACGACGAACCTTACGAAATTGAAAAGATTTGAATCCCAGCATGAACAACGGTCCTGAAGGGCGACAAATCGCCGTTGTAACCGGTGCTGCCGGTGGGCTTGGTGCCGCGATCGTAGCTTCACTGCTCGAACGCGGAGACAAGGTCGTGGCGACCGACGTCAACGATGACGCGCTGCAAGAGCTGCGCGAAAAATTCCCACAGTCCGTCGACGCGCTCGAGACGACCGTCGCTGATGTCGCATCCGAAGAGAGCTGGAATGCGATTCGTGAGGCTGCCAGCAGTCAATTCGGTGCACCTACAATTCTTGTCAACAACGCTGGGATCTCCCCCAAACACAACGGCAAGAAGCTCGAAGGTATCGACATTCCGAAGACGGAATGGGATGCAGTGCTCGGCGTCAACTTGACGGGTCCGTTCCTTGGCATCAAGACCCTTGCCCCTGGCATGATCGAGCAGGGCTATGGCCGCATCATAAATATCGCCTCAGTCGCCGCCCGCTACGGCGGTCGCCTTGGCGGCTTGCACTACGCCTCAACGAAGACAGGCCTCCTTGGCGTGACTCGCGCATTCGCGCAGGAGCTCGCAGAGTTCGGGATCACTGTCAATGCCGTCGCACCCGGCCGTATCGCATCGGGCATGGCCTCGATGGTGGGGGACAACGTGAACACCGACTACGCCACTACGATTCCAGTCGGTCGCCTGGGCACGGCTGAAGATGTCGCTCACACTGTTCGATTCCTGAGCGAACCTGATTCGTCGTTCATCACGGGAGCCACCGTTGATGTCAATGGCGGATCGCATATGCAGTAGCGCTCTTCCACGGGAAAGCTATTCTATGAACCACGCATTATCCGTACCGCATTCCACCAAGAAGACCGTATTCATTACCGGAGGCGCAAGCGGGATCGGCCTTGCCACCGCGACCAAGCTGGCCGCGCAGGGCTGTCGAATCGCGCTTGTAGATCGTGCTGGTGACGAAGTTGCGCTTGCCGCCCAACGGCTCGGTGCCGAGCACATCGGCATTGAGGCCGATGTCACCAGCATCGAATCGCTCGAGTCTGCGGCCGCAAAGGTCATGACCGAGTTCGGTCGTATTGATGCCATTGTGGCAAACGCAGGTATCGGTAGCGCCAGCACCGTGAGGGCTTCCTCAAGCGAACAGCTGCTGCGAATCATCGATGTAAATCTCGCGGGCCAGATCCGCACTGTGAAGGCCACACTCGAGTACGTGATCGCCTCCCGCGGCTACATCACTTTCACGTGCTCGGCGGCGGTGCTCAAGCACACACCCAAGTCCTCGGTCTACGCTGCGGCCAAAGCCGGAATTGACGCGTTCGCAGGTGCGCTGCGGCTTGAGGTCTTGCATCACGGCGTTGACGTCGGAGTCTTCTATCCGGGGTGGACGAAAACGCCAATGCTTCAGGGTCCTGCCTCGCGTGCGGAGACCAGTAAGGGATTGCCTTGGCCTTTCAACATTACGAATTCTGTTGATGACGTTGCTGATGCGTACGCAGGCTCTATTTTACGAAGGGCTCGGACGACATATGTCCCACGGATCTACCGACTCTTTCACGCATTGCGACCCATACATACCGGGAGCAACTGGGATCGGCGACAGCGCGCATCTGCCGCAGAAAACGTCCGGGCTTGGGAAGTCGATCTCGATACTCGGAATGAAAACCAGCTCAATGGTGCACAACAATGATGCTGGTTATCACCGAATCACTATTTGAACATTTGCAAAACGTAAAGAAAGGAGGTGCCCGATGTGGGATCTAGTCGTACTTGGGATTATGGCCGGAGGCGTGCTCGCACTCGTGGCCGTGGGTCTGACGTTAATCTTCGGCGTCATGGACGTCATGAACTTCGCTCACGGAGAGTTTGTAATGCTGGGGATGATTGCAACTATTTTTGTTGTCACATCCACGGGAATGAACCCTTATTTAGCAGGGTTGCTCGTAATCATCGCATCCATACCGGTGGCATACCTCATATTCGTAGCCATCATTCGACCGACCATTGGTAAATCGCTCAATGTCCAGATATTCGCGACACTTGGGTTGAGTATCGCGCTGCAGGCTGCGGCACTGATGTTCTTTGGTTCGCGTACATTTGCGATCTCGAATGACTTCGCTGCCACGCGGTTGAGTGTCCTCGGCGTGCAAGTTGAAGTTGGTCGCGTTATTGCGTTCGTTGGCGGAATCGTGCTCGTTGCTGCGCTCTGGTTTTTCCTTTATCGGACGCGCGTTGGAAAGCAAATTCGTGCGGTATCGGAAGACCACTATGCGGCGAAAGTCGTCGGTCTGCGGATTAATCGCACATATGCGATTGTCTTTATTCTAGGTACGGCATTTGCCGTTGGTGCCGGTGTATTGCTCGCACCATTTACCTCTGTCAATTCGACAACGGGTCTTAACTACGTCCTCACGAGCTTCGTGATCGTGGTGCTCGGCGGCTTCGGTTCGGTCGGAGGCGCTTTTATCGGTGGCCTCGTGGTTGGAATTATCGAGACCTTTGCCGGTTACTTCTTCGGCACACAATGGATGCAGGCGTCGATTTTCGTGCTTTTCGTCCTGGTGCTGGCAATTCGGCCACAAGGGTTCTTCGGTAAGAAGTCACTCGACGCCGCGATGGTAGGTGGATAGTTCTCATGCAACGACTCAAACCATTTATTCCGCTCGCGGTGATTGCTATCGGCGTCATTGCCTACACATTGACTGGCCCCAGCCGTCTCTCGGTTGACTTGATCAATACCATCCTCATCTTCGCGACGTTCGCGACCGCGTGGAATATTGCTGGAGGTATGACTGGGCTCTTTTCGCTGGGGCACGGGGCTCTCTTTGCGGTTGGTGCGTTCGGTACCACTCTCTTGCGGCTCAACCTTGGGATTCCTACGATTCCAGCGATGCTCCTCTCGGCGCTTATGGCAGTCGTGGTGGCCCTGTTCATCGGATTGATTAGCTTGCGCTTGCGTGGCCACTATTTTGCGCTAGCCACACTCGGACTCGCGGTTATCGTTTATATCGCACTGCAGAACTTCTCTGATCTTACCGGTGGCGATGAAGGTATTCCGATCCCCAAAGATACCGGATTCTGGAATCTCATTTTCCAGACAAAAGAAGAGTATGTTTATCTGACTCTGGGGTTGTATGTCATTACAGCTGCCATCGTGATTTACTTGCGGCGTTCGCGTCTGGGATACCAGATGAACGCTGTAAAAGAAGATGAAGTCAGTGCACGCGCGATCGGTATTCCTGCCGTCCGAACCAAGATGTTTGCGGTCGCGCTGTCGGGCTTCTTTACGGCACTGGCTGGTTCCGTTTTTGCTCAATACACGCTGTACATCACTCCCGCAAACGTTGGATCGGTGAATGTGACCTGGGAACCTGCGCTGATGGCGATTATCGGTGGCATGGTCGGTGTCTTCGGTCCGCTTGTCGGTTCGACGCTCATTACCCTTCTCGACCATTTCGTGGTTGCTGCGATTGGCGCGGCGGTTCCCGGCCTGTCGAGCTTGATCTATGGGGTTCTGCTCATAGTCACAATTCTGTTGCTGCCCAACGGCATCGTGGGTGTCTTCCGTAAGGCGTTCGACTGGGTGAGGAACAAAGTTACGCACAAGCGAAGTCCTTCGGAAGAGATTCCCACGAGCGCGGTAGTCACGCTTGAAGACCAGGCCCTGTTCACAGACACAGATAGCGTTTTGGTTGCTGCCCAACAGAAGGAGGACGAGTCATGACTGACAACATCTTGGAAGTCAAAGGCATCAGTATTTCCCTCGGCGGCCTGCAGATTCTTGATCAGGTGAATCTCACGGCCGAGCGCGGCGCCATCACCGGAGTTATCGGTCCCAATGGTGCGGGGAAGACCACACTGTTCAACATCGTGTCTGGATTCATGAAGCCGACTTCCGGATCGGTTAGATTCAACGGCAAAGAAATTATTGGTCGTGCACCCGAACAAATAGCAATGGAAGGGCTCACGCGTACTTTCCAAAAAGTTCGAGGTCTGCCGAAGCTCACCGTTCGCGAAAACGTGCTGGTCGGTGCGCTCAATCGACACCTTTCAGTTCCAGCAGCACTTGAAGTTGCTGAGCCCATTCTTGAGCGAATGAGCCTGGGGCCCTACGCAGACGCAGTCGCGGGTGCATTACCGATCGGACTGCGGAAGCGTCTTGAAGTGGCGCGTGTGCTGGCAACCGAACCGACCCTCGTCCTACTGGATGAGGTCATGGGTGGGCTCGTGCCTTCCGAGGTCCAGTCGATGATGAATACGATCCAAGAACTGGCTGATGAAGGCATGTCGGTCATCTTGATTGAGCACCACATGAAGGCCGTAATGGGGCTGTCTCGACACGTAGTGGTGTTGGAGCGCGGCCGAAACCTTGCTGAAGGCACTCCCGCTCAGGTGACGAAGGATCCGGGCGTTCTCACCGCTTACCTCGGGGAAGGGTACGAACATGTTGCAAGTTGAGAACCTCGCGGTCTCCTATGGCCGGGCGAAAGTATTGCTTGACCTCAATTTCGAGGTCAAGCAAGGTGAAGTCGTTGCGCTACTTGGGAGCAACGGTGCGGGTAAGACGACAACGCTGAAAGCCATCTCAGGTCTCGTGAAAGCGCGTGGCGGCAAAGTGCTTTTCAAGGGTCGACCGATTCACGACCTGCCGACGCACGAAATCGCTCAACTCGGTATCGCCCACGGTCCCGAAGGTCGTCGCCTCTTCGGAGGCATGACAGTCGAAGACAACCTCATCATGGGTGCGGCCACCGCGGGCGCGCGCAAGAAGCAAGCCGACAATCTTATGCATATGTACGAGTTGTTCCCGATTCTCAAAGAACGCTATCGACAGCACGCTGGCCTCCTTTCGGGTGGCCAACAGCAAATGGTCGCGATCGCGCGTGCGCTCATGGCAGACCCAGAACTCCTCATTCTCGACGAACCTTCGCTCGGACTTGCGCCAAAAATCGTCACTGAAGTGTTTGAAGTCATCGACCGAGTGAAGAGCGAGGGCGTAACTGTGCTGCTCGTTGAACAGAATGTCGCGCAAGCACTAGGTGTGGCTGATCGTGGCTATGTCATCGAGCAAGGCACCGTTGGCCTTGCCGGAAATTCTCAAGACTTACTCGAAAACAAAGAGCTGCAAAAAGCCTACTTAGGTATCTAGCTCTTCCTAATGAAAAGGAATCGAATGAATAAGAAACTCATCGCAGGATTGGCGATGACCGCTGTCGCGGCCATGACGCTGACCGGATGTGCGGCGAATGGTGGCGACGGGGCCGAGGGTGACAGTGTTGTCATTGGCCGAATTTTGCCACTGACGGGTGCACTGGCGGGCACAGGCAATCGTGTCGCTGACGGTTCGGAGATTGCTCGCGAAATCATTAATGAAAATGGCGGGATCAACGGTGTGATGGTCGAATACGTCACAGAAGATGCTCCCGATGATGAATCTGCACGTCAGGCGGCGGAACGACTGCTCAATCAGGACATCGATATCGTCATGGGAACTTTTGGCTCTTCGCTGGCTTTGGCTGCCATTCCGGTCATCACCGGTGAAGGAGGGCTCTACTGGGAGACGGGGGCCTCGGCGGTTGGCATCACTGATGGCACGTACGACAACATCTACCGCGCATCGCTGACCGCAAAGGACATAGGTGTCGACGCCGTGACCTTCGCGGCAGAGCAGCTTGCCGACGACCTCGGCAAGTCACCGGAAGAAATGACCGTCGGCTGGGCCGGTGTGAATACCTCTTACGGTGAAGACGTGTTCAGCGGCGTGACGGAGTCTGCTGAAACCTATGGAATGGAGATCGTACTAAACGCCGCCTACCCAGTTGACAGCACCGACCTTAACAACGTCGCACTTCAAATCCGCGATGCCAATCCCGACATCCTCATTCTCACAAGCTATGACGCGGATGCGGCGGCACTCGGTCGTGCAATGCGCGCATCCGACGTCAACCCACCGGTGGTAATCGGTTCGGGCGGCGGCCACGTTAACGAGTCGTGGATCGAGTCGATGGGCAGCTCGGGTAACGGAGTGTTCAACGTTGGTTTCTCGACGCAACTCAACACCGAGGGCCTCAGCGACCAGGCGAAAGCCTACTATGACGAGTTCATTGAGCGTTACGGTGAATCGAATAATGGTGCTCACCCGGGCGCCTTCGACATGAACGGCTTCATGGGTGCGATGGCGCTGTTCGACACGATGATGGCTGCGGATGAACTCACACCGGAAGGTATCGCCGCTGCGGCTGACACGATTGATATCGCCGATCGCAGCAACGTGGACGGATCAGGTCTACGGTTCAACGAGTTCGGGCAGAATGAAGCCGCACTGTTTTTCGTCAGCCAATGGCAAGACGGCGAAATCGTGCCGGTGTTCCCAGTCGATCTTGCGTTAGCGGAGCCCGAAAACGTGCCGTTGCCCGCCTGGGACGAACGCTAAACCCCTAACATCTCTCGGGCCTTGCCCCGCCAATAGGGGCAAGGCCCGAGACCCTTTCACTGATTGGAAGTGAAGAACCCGTGACGAGTACCGTTACCGACCTGACGTATGTGATTCGTGAAGGTATGGCAGGGCACCCTACGCATGGTCGCACCCCAGTAAAAATTGTGGGGTCGCTGAACCATTGGGCATATGCGAGCACTGAACGTCGCAATGATTACGACGGTAAACGTGTCTCATTTCAAAATGAGCAATGGATTATGAATGGCAATACCGGCACACATATGGATGCGCCCTGGCACGCCAGTCCTGACACCGAATTCACCGCAGACCGAATCCCGGTCGAATACGGTCTGGGCACCGCTATATGGCTTGATTGCTCTAGCAGCGCGGCGAAGCATAGCGAGATCACACCGGCAGACCTTGAACGTGCCGAGCAAGAATCGGGTCAAACAATTCAGACTGATGACATCGTACTGATCCACACGGGGTGGTCGCAGTACGCCGCAACCGATCAAGAAACCTACCTTCGCGCGCATCCTGGACTAACAAAAGAATCGGGGGAGTGGCTCCGAGCGAAGCGCATCCGCACCCTAGGGGTGGATCTCGGGACGCCAGAAACAACCTCAGGCGCGCAAACAGCGCCAATCCATACCAATTTCTTGCGCCCAGAATCACTGGGCCTGGAACAGAGCGATTTTATTGGGATTATCGAGAACCTTGATCGTATTGATCGAATTCCGGCACATCGCTTTCAGTTCATCGGAGTTCCACTTCCTCTAGAAGGCTCCAGCGCCAGCCCCATTAGGGCTCTCGCACTTACTGACTGATTGCTTCAAAGGAATCTAATGTCCACAAAGACTGTTGTCGAAGAAGTTATTGCATCGCTCTCGCGCCATGGCATTACTGAAATTTTTGGCCAATCGCTGCCCTCGGCGTTCTTCTTGGCCGCAGAAAAAGCCGGTATTCGCCAAGTGATGTATCGCACCGAGAACGCGGGCGGCGCGATGGCTGACGGTGCCTCCCGCATCAGCGGACGCATCTCGGTGATCGGAGCCCAGAACGGGCCGGCCGCGACGCTGCTCGTGCCGCCGATGACCGAGGCGATGCTCGCATCCATTCCGATGCTTGTGGTTGTTCAGGATGTGCCGACCGAGACCAGAGACCGCAACGCGTTCCAGGAGCTCGATCACTTTGAGCTCTTTTCAGGCTGCGCAAAGTGGATTCGACAGTTGAACGATCCGAGCCGCGCGGCTGACTACGTCGATATGGCGATAACCGCTGCAACTTCGGGGCGTCCTGGTCCCGTGGTACTGCTGCTGCCGAAAGACGTGATGATCACCGAATCGAAATCCGAACCGTTCATTCGGGACGCGAAGCTGGGAAATTTTCCACTTGACCGACCCAGACCCGAACGCCGCGCAACCGAAGAAGCCGCAGGCCTCATCCTGGCAGCGAAGAACCCCATTGTCATTGCGGGTGGTGGAGTGCAACGCTCCGGCGCATTCAATGAACTGGCTTGCCTACAGGATCACTTTTCGATCCCCGTCGCGACGACCAACATGGGTAAAGGGTCTGTAGCGGAAACCCATCCGCTGTCTCTCGGTGTCGTTGGCAACGTGATGGGTAAACGTTCAACAACGCATGCACATCGCGACATGATTGCCGAGTCCGATCTGGTGGTGTTACTCGGTAATCGGACAAACGAAAACGGCACCGATGGCTGGAAGCTTATTCCAGAGGGGGCCAAAGTCATTCATGTCGACATTGACAGCACTGAGATCGGCCGCACGTACGAAGCGCTGCGGTTGGTTGGAGACGTTCGTTCTGCGCTCGAGGATCTTACTGAGGCCCTCGACGCTATTGGTGTGCATAAAGTGCGTCTCGAGCAGCGGTCTGAGCTCGAAGCCAAGATTGCGCAGGCGCGGGAGTCGAGTCGCGAAATCCTCGAAGATCTCGTTGATTTTGACGCTGAGCCTCTGCGCCCTGAACGCGTCATGGCTGAGTTGGACCGGCGCCTCGCTAACGATTCGATCGTTGTGGCTGACGCAAGTTACTCGACGATTTGGATGTCAAACTACCTCACAGCACGCACTCCGGGGCAGAAATTCCTGTCGCCGCGGGGGATGGCTGGCCTGGGCTGGGGTTTCCCGATGGCACTTGGCGCCAAAATCGTGCAGCCAAGCTCGGATGTGATCTGTGTTACCGGTGATGGCGGTTTCGGTCACGTATGGCAAGAGCTTGAGACCGCGGTGCGCGAAAACATTTCCCTAACCGTGCTGCTGTTGAACAACTCGATTCTTGGGTTCCAGAAGCATGCGGAACTCGTGCAGTTTTCCGAGACCACGACGGCGATTGAATTCGCCGAGGTTGACCACACGGCTATCGCCCGTGCTGCCGGAGCCCACGGCATCCGCGTCGAAACTGTCGGCCAGCTCACTGCTGCACTGAACGAATCGATCGGTAGCGGGCGCGTGACGCTCATTGAGATCATCACCGACGCAGACGCCTTCCCGCCCGTTACGAGCTGGGAAGCGCGCGCCGAGGTATTGCCTGCATAGGGACCTTATGGGTTAACGTCATGGACCCCGGTGAATGTGAGCCGTGGTGTTTGTGCTGAGCCGGGTTGGTAGAACGACCCGGCTCAGCGCATCCACCCTACCTCGCGGGTCTTCCACCCCGGCTCGAGGCAGGACCGCCCCGACCCGCTAGGAAATCCGGTTGGCCTCGAGATACGCCAGGTATTCATCCGTGACCGTGCCGGTGACGTATTCGCCGGTGAATGGCGAGAGGTCGAGCTCGGTGAGGTTCGTGCCCTGCGTGATCGCGTCAAACAGGTCTTCAACGTCTTGATAGACCAGCTTGTCCGCGCCAATGACCTTGCAGACTTCTTCGGTCGTGCGTGAGGAAGCGACCAGCTCGGCCCGAGTCGGCATGTTGATGCCGTACACGTGCGGGTAACGCACGGCGGGCGCAGCGGATGCGAAATAGACCTTCTTCGCGCCAGCAGCGCGAGCCATGTCGATGATCTGCTTCGACGTTGTGCCGCGCACGATCGAGTCGTCGACGAGCAGCACGTTCTTGCCCTCGAACTCTCGCTCGAGCGCGTTGAGCTTCTGGCGCACCGACTTCTTGCGGACCTCCTGGCCCGGCATGATGAAGGTTCGGCCGACGTAGCGGTTCTTGTAGAAGCCCTCGCGGTAGGGAATACCGAGCACATGAGCGACCTGCATCGCCGAAGGACGCGCAGAGTCGGGGATCGGCATGACGACGTCGACGTCGGACACATCCATTTCACGCTCGACCTTGCGGGCGAGCTTCTCGCCCATGTTGAGGCGGGTGTCGTAGACCGAGATGCCGTTCATCACCGAGTCGGGCCGCGCGAGGTAGACGTACTCGAACGCGCATGGCGCGAGTCGAGCATTCGTTGCGCACTGGCGCGAGGTCATCTGGCCGTTCGTGTCGATGAAGATCGCTTCGCCCGGCGCAACCTCGCGGACGACGTCGTAGCCGAACGCCGTGAGCACGAGCGATTCGGATGCGACGACCCATTCGTCGCGACCGTCCTCGCCCATTCGCCGACCGAGCACGAGCGGACGGATGCCGAACGGATCGCGGAAGGCGAGCAGGCCGTGGCCTGCGATGATCGCGAGCGCGGCGTACGAACCCTCGACGCGGTTGTGCAGCTTCGCGACGGCATCGAAGATGTCTGCGGGAGTGAGTGCCTCGCCGTTGATCGACTGCTGCAGCTCGTTCGCGAGCACGTTAAGCAGCAGCTCGGTGTCGCTCGACGAGTTGAGGTGGCGGCGGTCGATGCGGAAGAGCTCGTCTGTCAGCTCACGGGTGTTGGTGAGGTTGCCGTTGTGCACGAGCAGGATGCCGTAGGGCGCGTTCACGTAGAACGGCTGCACCTCGTCGTCGGTGCTAGCGCCGGACGTCGCGTAGCGGACGTGACCGAGACCGACGTTGCCGAGCAGCGTGCGCATGTCGCGGGTCCGGTATGCCTCGCGGACCTGGCCCGCGCGCTTGATGGTGTGGAAGGTGTTGCCCGACGCGGTGGCGATGCCGGTCGAATCCTGTCCTCGGTGCTGCAGAAGCAGGAGCGAGTCATAGATTTGCTGATTAACAGGGCTTGAAGAGACGTGACCGACGATGCCGCACACGGTGGATGGTGCTCCCTTGGCTGAAGAATTTGGGACAGTTCACCATTCTGTCACTTTCAGGGCGCATCCGGGAGATCCGGTTCGCTTCAGGCGATGCAAGGCACAATGGCTTGATGGAACATCGAAAGCTGGGCTGGGACGGTTTCTACAACGCGCGCGATCTCGGCGGGCTGCCGCGGATCGGCGGCGGAGAAACCATGTTCGGTCGATTCGCGCGCTCGGCCGACCTTCGCTTCGTCACGGATGCGGGGCTCGAGCAGCTGGGGATCAGCGGCTTCCAGACGGTGCTCGATCTGCGTAACGACTTCGAGACGCGGCTCAAGCCTCGCAATGAGAACGAGGCGCAGGCCAACGCGCATCGAGTGCCGCCGACGCCGGAGCCGCAGTTCCCCGACGGGATTTTCGGGGTGCGGGTGCCGCTGGATGCGACCGGCGATATCGAGTTCTGGAAGCGACTTGCGCAGGAGGGGCGGCTTGGCTCGCCGCGTTTCTTTAGTCCGGTTATTAAAGAGCAGCCGCATCGAGTTGTCGCCGTGCTGCGGGCGCTCGCGGCATCTCCGGGCGGGGTGGTCTATCACTGCGCGATCGGTCGCGACCGCACGGGCCTGCTCACGTTTGCGCTGCTCGCGCTCGCGGAAGTGGAGCCTGCGGCGATCGCAGCCGACTACGCGATGAGCGCGAACGAACTTGGGCCGTTCTTCAAGCGGCTCGACTTCCCCGACCGAGCCGACGCAATTGCCGCACGCTTAGCCGAGCAGGGGTACACGATCGAGTCGGCCGTGGTCGAGCAGCTCGAGGAGTTCGATCCGTGGGCTGACTTGATCGACGCCGGCATGACCGAGGCCGAGCTCATCTCGCTGCGCTCCCGCCTCGTCGACTAGGCTCGGCGCGCATCCGGCCTGCCCGGCGCATCCAGCCTGCCCGGCGCATCCAGCCTGCCCGGCGCATCCAGCCCGCCCGGCGCATCCAGCCCGCCCGGCGCATCCAGCCCGCCAGCAAAGAAAATTGTGCACGTATGAGCGCGACACGCGGCGACTCGCCGGCGGCGTTGCACGTGCGTGCACTTTTTTCAGTGGATGCGACCACAAGCGTTCCGAATTCCGCACGGGCCGCGCGCGCGACTAGGCTGGAACACGGACTTTCCAGACGAGAGGAGTGGCCGTGGCCGAAGAGCGCGACCTGTATGCATCCGCCGGTGTCGACACCCGAGCCGGCGACCACGCCGTCGAGCTCATGAAGCAGGCGGTGCAGGCGACGCACGGCCCCGAGGTGCTCGGTGGCTTCGGTGGATTTGCTGGCCTCTTCGACGCGTCGAAGCTGCAGGGGATGCGCAAGCCGCTGCTCGCGACCTCGACCGACGGCGTTGGTACCAAGGTCGCGATCGCGCAGGCGATCGACAAGCACGACACGATCGGGCAGGACCTCGTTGGCATGGTGGTCGACGACATCATCGTGGTCGGTGCCGAGCCCCTGTTCATGACCGATTACATCGCGTGCGGCCGCGTCGTTCCCGAGCGCATCGCTGCGATCGTCGAGGGCATCGCGAAGGCGTGTGCCGCGACGGGTACCGCGTTGACCGGCGGCGAGACCGCGGAGCACCCGGGCCTGCTCGGTCCGGATGACTACGACGTCGCGGGTGCCGCGACCGGTGTCGTCGATGCCGATCGCGTTCTCGGCGCTGAGCGGGTCAAGGACGGCGACGTCATCATCTCACTCGCGTCCTCGGGCTTCCACTCCAACGGCTATTCGCTCGTGCGCCGCATCATCGCCGACAGTGGCATCGGGTACACCGACCAGGCCGAGGACTTCGGCCGCACGTGGGGCGAGCAGCTGCTCGAGCCGACCCGCCTCTACACGGGCGAGCTCGTGCGCATCCTGCGTCGTCCCGAACTCGACGGCGCAATTCACGCGTTCTCACACGTGACCGGCGGCGGCATCGCGGCGAACCTCGCGCGGGTGCTGCCGCAGGGTTCGTGGGTCGAGCTCGACCGTGGCCTGTGGTCGCCGCTGCCCGTCTTCCGCGTGCTCACCGACATGGCCGGCGCACGCCTCGAGGACATGGAGGGCACCTGGAACCTCGGCATCGGCATGTTCGCGATCGTCGATGCTTCGCAGGCGGATGCAGTGCTCGCGGCATGCAAGGAAGAGGGCCTGGACGGTTGGGTCGCGGGCCGCGTCTCGACCGCCCCGCGTGATTTCGAGGGCTTCGAACAAGGCGCGAAGGGCGTCGACGGCGGTGCTGTGCG
The DNA here is from genome assembly GCF_003010915.2 of Gulosibacter molinativorax. NCBI lineage: Bacteria > Bacillati > Actinomycetota > Actinomycetes > Micrococcales > Microbacteriaceae > Gulosibacter > Gulosibacter molinativorax. The sequence goes on along the minus strand of NZ_CP028426.1, from coordinate 2,345,527 downwards.
CCTCGTCGGGAGCTACGCGGGCTAGTTCGCGGTAGCCTGCGACTTTTCGCGGCTCACGCCACGCGCGAAGTGCATCGAGTGGCGGTTTTGCGGAGGTGACTCCGCAGGCCCGTCGTTGGATGCAGTCCGGGCGTCGCGAAGTGCATCGAGTGGCGGTTTTGCGGAGGTGACTCCGCAGGCCCGTCGTTCGATGCAGTCTGGGCGTCGCGAAGCGCATCGAGTGACGGTTTTGCGAAGTTCGCGGGACCGCTGACAACGCGGCCCGCGCCCAAGCTCGAAGTGAGAGCTACCGCTTCAGGACGCGCGTCGCGGCGCGGTGCCCGACGATGATCTGCGCGAGCGCGCCAGCGATCGTGCACACCACAGTGAACCCGGCAGCTGCCAAGAACGGCCCGACCGAGTTACCCGTCACCATCACCGCGATGCTGCCAATGGCGCCGAGCCCGTTGAGTACGAGCGCCCAAGGCCAAGCGGCGGTGTGCGCAGCATCCCAAGTCTCCGGCGTCGCGCGGGTCGCATTGGTGCGAATGCCCGCCATCGTGTCGGGGGTAATTCGCCCCTGCATCGCAAGGCGGATCGACGTGATCGCCATGACGTTGCCCAGCACGAGGATGAGCCCAAGAATGAAGGCAATCCCGAAGCCGGGAGCTTGGAGCGAGTCCATTGGGTCGCTATGACTTACGCAAGTCGACGCTGATCGTAGTCTTCAGTGTCCTCGTCCGAATTTTCTTCGTCTTCGTCGAGGTATTCCGACCACTTCGAGAGCTCGTCTTCTTCATGCTCAGTACGGGAGCCCTGCAATTCTCGCTGCAATTGCTCATAGTTCGTCTCGGGAACGTTGTACTTCAACTCCCGAGCGACCTTGGTGTACTTTGCCTTCTGACGGCCACGCCCCATATGCGTAACCCCCTCAATAGCTCGCGGGCCGGTCGAGCCATGAGTCAGACCGGCCACCAATGGTAGTGATGAAATCTAATGACGCGAGTTTATCATGACGACACGGTGCGACGTGTTTCGCGCACCCGTGCCCGTATCCTCTAATAATGGATGCGTCGGAGCTACAGGTGTCGCACCCGTCACCTTCCCCTGCATCCCGTCAATAGAGGAGCCCGATGTCCGATATACAACGAATAGACACCGTTGTGATTGGTGCGGGCGCGGCGGGACTTACTGCAGCATATTCGCTTAAAGCGCTCGGCCAAGAGCCGCTGAAAGACTTCGCGGTATTGGATGAGCAACCCGGCCCGGGCGGGACATGGCGCCGCGCTTGGGACTTCTTGACGATCAAGGAGGCGCTGCGAAGCGGCGAACTCGTCGACCTCGCGGGTCAGGCCGAGATCGGACTGAGCTTCAATGATCTCGAGCACTCGCTGCTCGCGCGCGATGTCGTGCCGCGAGTCTGGCAGGGGTACGAGGATGCATACGACCTCTATGTCGCGCACTCGTTACGTGTCGTGAAGGTCGAGTCCCGTCTGCGCCGCGATGAGATGCGTGTCACCGTCGAGCACGCCAACGGCCGGCGCACTCAGTACGAGACGCTCCTCGTAATCAACGCCACGGGCACGTGGTCGGCGCCGTTCGTGCCCTGGTATCGCGGCCTCAATCGCTACTCCGGCGAGACGACGCACGCGCAGGTGATCGAGACGCTGCAGCCGTTCGCGGGCAAGCGGGTTCTCGTCGTCGGTGGCGGACGAACGGCGGTCTCTGTCTTGCTCGAGCTCGAGCGACTCGGCGCGCAGATGTTCTGGGCGACGCGGCGCGAACCCGATTTCCTGGAACCGCCGCGATTCAGCCTCCAGCGCGGGCGGCAGCTCACGGTGGGCGAGGTCGGGCTGAATTCGCGCCGCCGCGTCGAGCGACTTGCCGCGCGGGGCAAGCCCATGCCGAGCGACGTCGCGGTGCGCGGGCTGCCGATGACGCGCACCATTTTTGACGCGGTTCGTCGCGGCACGCTGACCTCCCGGGGCCCGATCCACCACTTCACCGAGTCCGGCGTCGAGTTCGAGGATGGCTCATTCGAGGCCGTGGATGCGGTGGTCTGGGCCACGGGTGGCCGCGAGTCGGCGCGCCACCTGTCGCCGCTCGGTCTGCGGGATGCGGGCGGAACGCCCAAGATCAGCGGCGGCTGGTCGCGTCGCGATCAGCGCGTTGCGTTCCTCGGTTACGGCCCGGGCGTTGAGACGACGGATGCGCTGGATCAGGCCATCGAGGTCAGCGAAGACGTCATCGATCGCCTCATCGACTAAGAGCGAACCCGCACTACTGCGGCGGCATAGTAAAGAGGAGCGCGCCTGCGACGACGAACAGCACGGCAAGCGCAAATTGACCGATCGAGTACCAGGCCGCGCGCCAGCCCTTGCCGGACTGCGCGAGGCGCACCACATCCACGCTCACCGTGCCGAAGGTGGTGAAACCGCCGAAGAACCCGGTGGCGAGCCACGCAAGCAGCGGGCCCTCGATCGCGAGGCCCACGGTGATCCCGAGGCCAAGTGACCCGAGCACATTGATGAGCGCGATCGAACCTGGGCCTGACCACTTGCCGTTCTCGGTCAGAAGGGTGCTGATGATGTAGCGGCACGCGGCACCGAGCCCGCCGAAGACGGCCACACCGAGCAGGATTTCGGTGCTCACGGTGCCACCGCCGTTCCTCCGGGAACCGTCGGCGGTTCGCTGGGCGGGTGCTTGCGTCGGCCCAGCCGCCCGAGCTGCCAGCCGATGCGCGCAAGTGCGATGCCGCCCGCGAGCGAGAGCACCGCGATGAGCAGACCGGTCATGTCGCCGCGAATCAGTCGCGTGGTGACATCCAGCGCGAGGGCCGAGTAGGTCGTAAACCCACCGAGGAATCCGGTGCCGAAGAGGAACTGCAGCCGCGGTCGCCGACCGAACAGCGCCGCCGTCAACCAGGCCAGCATGAACGAGCCGACCAGATTGATCGCGAGCGTGGTCGCAGACGTGGCATCCGCGGGAAACAATTCGATGAGGACCGCACGCAGAAGCGCGCCAAGCGCACCACCAACAAACACCAGCCCCGCGTTCCGAAGGAGATCGGGGACTGGTGTTCGTGGGTTGGTCGGCGGGTCCGTCGGGACTGCCTGGCCGTGCGCTGCGGGATTACTCACCCCGTCACGCTACTACCGGTGCACGCGCAGCAGCGAGCCGAGGCGGCGACGCGTCTCGCGCAGCTGCGTCTCGAGCTCGCTGACGATTTCCTCGTCGAGGCCTCCGAGCTGGTTCGCCTCGCGCGCATCCTGCCGCAGCTCCATGCGGAACTGCTGCAGCGCGACATCCACTCGGCGGATGCGCTGGGAACGTTCCAGCGCGGCAGCGGCAAGCGGGTCGGTCGCCTGGGTCGAGCCCGCCGAGGTGGATGCGCCGGTCGAGTCTGTCGAGCCGGTTGCGGATGCGCCGGTTGCGTCGCCAGCCATGGGTGCGCCCGTCGAGCCGCCGGGCACGGATGCACCCGGGGCGGTTGCGGGTGCGTCGGTGCCGGTCGCGGTCGAACCCGACTCGGTGGTCGGAACCGTCGGCGCGGAGCGCTTGCCGAACAGGGTGTGAACGCCAAACGGTGCCTGTTGCCCAGTGCCCTTCTGTTCCGCGCCGGGGCCACTCGCGCCGGGTTCGCCTACGCCCTGCTGGCCAGCGCCGGTGCCTGGCTGTGCGGCGCCGGTCTGGCCAAAGCCGCCCCGCGGCGCGGTGTGGTCGTCTGGATGTACGCCGCGTGCCCGACCGGCGGCTTCCGCGGCCGCGGCCTTCGCGGCAGCCTCGGCGGCCGCGCGCTCGGCAACCTTCTGAGCGGCGGCAGTCGCCTCGGCTTCAGCCGCGGCGCGCTCTCGGTGGAGTGCCTCTTCGGCGGCCGCGCGAGCCTGCGTCGCGATCTGATCGAGCTCTTCGCGCAGGCCGCGGCGGGCCTGCGCGAGTCCGGCGCGTGCCGACTGTGCGAGCGTGCGAACCTCGTCGGTGCGCTCGGTCGTGATGCGTTCGAACTCCTCGCGACGCTGCTCAACTTCGCGTCGACCGGCCTCGGTGATCGTGTAGACGGTCTTGCGACCGTCCTGGGTCTTGGTGACGAGTCCCTCTTCCTGCAGCTTCGCGAGCCGCGGGTAAATGGTGCCCGCCGAAGGCGAGTAGTCGCCTTCGAAGTGCTCGTTGAGCGCGTGGATGAGGTCGTAGCCGTGGCGCGGTTCCTGTGCGATGAGCGTCAGCAGCACGAGCCGCAGTTCGCCGTGGCCAAAGACTGGCGGGGTCATCGCTGTTCCTCGCTCTCTGGTTTTTCGTCCTCGGGGCTCACCGGGCTGTCACCGGCGGGCTGCCGGGGGTTCGAGGTGTTGCCCGCAGCCGCGGCGGCGGTGTGCGTGCCTGCTGGCGGCTCGCCGTGAGTCGCGGGAGCCGCGCCCTCGGCCGGCGGGACAACGTTGCCCTCCACACGCGGCGCGTTCTCGAGGTCAATATTGTTGTTCCACGGAACCGCCCACGATGCAGGTGCGGCCGTAGCTTGTGTCCCGGTCGCCTGGGCGGCGCCGCCGTCTGCGGCGTCAGCCGTAGCAGCGCCGCTTGGGCCGGCAGCCGAACCTGCACCGGCACCAGTACCAGCAGCGGTACCACTAGCAGCGCCGCCGCCGTTGCCGAGGTCGGTGGCAAACCGCCCAGGTGCCTGCGCATTCGAACCGGCCTGCGCACTCGAGTCGGCCTGCGCGCCCGAACCGGCCTGCGCATCCGCCTCACCGGCACCAGCAGCAGCGCCGCTAGCACCGGTCGAAACGGGCAGCCCGCCGATGACGGTGATGCGGCCAGCAACCGTGCTGAGGCGAATGTCGGTGATCGGCTCGCCGGGGATCGGCGCCTCGTAGCGCGCGACCTTGCCGTACTGCGGGTCGACGATCAGCTCGCCAACCTGCACCTTCGTCGCGACGGTCGCGAACTGGTAGCTTGCGTTCGTGTTCTCGGGGAGGCGCACGGTCGTCGCGCCCGAGACCGAGGCGTTCGAGATCGAGGCGGGGGATGCATCCTCACTCGCGAGATCGATCACGGTCGAGCCCGAGATCGTGTTGCCATCGAAGCTCGTGATCTTGCCGGTCACCGTGACGTCACCGGTCGCGGTGCGGGCCTCGACGGCGCCAGCGTGGCCGCGCACGCTGAGCTCGCCGCCGGCCGATGTGAGGTGCAGCTTGCCGGACGTGCTGTCCATGAAGTGCTCGCCGCCGATCGTCGTGATCGAGATGTCGCCGTCGATGCCGGTGACGAGCACGTCCGCGCTCGTCGCCTTGACGTTGACGCTCACGCTCTTCGGCACGAGGATGCTCACGGTCGCCTTGGGTGGGTCGACGAGCGTGCGCGCGGATTCGCCGAGCGATCCCCAGCCAAGCTGCGGGTGGTCGATGATGAGGTTGTCGCCGTCGATCGCGATCTTCATGTCGCGACCGGTCAGCGAGGAAACCTCGACACGGGTCGAGGGGAGGTCGTGCGTCATGACGTTGACGGAGCCGCCCATCATGTTGACGCGGACGTGACGGACGAGTTCGAGATCGATGGTCTTTGGGGTGTCGACATGCCACTGTTCGATGGCCACGGGGTACTCCAGTTCTTCGGTGCTTTGCCTTACGTGCCCGAGGTGGTGAGCACGGCTGCACAACGCGATATATCGCGATAAAGACAAGATATATCGCGACTTTGAGAACTTGCAACTGAGGCAGCTGAGCGGTTGCTGTGCATCCGCAGCCGACTTACGAACCTGTGCGGAAAACCGGGCAAAGCTGCACCGTTTCACTTGAGTGTGGGAGGATCGATGGGTGCATCGCCTCGCCAGACTCAGCCTGACCAACCGTGCGTTGATCGCGCTCATCACCGTGACGATCGCCTTTTTCGGCGTCACTTCGATGACCTCGCTCAAGCAGGAACTCATCCCGTCGATCTCGCTGCCGCAGGTCTCCGTCATCACGACGTACCCCGGCGCATCCCCCGAGATCGTCGACAACGACGTGACGGGGCCGATCGAGTCGGCGCTGCAGGGGCTGCAGGGCCTCGAGGAGACAACGACCGTCTCGAGTGCGGGCTCCTCGATGGTGTTCGCGAGCTTCACCTACGGCACCGACATCGTCTATGCCGAGCAGCGCATCCAGCAAGCGCTCAACCGCATCGATGGCCAGCTGCCGGAGGACTCGGACTCGAGCGTCATGTCGGGCGGCGTCGACGACCTGCCGGTGATTCAGCTCGCGGTGACGGGTGGGGATGCGATCGCGGTCGCGGAGCACCTGCGCGTCGAGACGATAGGCGAGCTGCGCTCGCTCGAGGGCGTGCGCGCGGTCGACCTTTATGGCGACCGATCCGAGCGGATCACGATCACGCCCGATCAGGAGGCGCTCGCGGCGAACGGGCTCACGATCGAGTCGATCACGGACACGCTCGAGAACGCGGGCGTGCTCGTGCCCGCGGGGCAGATCACGGAGGGCGGCGAGACCCTCACGGTGCAGGCGGGGCACGTAGTCGAGGACGTCGCCGACCTCGCCGAGATGCCGGTGCTCGGCGCCGAAGTTCCCGAGAGTGGAGACGTCGTCACTCTCGACACCGTCGCCGATCTCGAACGTAATTACGACCCCATCGATAGCATTTCGCGCGTGAACGGCGAGGATGCGCTGACCCTGTCGATCACGAAGCGGCCCGACGCCAACACGGTCGAGGTTTCGGATGCGGTGGTCGCGGCCCTGCCCGAACTCGAGGAAGAGCTCAGCGCGGCCGTCGGTGAGGATGTCCAGATCGTCGTCGGTGTCGACCAGGCGCCGTTCATCGTGCAGTCGATCGACACGCTCGTGAACGAGGGCCTGCTCGGCCTGCTCTTCGCCGTGATCGTCATCTTCGTGTTCCTGCTGTCGTTCCGCGCGACGATCATCACCGCGATTTCGATCCCGACCTCGCTGCTTGTGACGTTTATCGGGCTGCAGTTCGCGGGCTACTCGCTGAACATGCTCACGCTAGGCGCGCTCACGATCGCGATCGGCCGGGTCGTCGATGACTCGATCGTGGTGGTCGAGAACATCCGTCGTCACCTTTCCCTGCATCCGACCGCCTCGCTGCGTGGCCGGGAGCGTGTGGAGGTCATCTCGGATGCCGTGCGCGAGGTTGCCTCGGCGGTGACGGCGTCGACGATCTCGACCGTTGCGGTGTACGTGCCGATCATGTTCGTCGCCGACATCACGGGCGAGCTCTTCCGGCCGTTCGCGTTCACGAGCGCGCTCGCGATGATCGCGTCGCTGCTCGTGTCGCTCACGATCGTGCCGGTGCTCGCGTATTGGTTCATGGGCGGCTCGAAGGTGCGCGGGCAGGTACCCGCGATCGGGGGCGCCGGGAAGCACGCGGCTCCCGTCGAGGAGCACACCGGGGGCATCGAGGTCGACGAGCCTGTCGAGGTGGCTTCGACAAGATCAACCGGCGAGGCGGCGGTGGCTTCGACAAACTCAACCACCGAGCCCGAATACGTCTCGACCGCCTACGCGCACGTCACCGTCGCCGAGCGCGACGCGGCGCTCGAGCAGGCCGAGTCTGAGCCGCGTAACTGGTTGCAGCGGATCTTCGAGCCCATCCTGGGTTGGGTGATCCGCCGTCCGTGGGCCACGCTCGCGGGCGCGCTGGTCGTCCTGATCGGTACCGGTGCGATGGTGCCGTTGCTCACCACGAACTTCCTCGGCTCTGCCGGGCAAAACACCTTCCAGCTCTCGCAGGAGCTGCCGGCCAACGCATCCATCGACGTCCTAAGCGACGAGGCAGCGAAGGTCGAGTCCGTGCTGGATGAGTACGACGAGATCGAGCTCGTGCAGCTCAGCTACGGCTCCGATCCGTTCAGCGCGATGTTCGGCGGCGGCTCGAATTCGGCCCAGTTCTCGGTGACGGTCGATCCGGATGCGGACGCGGATGCGCTGCAGGCCGAGCTTGTCAAGTTCTTCGAAGAGCGCACCGACCTCGGTCAGGTCACCGTCGGCTATGCGGGTGGCGGCTTCTCGGATGAGGTGACCGTGCGCGTTTCGGCGCCCGACCTGGAGGTGCTCGCCGAAGCCGAAGCACTCGTGATGCCCGCGCTCGCGGATACCGCGGGCGTCACACAGGCCGTGAGCGACCTCGACGAGACGCGTCCCTACGTGCGGCTGAACATTGATCAGGCGGAGGCCGCGCGCCTCGGGCTGAGCGAGGTCGCGATCGGCGGTCAGATCGCGCAGGCGCTGCAGCCCGTGCAAGTCGGTCAGGTCATGATGGACGGCCAGGCGATGAACATCTACTTCGAGGGTGGCCAGGAGCCGCCGCAAAGCGTCGCCGAGCTCGAGGATCTCGAGATTCAGGTCGGCCCGACCACGGTGCCGCTGAGCGATCTCGCGGATATCGAGGTGGTCGACGGGCCCGTGGCGATCAATGCATCCTCGGGCACTCCGTATGTCGAGATCGCGGTGTCGACCGACAGTGAGGACCTCGGGGGGCTCAGCGCTGCGATCCAGGAATCGCTCGACGGCGTCGAGTTGCCGGCCGGCGCATCCGCCGAGCTTGCGGGCACGGCGGCCGACCAGCAGGCGGCGTTCCAGCAACTTGGGCTGGCGCTCCTCGCCGCGATCCTGATCGTCTATATCGTGATGGTCGCGACGTTCAAGAGCCTGCTGCAGCCGTTCCTGCTGCTCATCTCGATTCCGTTCGCCGCGACCGGCGCGATCCTGCTGCAGGTCGCATCCGGCATCCCCCTCGGCGTCGCGTCGCTCATTGGCGTGCTGATGCTGATCGGTATCGTCGTGACCAACGCGATCGTGTTGATCGACCTCGTGAACCAGTACCGCCGTCGCGGGCTCACTGTGCGGGAGGCGACGTTTGCGGGCGGCAGCCGGCGTGTGCGCCCGATCATCATGACCGCGCTCGCGACGATCCTCGCGCTCGTGCCGATGGCAATCGGCGTCGGCGGGCACGGCGGGTTCATCTCGCAGCCGATGGCGATCGTCGTGATCGGTGGCCTGTTGTCGTCGACGCTGCTGACGCTGATCGTGCTGCCGGCGCTGTACGTCGTGGTCGAGGGTGCGCTCGAGAAGCGCGCGATGAAGCGGCAGGAGCGCAACGAGCAGAGGCTGCGCGAAGAGGGGCTCGTGGAGTAGTTCCCGCTAAGCCTCGAGCAGGCGCCGGATGATCTCTGGGACGCGGCGCGTGACGGCAATCCAAAATAGATCGTCGTTCATGCTGCCGTACCCGGCATGCGCCGCGATGTTTCGAGTCGTGCGAATCGCGGCGAGCTCATCCGGCGTGAGGAGCGCTGCCGCGTCGCCGAACTCGGGGCGTTCAAGTAACGCCGCGAGACGGATGATCACCATACTCGCGACGTCGTAGCTGGGGTCGCCCTCCGCGAATTGTTCGCGTCCGTTCTCAACGATCGCAGTGGTGCGACGCCGGATGCGAAGCAGCTCGGCGCGAAAGTTTTCCGCATCGTTTTCAGCGCGTTTTTGGGTCTCGCGACGTGGCCGTGGTTGGAATCGGCCACTCGAATCCTCCGTCACAGCGGCACCGCCTCAAGTGTTGACGAATCGCTGGCGAGGGAAAGCTCGGCGTCCACGATAACATCCGCATGAAACCCGGTGAGTTCGCGCACTTCGTTCGCAAACAGAGCGAGGTCGAACAAGTCGGTGCTCGAGGACGGCGTGACGAGCAGGTCGATATCGCTGTCAAAGTGGTCCTCGCCGCGCACGGTTGAGCCGAATACGCGCACGTTCGAGAGCCCGTGTCGACCCGCGGCCGTGGCGATTGAATCGGCAAGTTCGGCGAGGGGGAGGGACGGGCGGTAGTCGGCGGCTTTAAGGATACGCTCGAGCATCTCGTCGGATATTCCTCTTGTTCCTGACTCGATTTGGGCAAGGCTTGGTTGCCGGATGCCCGCGCGGCGCGCGAGTTCCGACTGTGCGAGCCCCGCATCCAGCCGGGCCCGACGAACGAGCTCGCTCGCGCGACTGAGGTCAAACCTTGCCATGTAGTCAATATAGCAGCGTGCTATGGGTGTTGGAGTGCTCGTTCCTGTTCGTAGTTGTCAGGGTGAGCGGATAATGTACATTTCAGTTGGTTAAATGTACAATTGTTGCATGACTGCGATCTCCGCCTCAGACGCGCGCAAACACTTTGCTGCCGTCATCGAAACCGCCCAACACGAGGCGGTGTTCGTGGAACGTCGCGGAGAGACTCAAGCGGTTGTCGTGAGTCCGGCCGAGTATGAGCGACTGCTTAAGGCGGCGGATGAGGTCGAAGACGTGTCCGCATTCGATGAGGCGATGGATGAAGAAGGCCCGAACATCCCGTGGGAGCAAGCTAAAGCTGATCTCGGCTGGTGACCTGCCGTGGCCTACACGATTGAGCTACGGCCCGCCGCGTTACGTGCACTGCGGAAGCTCGACAAACAGGATCAGCCGCGGATTCGCGGCGCAATCGCATTGCTCGCCGCGGACCCACGTCCGCCCGATATGAAAGTCTTGCGCGGGCGTAACGGCTACCGAATTCGGGTCGGCAATTACCACATCCTTTACACGATCGAGGATTCCAGACTCTTGGTGGTCGTCGTGACGCTTGGGCATCGGCGACAGGTTTAAGACCGATAAGCCCGCTCGCACGAGTACCGTTGGAGCATCACTCGCAAGCGAACACTAGGCAGGCATGGCAAATAAACGAGGCGGCTACCGCGCGGCGAAGAACTACGACCCCTCGGCTGGGAAGCCCTCGGGGAAGCGTCGTGCAACCAAGGGTGGGCAGTCGGCGCCCAAGCGTGCGGATGGTGTCGCGGGCGGCGGCGGACGCTCGAAGTCCGGTGCGTCTGGGGCTGGGTATGCAAAGCCGTCCTCGTCGAGTTCCGGGCACTCGAAGTCGGCGCGCTCAGGTGCAGGTCGCTCGGGCTCCGGTCGCTCGGAGCAGCCGCGGCCCCGCACCAAGCCTCAGCCTCGCGACGAGCGGGTGACGTCGAATAGCGAACATGCCGCGCCCAAGCCGCGCCCCCGACGCGAGCGCGCCGGCCAGGGCTCAAACGGCCTGATCGACGCGAGCACGCAGTTGCCCGCAGGGGAGGAGCCGACCCGGAAGCCCCGCGAGGACCGCGTCCTTGAGCGGCTCGACGCCAAAGTCACGACCGCCGCGGATGCGGAGGGCGTCTCGTTCGCCGACCTCGGCCTCGATCCTCGCCTCGTGGACGCGCTGGCTGAGCTGGGCGCGCACGAGCCGTTCCCGATTCAGGTCGCGACGATTCCGGACGCGCTCGGCGGCAAGCACGTGCTTGGCCGCGGTCGCACCGGTTCCGGCAAGACGATCGCGTTCGGCGCGGCGCTCGTGCAGCGACTGTTCTGGATGCACGGCAAGCGGAAGAAGGGCGTCGGTCGCCCACCGCTCGCGCTCATCCTCGTGCCGACGCGCGAGCTCGCCCTGCAGCTCGACCGCACGATTCAACCGCTTGCCCGCGCGCTCGGTATGTTCACGACGCAGATCTACGGTGGCGTCGCCTACACGAAGCAGAACACGTCGCTCAAGCGTGGGGTCGACATCGTGATTGGTACCCCGGGCCGTGTCGAGGATCTCGAACGCCGCGGCAACCTCGACCTCTCGCAGGTCGCCGTCACGGTGCTCGACGAGGCCGACGAAATGAGTTCGATGGGCTTCATCGACTCGGTCGAGCGCATCCTCGATCGCACGAAGCCGACCGGGCAGCGGATGCTGTTCTCGGCCACGCTCGACGCCGCGGTCCTCGACCTGGTCGCGGGCTACATGCCGAACCCCTCGGTACACGAGCTCGACGAGGATGCGGTGGGCGAGATCGAGCACCGCGTCCTGATCGTCGAGCGGCGCGACCGCGAGCCGGTGCTCGCGCAGCTCGCGGGCTCGGGCGGTCGCGTGCTCATTTTCCGGCGGATGCGCGCGGGGGCCGAGGAGCTCGCGATCGCGCTGCGGGAACACGGCGTCGACGCGGTTGCCCTGCACGGTGACCTCTCGCAACCGGAGCGCACGGCAAACCTAGAGCAGTTCACGAACGGTCGCGTGAATGTACTGGTGGCCACCGACGTCGCGGCGCGCGGCATTCACGTCGATGACGTGCGCCTCGTCGTCCAAGCCGATCCGCCCGACGAGTACAAGACGTACCTGCACCGCGCCGGCCGCACCGGCCGCGCGGGTAACCGCGGAATTGTCGTCACGCTCGTGCAACCCGGCCGCCAACGCCGCATGACCGAGCTGCTCGAACGCGCCGAGATCGACGCGCCGATGATCCCCGCGAGCCCAGGCAGCGCATCCCTAGACGAGTTCGCCGAGTAGCGCCGTTTCATCCCCGTTCACCTGGGAGTTACCCGGCGCTTTGGTCGCTGGTCTTGACTGCATCTGTTGTGTTCACAAAACCAACCGTGTTTTGAAACCAAGGGAGCGGCAATGCGCACTGCAGGCAAGAGCCTGTCGGCGGTGGCCGCGTTCGCGATCGCTGGGACCGTACTCGTTACGGCCCCCACGATTGCGAATGCGGCCACGGTCGAAGAAGACATCCTGATCAATGAAATCGTCTCCAATCAGGGCGACCCTGGCGACTGGGTCGAGTTCTATAACTCTGGCGCCGAGGCCGTCGACCTCGGCGGCTACATCTTTAAAGATGACAACGACTCGCGCGACTACGCGATCCCCGCCGGCTCGATCGTCGAGCCAGGCGGTTTCTTCGTCCTCGAGGAGGCCGACTTCGACTTCGGCCTCGGCGGCAACGACCAGGCACGCCTCTTCGACAGCGAGGGCAACCTCGTGCACGAGGCGTCGTGGTCGGCGCACGCGGGCAACGACCTCGGCATAACGAGCTGGGGCCTGCGTGAGGCCGCGGGTGACTACGAGGTCACCGCCGTCACGACGAAGGGCGCCGCGAACAGCTTCGCGCACGTCGTCGTCAACGAGGTCAACTATGACGATGAGTACACCGGCAGCACCGACGCGGTCGAGCTGTACAACGCGGGCATCCTGCCCGCGGATGTTTCGGGTTGGAAGCTTCAGGACGACAAGGAGCGACCGGGCGACGGCGTCATCCCGGATGGCACCGTGCTGCAGCCGGGCGAATTCCTCGTGCTCGAGGGCGACGACGTCGACTTCTCGTTCGGCCTCGGCAAGGGCGACAGCGTCACGCTGCTCGACGGCGCAGGCACCGTCGTGGACTCGATGGACTACGAGAACACCGCACCCCTCATGGTGTGGGCGCGCTGCCCCGACGGCTCGGGTGACTGGGCGCACGCGAGTGAGCTGACGCTGGGCTCCGCGAACAACTGCGAGCCACTCGTGGTGGCCGAGGCCGAGCTCATCCTGAACGAGATCGACTCGAGCCCCGCCGACTGGCTCGAGTTCGTGAACCCTGGCGCCGAGGCGCTCGATGTTTCGGGCTTCGAAATCCGCGACAACTCCGATGACCACCGCTGGCGCTTCCCAGCCGGCTCGAGCATCCAGCCGGGTGAGTACCTCGTTGTCGAGGCTGGCACCGTCGGGCTCGTTTACGACGACCAGACCGGCGCGTGGGCCGAGAACACCTTCGAGGCCGCGATCGGCATCGGCTCGGGCGACTCGATCCGCGTGTACGACGCGGCGGGTACGCTCATCCAGGAGACCTCGTGGACCGAGCACGCTGCCGTTGACGGTGACGCGGCGCTCGCGACAATCGGTCGCTGCCCTGACACGACCGGCGAATTTGGTCTCACGCATCCGACGCCTGGTGCGGCAAACGAGTGCATCACGCCCGATGTCGCGATCAACGAGATCGAGTCGAACGGCGGAACTCCGGGCGACTGGGTCGAGATCATCAACACGGGCGCGACCCCGGTCGATATCTCTGGCTGGACCGTGATGGACAACGACCCGTTCGGCCACGCATCCGACGTGACCCCGCTTGAGGCAGGCACCATCCTGCAGCCGGGCGAGCTGTTTGTGTTTGAGGAACTGACGCACTTTGACTTCGGCCTCGGCAACGGCGACACCGCGACCGTGCGGGATGCGGCGGGCCAGACCATCGATGAGCACACCTACGCGGCGCACGCCGCCGGTTCTCTCTCGCGTTGCCCGGACGGCACCGGCGAATTCGTCGACACCGAGATCTCGACCAAGGGCCAGCTCAACGCGTGCGGCAACCCGGTCGTGCTCAACGAAGTCGAGTCTTCGGATGCAGACGGTGGAGATGACTGGATCGAGCTCGTGAACCCGCGCAACAACGAGCCGCTCGATGTGTCGGGCCTCGTCATCAAGGACAACGACGACACACACGAGTACGTGATCCCGGCGGGCACCTCGATCGAGGCCGCCGGCTACCTCGTGATCACCGAGACGGAATTCGGCTTCGGCCTCGGCGGCAACGACTCGGTGCGCATCTTCGAAGGCGAGAACATCGTCGAAGAGACGTCGTGGGAAGGCCACGCCGAACACACGTGGGGCCGCTGCCCGAGCGCGACCGGAAACTTCGCCGCCACCTCGGCACCGACCCCAGGCGCAATCAACTCGTGCCCCGGCATCCCCGCGGTTGAGGCGTGGCCCGGCGCCGACGCGGTGACCGTGCTCGACCCGGCACCGATGTTCCTTGAGGACTCCTCCGGCCTCGACTTCCACGAGGGTGCGCTCTGGGCGGTCGACAACGGCACCGGCACGATCTGGAAGCTCGACGCGGCCGTTGACGGTTCGGTGGCGTTCGCGGACGACTGGGCAGACGGCAAGCGCGTACGGTTCCAGAAGGATGCGGCGGATGCTTCGGCAGCCGGCCCCGACTCCGAGGGCATCACGTTGGATGCATCCGGCACGGTGTACCTTGCCGTCGAGCGCGACAACTCGGCCAAGGGCGTAAACTTCAACGCGATTCTCGCAGTCGACCCGAACAAGGCTGGCCCGGACATCGTGGCCGACGCCGAATGGGACCTCACCTCTTCGCTCCCCGCCGTCTCGGCGAACATGGGCATCGAGGCCGTCGAGTGGGTCTCGAACGACATCGTCGCGGGGCAGCTCGTGGATGCGAACACCGGCTCGGGCTTCGACCCCTCGGTGTATCCGGATGCGGTTTCCGACGGTGTCTTCTTCGTCGCGCTCGAGGACAACGGCCACGTATACGCCTACGTGCTGAACGAGGACGGTTCGGCAGTGCAGATTGCCGACATCGACGCGCAGATCGGTGGCGCGATGGGCCTCGACTACGACTCGGTGCTCGGCGTGCTCTGGGTTGAAGCGGATGACGGCTACAACGGTCGCCTCGCGCAGGTTTCGTTCGATGGCACTTCGTCGCCGTCGGTGCTGCACGTTGAGCGCCCGGCCTCGATGCCGAACATCAACAACGAGGGTTTCGCGACCTCGCCGATCGAGTACTGCGTCGATGGCCAGCGTCCCGCGTGGTGGTTTGCCGACGGCGTGATGCCCGAGTCGCTGCGCACCGCGCCGCTGCCGTGCGAGCTGCCGGACAACGGTGGCGACGCCACGGGTGATGCAGACGCCACGGGTGATGACTCGGCTTCGGGTGATGACTCGGCTGCGGGTGATGACAGCGCTTCGGGCGATGACAGCGCTTCGGGCGACGACACGGCTTCGGGTGACGACACGGCGAACGGCGATGACACTGCGGCCGGTGATGACTCAGCAACCGGCGATGACTCGGCAAACGCTGACGACAACGCTGCCGGTGACGACAGCGCTGCTGGTGACGACAACGCTGCTGGTGACGACAGCGCTGCTGGTGACGACAGCGCTGCCGGTGACGACAATGTAGCCGGCGACGACAACACCAGTGGCGACGCAGCGACCGCGGGTAGCGATGCGGCGTCGGGCGACGACAACGGCGCATCCGATACCGATGCTGGTAACAATGGCGACGGCTCCGGTGACGACGTGAACGCTGGCGGCGCATCCGGCTCGAACGGTGGCGACGACACTGCGACCGACGCGGGCCAGACCGACTCAGGCAGCAACGACGGCCTTGCGCAGACCGGTGCAGAGCCCCTTACCTGGGTGCTCATCCTTGGCGGACTCCTCGTAGCCGCCGGTGCGGTGCTGTTCTTCCTACGCCGTCGGGGCGACTCAACGGTCGCTCCGGCAGAGACCGAGTAGCAACGCAGGAACGACAACGGCGGTAACGACAACGAGCGACCGATTTGCGGAGTCCCCCTCCGCAAATCGGTCGCTCGTTGTCATTCGCGAGATCCGCAATGCATTGAGTGCCGGGCCTGCGGGGTCACCCAAGTGAATCCGTCGCTGGATGTCGTTGCGCGGCGTCCGAGTGCATCGAGTGCCGGGCCTGCGGGGCCACCCATGTAGATCCGTCGCTGGATGTTGTTGCGTGGCTTCGGGATGCATTGAGTGACGGACTTGCGCGAGGCCCGCCGCAAAGTCGTCGCTGGATGTCGTTGCGCGGCGTCAGAGTGCATCGAGTGCCGGGCCTGCGGAACGCCCGACGCAAAGTCGTCTCGTTGTTCCTAGCGACCGCTACGCAAGCCCGAGCGCGACTCCGCTCACGAAGATCGCGGCCGCGACGAGCAGCACTGCGCACCCGAACACCCAGTCGCGGGGGAGCACGTGCAGTATGTGCCGCTCGGTGCGGGTCTCGCGGAAGCCGAAGCCGCGCGCATCCATCGACAGCGCGACGCGATCGGAGTGGCGCAGCGCCGCCGCGAGGAGCGGGATCAGCGACGAAAGCTGTCGGCGAATCCACCCGAACGGGCCGCGGCCGAACGCGATACCGCGCGCGCGATGCGCCTGCCGGATCACGCTGAGTTCGAGCTTGAACCGCGGCACGAAGCGCAGCGCTGCGAGCCCCGCGTAGCCATAGCGATATGGCACACGCAACTGCTGCACGAGCGCGCGCACGAAGTCGCCGCCGGAGGTCGTCGAACCACTCAGCATCGCGAGCGCCACGATCGCCACTATTCGGCACGCCGTCTCGAGGCCGATCAACCAGGCGCCCTCGTAGAACGTCCAATTGCCGATCGAGAGCAGCGGCCGCGTGTCCGACACGTCCTCGGCGTCAATCCAGATGCCGAGGGTGACGGAGAGCACCAGCGCGGCGAGCGGAAAACCGATGATCATCGCGATCCGCGCGACCCACCGCATCGACGAACCGAACAGCAGCAGCACGATCGACATCACGGCCAGTCCCGCGGGAATCCAGACGCCGCCGACAAAGAAGACGCCGATCATCGGCACCATCGCAGCGAAGAGCTTCGCCAGGGGATGGATGCGGTGGAGCAGCGGCAGCCCAAGGGCGTCGGCTTCTTCGATCGACGGCCGGTCGAGTCGCTGCCCGGTTCGGGCCTTCGTGGAGCGCTTAGACATCCCGCAGCCCACCGAACTGATGCAGCGGTGAAGCATCCGGCGTATAGCCCGGGAGATCGCGGAAGCGGGTGATGCCCGCGAGGCGTGGCTGCGCATCCAACCCGCGGAACGCGGTGGCGAGCGGCGGCAGACCGAGACCGGATTCCTCCAGAACGTCGCCCGCGAGCACCTGCGGGGTCGGGCCGAACGCGGCGATCGTGCCGTCGGTCACGACGAGCAGGAGGTCCGTGACCTCGGCCGCGAGCTGCAGATCGTGCGTCGCCATGATGACGGTCGTCCCGGCGGCGTTCAACTCGGCGAGCATCTCGATGAGCTCGGCGGCGCGCGCCTGGTCTTGCCCGAACGTGGGCTCGTCGAGCACGAGCACGGGGGCGCCCGACACGAGGGCGGTGGCGACCGAAAGCCGTCGCTTCTGGCCGCCCGACAACACGAATGGATGCGCGTCGGCCAGTTCCGCAAGGCTGAAGCGCTCGAGCGTGTGCTCGGTGCGCTGGGCGATCGCGTCGTCGCTGAAGCCCTGCGAGCGCAGCTCGAGCGAGAGCTCATCGCGGACTGTGTTCGCGAGAAACTGGTGTTCGGGATTCTGGAAGACGTAGCCGATGCGGTCGCGCAGCTCGCGCACGCGCAGGCGCGCGACGTCGCGGCCATCGACCGACACGGTGCCCCGCGGCGGCGCCTCGATTCCGGCAAGGGCCTGCAGCAGCGTGGTCTTGCCGGCACCGTTCGGCCCGACGACGCCGACGAACGCGCCGGCGGGGATGTCGAGCGAGACGTCGTGCACGACCTCGCTTCGGCCGCGGCGGATGCTCAGGTTTCGGGCGCTGAGGATGGGCTCGGCCGGGTCTCGGATCACGGAGAGCGGGCCGGTGGGTGAACTAGTCGCGATCCCGGTGGGTGAGCCTGTCGAAGCCTCGGGCACCTCGACAGGCTCGGCCGGCGCAGCATCCCCCAGCACCGCCCGCATGTCGATCTCGCCGGTCGGCACGTCGTAGTCATCGACAATCGCGGGCCCCGTGAGCTGTCCGCGCAACTCAGAAATCGTCAGCGGCAACCGCGGGATATCCCACCCGGCATCGCGCAGCTGCGCGCCAACCGCGGTCGCGATCGGCAGCCACACCCCGAGCCGCGAGAGCTCCTCGCGATGCGTCGTGAACACCTCGCGAGGCGAGCCGGTGAACGCGACGTGACCCGACGCATCCAGCACGAGCACCGAGGTCGCGATGCGCAGCGCCTCGTCGAGGTTGTGCTCCACGAGCACGACACCGAGCTTCCGCGCGTCCAGCAACCGGCCGAGCACCTCGTACACATCGCGGGCGCCGCGCGGGTCGAGGTTCGCGGTCGGCTCGTCCAAGACGATCAGCGGCGCGCCCTGGGCGAGCGCCGCCGCGATCGCGAGCCGCTGCCGACCGCCGCCCGAGAGCAGCTCGGGAGCATCGTGGCGGCGACTCCAGAGGCCGACCTCGTGCAGCGCATCCGTCACCCGTCGCTCGATCTCGTCGGCGGGGACGCACAGGTTCTCGGGGCCAAACGCGACCTCGTCGAACACGGTCGCGGCGACCATCTGCGAGTCCGGATCCTGAAAGACCATTGCCGCGTATTGGCTCGTCTCGGGGAGCTCGAGCGACTCGAGGTCGTGGCCCGAGAGCGTGACGCGCCCCGACACATTCGCCCACACATCCTTCGGCACGAGCCCGTTCAGCGCGAGCGAAAGCGTCGACTTGCCGCATCCCGAGGGGCCCAAGATGAGCAGGGCCTCACCGGGGCGGACAGCAAAGGAGACGTTCTCGGGCGTGGGGCGCCTCGCGTCGCGGTGGGTGATGCTGAGGGAGTCGACGCGGATGAGCTCGTCGCTCAATCGTCGACCTGGCGTCCGTCGCCGCGGCGCTCGTCCGCGCGTAAACCCCGCGCGACCCCAGCCTGGTCGAGCGCGCGGGCCAGCCAGAGCGCGATGCCGGTGAAAATCACGGGGGAGATAAAGAACGAGGCGACCACGAGGATGGTGCCGCCGAGATTGTAGTTCTGGCCGCCGAGAATGCCGAACGCGGCACCCATTGTGAGCAGGCCGCTCACCAGCCCGCTGACCAGGAATAGCCAGGTCTTCCAGACGCGATACCTGGCAATGAGGAACGGCAGCTCCTGGATGAGCCCGATCACGATGCCGATGAGGAACGCGAGAAAGCCGATGGGCTGGAACGGGCTCGCGACGAGTCCAGAGAGGGATGCGGTGAGCAGCGCGACGCCGCCGCGGTGGAAGAGCGCCTGGGCGAGCGCACCCGGCAAGAAGTAGAGGCCCATCGTGATGCCGTAGAGAAACGGAATCGTGTTGACGGTCAGGCCACCGATCCACGCGTGCGCCGTGAACAGCACACCGCCCGCGACGCCGATGGCGGCACAGGCGATCAGAAGTCGCGTGCTGATGTTTCTCATGAGGTGCTCCCTGGCAGTCTATCCGCTCTATGAATATGAACGGATGGTGTCTTACGGGGCCAGGTATCGGTAACCATCAGGGAATACCGTCGCGCACAGGCGATCGGAGAGGGCGGTGCGGCGGATGGCTGATGTGGTGTTGGTGGATCCGCACCGACTCATACGAGCGGGCATTTCGCTGATCCTGCACGCCCAGCCGGATTTCCAGGTGATCGGCGAGACCGACTGCGGCGAGAACGCGATCGAACTCGTGCGGACTCTCAACCCCGACGTGCTGTGCATCGCCGCGCGGATGGAGGGCGTCGACGGCCTCGAAGTGACCCGACGCGTTCGCGCGATGTCCGACATTCGCCAGCCGCGCATCCTTCTGCTCGTCGGCAGCAAGGACGGCGATGTCTCGCACGAGGGCGAAGCGGTCGGGGCGGATGCGGTGGTCGCGAAATACGCGACACCCGAGTCGATCGTGATGGCGTTCCGCGCGGCGCTCGTGTCGAACTAGCCTCGTGTCGAACTAGCCTCGTGTCGAACTAACAGGGCATTGACAGGGCCGTGCTGAGCGTCGTGTTATTTTCGAGGCCGAGATCGGGTCGCAAAAGTAGGGGAGAGTGACGTGCTTGACGTCCGGGGAATCAGCCACTGGTACGGCGACAGGCAAGTCCTGCGCGACGTCAGCTTCACCGTCACTGGCGGCCACCTCACTGGCTTCGTGGGCGCGAATGGTGCGGGCAAGACCACGACGATGCGCGCGATCCTCGGCCTGATTCGCCCGACGCAGGGCGAAGTACTCTTCGAGGGCCGGCCGATCACCGATACCGATCGCACCCGTTTCGGCTACATGCCCGAGGAGCGCGGCCTCTACCCGAAGATGAAGGTGCGCGAGCAGGTCATCTATTTCGCGCAGCTGCACGGTCTCGACAAGGTGACCGCGGCCAAGCGCGCGGATGAGCTGCTCGAGCGCGTGGGCCTGGGCGAGCGTGCGAACGACAACGTCGAGGCGCTTTCGCTCGGTAACCAGCAGCGGGCGCAGATCTGCGTGTCGCTGGTCCACGAACCCGAGTTCCTCATCCTCGACGAGCCGTTTTCGGGCCTCGACCCGATCGCCGTCGACGTCGTCCTCGGGGTGCTGCAGGAGCAGGCCGCGCGCGGCGTGCCCGTGTTGTTCTCCTCCCATCAGCTGGATGTGGTCGAGCGGCTCAGCGACGAACTCGTGATCATCGGCGACGGCGAGATCAAAGCGACCGGCTCGCGCGTCGGTCTGCAGGAACAGCACTCGCGCGGGCTCTTCCGCATCGCGATCGACGAGGATGCGTGGCTCCTCTCCCGGGGCGACGTCACCGAGGTTTCACGCGAGGGCGATGACTTGCTGTTCCGCATCGACGCCGACGCCGACGCCGACACCGACGACACGGATGCGCGAGGCCAGGAGATCCTGCGCGAGGCGGTCGCGCGCGGGCCGGTTCGCAGGTTCAACCACGAACTCGTCCGTCTCTCCACCATCTTTAAGGAGATTCGCTGATGTCAGAACGCGAGAAGCCCCAGAGCCCCGCCAAAGCGCAGACCCTCGCTCAGCCCCTGAGCCGAGCCCAGGGCATCCGCCTCATCGCGAAGCGCGAGGTAGACACGACCCTGCGCTCCAAGGCGTTCGTGTGGAGCTTCGTCATCGTGCTCGTCGTGGTCGCAATCGGCATCCTCGCCCAGGGATTCATCGGCAAGTTCATGGAGTCGATGGTCGTGGGCGGTGACGAGGTCGTCGTGGCCTCGACGGTCGATGTCGAACAACTCGGGGTGCTCGGCGCCGACTCGAACATTGTCTTCACCGGGGCCGATTCCGCGACTGCGGCTGTGGATGCGGTTCGAAACGGGGATGCCCAGGTCGCGCTGGTGTCGGGCGCGGAAGCTGCGACGCTCGAGCTCTACGGCAACGATGGCGCAGCACTTGACCAGAGTCTTGATGGGGGCACCCTCGCGCTGCAGCCGATGGTGCTGATCGGCGAGACTTCGGTGCCGACCTCGGTTGACAGCCTGCTGACCTACTCGCCAGTGCAGGGATTCTTGCAGCAAGACGCCGCGCAGGATTTCATGTTTCTGTTCCTCATGTCGACGGCGTTTGCGCTCGTGTACTTCATGGCGATCATGATGTTTAGCCAGCGCATCGCCCAGACCGTGATCGAGGAAAAGGCCTCTCGCATCGTCGAGCTGCTGCTGTCGACGGTGAAGCCCACAACGGTGCTCGCGGGCAAGATTATTGGCGGGACCATCCTCGCGGTGGGGCAGGTCGCGAGCATCGTGATCGTTGCGCTCGTGTGCTTCGCCATCTCCGGCCAAACGAATCTGCTCGACCTGCTTGGTGCGCCGCTCATCTGGTTCGTGGTGCTCTTCGTTATCGGATTTGTGCTGTTTGCGTCGCTCTACGCGGCGCTCGCGGCCACGGTGTCGCGCCCGGAGGACGTCGCGAGCGTCACCTCGCCGCTCAGCATGCTGGTGATGCTGCCGTACTTCCTCATCGTGTTTGCGAACCAGAACGAGGCGGTCATGACGTGGCTAAGCTACATCCCGTTCTCGTCGCCCGTGGCGATGCCGATTCGGATGTTCAACACCGGTGTCGCGTGGTGGGAGCCTTACGTTGCCCTCGCGATCCTCGTCGCTACGGTGCTCGCGGCGCTGTGGCTCGCGGGCCGGATTTACGAGAATTCGATCCTGCGCACGGGCCCCAAGGTCAAGCTCAAGGATGCGCTCAAAGCCAGCTAGCTGTCTTGGCTCGATAAGTTTTGGGGCGGCTATTTGTGGGGGATGGCCAAATCGGTCGGAGTCACGGTGCATTTCGGTTGTGTCCGTCCCGAGACTCCTTCGGGTTTCTCAATGCGCAGTCATAGCCTTGAACAAGGGCAATTTTGCGGGCGAAGCGGCCTGCAGACTGTATTGAATGGAGCGCATCCGTGACCAACCAAACCGCCGACATCGTTGAAGATCAGCTCGACGATTCGGACCTCGAAGCGGCTGAATCTATCGAATCTCCTGGTATCAACGTCGGTGAAGTGCACCGCGCGCTGCTCGGCACCTGGCCGGAGGAGCGACAGCGCTCCCGCGACATTGTTGCCGACCCGACGTTCTGGCGTGACGACACGCTCCCGTATACGGAGCACCGCGAGCGCGTGCTCGAGCAGGTGAAGGAACTCTCGAGGCGTGGGACGACGGGACTGGCCTTCCCCAAGCGACTTGGCGGCGGCGAGAATCCGGGCGGCAACATCGCCGCGTTCGAGGAGATCTTCCTCGCGGACCCAAGCTTGCAGATCAAGTCGGGCGTGCACTTCGGCCTGTTCGGTGCCGCGATCCTGCACCTCGGCACTGAACCGCACCACGACAAGTGGCTGCCCGGCGTGATGGATGTGTCCAACCCCGGGGCATTTGCGATGACCGAGACGGGCCACGGCTCGGACGTGGCGTCGGTCGCCACCACCGCAACCTACGAGCCCGAAACCGAAGAATTCGTTATTAACACCCCGTTCCGCGCGGCGTGGAAGGACTACCTCGGCAACGCGGCGTGCCACGCCAAGGCTGCGGTCGTGTTTGCGCAGCTCATTACGAAGGGCGTGAACCACGGCGTCCACGCGCTGTACCTCGATATCCGTGACGACGAGGGCAACTTCCTACCCGGCATTGGCGGCGATGACGACGGCGTCAAGGGTGGCCTCAACGGCATCGACAACGGTCGACTGCACTTCGCGAACGTGCGCGTTCCGCGCGAGAATCTGCTCAACCGCTACGGCGATGTCGCGGCCGACGGCACCTACTCGTCGCCGATTGAGTCGCCGGGTCGTCGCTTCTTCGTCATGCTCGGCACGCTCGTGCAGGGGCGCGTCTCGCTCGACGGTGCGGCCGCGGTCGCGCAGCAGGCGGCACTCGCGATCGCGATCACGTACGGCAACCAGCGCCGCCAGTTCGACAATTCGGGTGAGGGTGCCGAGACGGTCTTGCTCGACTACGGCCGGCACCAGCGACGACTGATTCCGCGTATCGCGACGGCGTACGCCGCCACATTCGCGCACGACGAGTTTCTGCGCGAGTTTGACGCCGTGTTCTCAGGCAAGGGTGACACCCCCGAGCGTCGCGCTGACCTCGAGACGCTCGCGGCCGCGCTGAAGCCGACCACGACGTGGCAGGGCATGGACACGCTGCAGGAGGCCCGCGAGGCCTGCGGTGGCGCGGGCTATCTCGCCGAGAACCGGCTGACGTTTTTGCGCCACGATCTTGACGTGTACACGACCTTCGAGGGCGACAACAACGTGCTGCTGCAGCTCGTCGGCAAGCGACTCCTCGAGGATTACGCGAAGAAGTACAAGGATGCGGATGCTCGCGAGACCGCACGGCTGTTCGTCTCGCAGGCCGCGAACAAGGCGATTCACGAAATCGGCCTCGCCCGCATCGGCAGCATCGCGCGTGACCTCGGCTCGAGCGCACGCTCCGTCGGCTGGCTGCGCGAGCCCGAGAACCAGCACGCGCTGCTCTCGGCGCGCGTTGAGGAGGAAATCTCCGAGATCGCGATGTCCCTCAACCGCGCGCAGAAGGCAGGCAAGGGCGCGGGGGCGTTCAACGCGCTGCAGAACAAGCTGATCGAGACGGCGCATGCCTACGGCGAGCTCATCCAGTGGGAGGCGTTTACGCGCAAGCTCGAGGAATTCGACCCCAACAGCGAGACCCACCGCATCCTCACCTGGCTGCGCGACCTGCACGGCCTCACGCTCATTGAGCGCGACCTCGCGTGGTACCTCATGTCGGGTCGTCTCACGACGCGTCGCGCGCGACTGGTGAGCTCATACGTCTCGCGACTCATCACACGACTCCGCCCGCACGCGCAGTCGCTCGTGGATGCGTTCGGGTACAAGGATGAGCACCTCCGCGCGAAGATCGCTTCGGGGGCCGAACAGCAGCGTCAGGACGAAGCCGCGGCCTACTATGTCGAGTTGCGCGCATCCGGCAATGCGCCAGTTGACGAGCGCACGCTGTACCGCGCGAAGAAGAAGCGTACCCGCTAACCGGTACTGGCATGTGGCCGCGGGATGGGTGACAATATCCATCCCGCGGCCATGTCACTGTTTCCGTTGATTGAGTAGGATTTCCGGCATGACTTTCAACGACAACTCGAACTTCGACTCGGGCCACGTGCGCCGTCGCCGTCCGAGCTCTGGCGGTGGCATGGGCGGCAGCCGCGGCGGTGGTGGCGGTGGCGGCGGGCTTGGTCGCGGTGGCGCGATCGGCGGCGGCGGTATTCTGCTCGTGCTGGTCGCGTTTCTTGTCTCGCAGTTTCTCGGCGTCGACATCACCGGGATGCTGGGCGGTGCGAGTAGCTCATCGTCGAGCAACTACGCCGATGAGGACTTCGCCTGCACCGGTCAGGAAGCGAACGCGCAGATTGACTGTCGTATCGAGGGCGCCGCGGTGTCGCTCGAGCAGTATTGGACCGAGGCCGCTCCGACCATCGGCATCGACGGCTACGTGAACCCGACCGTCTACATCTTCGAGCAGCAGACCAACACGGCCTGTGGCACGGCGTCGAGCGCGATCGGTCCGTTCTATTGCCCGGCCGACCAGAGCATCTACGTTGACACCTCGTTCTTCGACATTCTCGTGCAGCAGTACGGCGCCGAGGGCGGGCCGCTCGCCGAGATGTATGTTGTCGCGCACGAGTGGGGTCACCACATCCAGAATCTCGGAGGCATCCTCTCGAGCAGCAATACTCGTGACGAGGGTCCGACGGGTGGCGCGGTTCGCACCGAGTTGCAGGCCGACTGCCTCGCGGGCGCGTGGATGCAGAGCGCCGCGAAAGCGACCGACTCGCAGGGAAACCAGCTCATGCAGGAGCCGACGCGTGCCGAGATTCAGACCACGATTTCGGCGGCGCAGGCCATTGGTGATGACCACATCCAGGAGCAGGCCGGCATGGATGTGCAGCCGGAAAGCTTCACCCACGGAACGAGCGAGCAGCGCACGAACTGGCTGATGGCTGGCTACCAGGGTGGTGCAAGCGCCTGTAACACCTTCTCCGTGCCGGACGCGGAGCTCTAGGAATGTTCACGTTCGCGTTCATCGCCAACATCGTCGTACTCGGGATCGGTGGGATCCTGCTGCTCGTCGGGATTCTCCTGCTCGGCTACGGCATTTTTGTGCTCGTACAGGCGCGGCGTGCACCCGAGCACGAGTCGCCGAGCTATTCGCAATCGGTGGGTTACCCGGCCGAGAACGGCATCGATGAAGACTTCGAGGATGCGCCGCAGTGGGCCGAGGCGATCGCGGTTGAACCGCAGGCGCAGGCGGCGACGACTGCCGCGGACTCGAACGCAGGTGGGGGCGTCGGGGTAGGGCGGGGCGCGGACTCGGGCCGCGCGGATGCTGTTGGCTCAGCCGCGGGCGACTCAGCGGCTGGCGACTCGAATGCGCGAGCCTCGAATGCGCGAGGCTCGAACGCAAGCGAAGCCTCACGACCCCGGATCAAGCACGGCCGTGAGAAGGCCCTGTTGTTCGTCGGCGGACTCCTGGCGCTGCTCGGCATCATCATGCTGCTGAACACCATCGCGCTGTTCGCGTAGGTCGCGCGTGCTGCTTTACGAGGCGCTGGGGGTCTCGGGGGCGCGACGAGGAGGCGCAGGTGGTGCTGCGCCTAAGAATCGCGACGGACAAAGGGACGGACTAGGAAACGACTGAGAAACGGGAAAAGTAACGGGCAACGAAACGGGGTTGTTTGAGTCTCGCCGTGGTTGCGGCGGGTCCTGCGGCTAGAACGGCGGCTGGTCGTCGCTCCCGTCATGGTCGGCGTCCCGGTCCTGACCGGCCGACCCGGTCGGTGCCTCACCGTCGGCGGGCCCACTGCCAGAATTTTCGGCGGGCCCACTGCCAGAATTTTCGGCGGGCCCACTTCCCGAATTCGTGGCGGGCCCGTCGACGCGTTCCCCGGTGGGGTGGAACCGCGGCCCGTGGGTCGCGGGCTCGGTCACCGTGGTGTGGCCGAGCGGGGTGGTGAACTCGAACACCCCGCGACCGACGTGCCGCACGCCCCACCCGGCGTGATGTTTCTGCACGTGGTGCGGTCGGCACAGCGCGGCAAGATTCGACTGTGAGGTGGCCCCGCCGTCGACGTACGGGATGGTGTGGTCGAGATCGCTCGCCGTGGCGGGGCGGGCGCAGCCGGGGTGGCGGCAGGTCGTGTCGCGGATCTGCACGAATCGGCGCAGGCTCGCGCTCGGGGTGTACGTGTCGACCGATACCGCATGCCCGGTGATTGGGTGGGTCAGGATCCGCTGCCACCCAGGCGCGCTCGCGGCGAGCTGCCGGGCGGTGTCGAACCCGATCGGCGCGATCCCGTCGAGCAGGGCGGGGTCGCTGCCATCGACGCGGCCTTCGAGGAGGGTGAGGACGGGGATGGTGATGTTCACGGTCGCGGTGATTCGCGCCGCGCCCGCGGTGGGGCTCGTGAGGATCGATTCGGGGGTCGCGGTGAGCAGGGTTTCGGCGAAGATGTCGGCCTTGAGTTGCGCGGTGGTGCGCGTGTCCGGCGCGACGGTGTCACCCGTGACGCCGCTTGCAGCAGGGGCACTGTCGGCAGCAGGGGCACTGTCGGCAGTAGCGGCACCGTCGGCGCTCCCGGCGGCGTCGGCCCGGGCGGTGTCGGCACGGGCGGTGTCGGCACGGGCGGCGCTGTCGAGACCGACACCGTCCGCACCCGTGGCGCGAGCCGCGTCCGCGTCGCGCTGCTGGTCCTCGCGCAGGGCGCGGGCCTGGCGGGTGAGGATCTCGTGGATCGCGGTGGCCTGCTCCAGCGGCAGGTACGCGAACAGCGTCGCCATCCCGTATGCTTCCGGGCGTACCGACACGTAGCGTGCGGCGCGTTCGCGGGCGTGGGCGGCTTCGAAGTCCTCGGCCGCGAGCTTCGCGGCTTCCCGGTCCACGTATTTGCGGGTTTCGTGGACCGCGTGCGACGCGGCATACCGAAGCGCCCGCTCGGCGAGCGCGACCGCGTCGCTGAGGTGGAGGGCGCTCACGCCGCGGAGCAGTTCGCGGGCGTGGCGGAGGGTGATGCGGGCTTCGGCGATCGCGTCGACCCACTCGGGGTAGCAAGTCACGAGGGTGTGCGCGTCGTGGGCACGGTTTCGCAGGGCGGTGTCGGTGTCGCGTATGACGAGGCTGAGCTCGCCCATCAGGGACCGCAGCTGCCACGCGAAGCGACGGTCGCGGTCGTGGAGGAACGTGTGCCCGTCCGGGTCGCCCGCCGCGTCAGCCGTGGCGAGGGTGTCGGCGAGTTGGTAGGCGGCGGCGAGGGTGTGGAGGGTGATCGCGTCGGCTTGGCCGAGCATGAGTTGGGCGGTTTTGTAGGTGTCGCGGATCAGTCGCGAGCGGGCGGTGGTTGATTCCTCCGATCCGGTGCAGGTTGTGGTGGCTTCGGTGAGTCGGTCGCGGTGGTGGGTGTAGGTGTCGGGGTGTGGCTCGTGCGGGGAATCGTCGGGAGTGTTGGGCGGTTCGTTCTCGGACATTGGAGTGGTGCCTCCTGGTCGCGATGCTGCGGGCCGTGGATTCGAAGGGGTGTTCGTTTCCGTGACACCATAGTATCGAACAGAGGTTCGAATATGCAAGAGGAAACTCAGGAATATTTCGAAACTATGTTCGAGTAAACGTTCCGCCCGTTATTCGCCAGCGTCCAGCTGGCCCGCCTAGACCCCCGCAAGCACCTCGAGCACTTCGTCCCCGTACTGCTCGAGCTTCGCGCGACCAACGCCCGAAATCCCGGCGAGTTCGTTCAGCGTGCTCGGCCGCTCGACGGCCAACTCGCGCAGCGTCGCATCGTTAAACACGACGTACGCGGGCACGGACTGATCGCGCGCGGTGTCGCGTCGCCACTCGCGAAGCGCCTCGAAGCGCTCACGCTGGCCAGGCTGCAACTCATCGATCGAAGCGGATGACGACGAGCGCCGCGAGCTGCGCGCTACCGCCGCGGTCGTGTCCTTGCGCAGTTTCACCGGTTCGCGACCAGCCAGCACCTCCGCACCCCTCGGCGACACCTGCATCACGCCATACTCACCCACCGCGGAAATCACATTCATCGCGAGCAACTGCCGCACGACCGTCCGCCAGCCGGTGTCATCGAGCTCGGTGCCGATTCCGAACGTCGAGACCTTGTCGTGGCCCTGCGCCGACGAGCGCTCCGTGCGCTTTCCGAGCAGCACGTCGATCAGCGCGCCCGCGCCGTACGCGCGGCCGGTCGCCCTGTCGAGCCGCACGATCGTCGACAGCAGCTTCTGTGCCGGCACCGTCCCATCCCACGTCTCGGGCGGGTTCAAGCAGTTGTCGCAGTTGCCGCAGGGCTGCGCATCCTCACCGAAATATGCGAGGAGCATCTGCCTGCGACAGCCTGCGGTCTCACACAACGCGAGCATCGCATCCAGGTGGAGCGACTGCTGGCGCTGGCGGAATGCATCCCCGTCGCCCTGCTCGATCATGCGTCGCTGCTGCACGACATCCTGGAGGCCGTAGGCGAGCCAGGCCGTCGCGGGTTCGCCGTCGCGCCCCGCGCGCCCCGTCTCCTGGTAGTAGCCCTCGACCGACTTCGGCAGATCGAGGTGCGCGACGAAGCGCACGTCGGGCTTGTCGATGCCCATGCCGAAGGCGATCGTCGCGCACATCACGACGCCGTCGTCGCGCAGGAATCGCTGCTGATTGAATCGCCGCTGCTCGGGCGTAAGGCCCGCGTGGTAGGGCAGCGCATCCAGCCCCTGATCGCGCAGGAACTCGGCCGTCTGCTCGACCGATTTTCGCGATAAGCAATAGACGATGCCCGCGTCGCCGTCGTGCTCGGCGCGGATGAACCGCAGCAGCGAGTCGCGCGCCCGATTCTTCGGCACGATTCGGTACTGGATGTTCGGCCGGTCGAAGCTCGACACGAACTTCGGCGCGTCCTCGAGTCCCAGGCGGGATGCGATTTCTTCGCGGGTCTGGACCGTCGCGGTCGCGGTCAGCGCGATTCGCGGGACGTCGGGAAACTCCTCCTGGATGACGCTGAGCCCGAGGTAATCGGGGCGGAAATCGTGGCCCCACTGCGACACACAGTGCGCCTCATCGATCGCGAACAGGGCGATCTTGCCGCGATGCAGCAGCGGCAGCGAGGCCTGCAGTCGCTCAGGCGCGAGGTACAGCATGTCGAGCTCGCCCGCGAGGTATTGCTGCTCGACCAGGCGCCGCGTGTCGGGGTCGAGGGTCGAGTTCAGGAACGCGGCGCGCACCCCCAGCTGCTCGAGAGCCGCAACCTGATCCTGCATCAGTGCGATGAGCGGCGAGATGATGATGCCGGTGCCGTCGCGAACGAGGGACGGGATCTGGTAGCAGAGCGATTTACCGCCACCGGTCGGCATGAGCACGAGGGCGTTCTGGCCCGCGATCACGGTGTCGACGATCTGCCGCTGGGGCCCTCGAAAATCGGAGTATCCCCAGACCCTCTCGAGGGTCGCCAAAGCCGCGTCAGTCATGCATCCACCCTAGGTGAGGAACGACGATCCGCCGCGACCTGTCAACAGCGTCGGCGCCTGTGGAAACCTCCAGCCAGGCGCTCCGGATGCGGGTGTAATCTCATGCCGAAATCTTGCGCGGGTGGGCCGAGCAGGTTCACGAAATGATTCGCCGAGTAGAGGGAAGAATCATGGATGCGCAGCAGCAGATCGCGTCGCAGCAGGGCAATTCTGGTCGACACCACCGGGGCCACGACAGCGCCTCGGAAGGCGCAGCGAGTGAGCGCTGGACGGAGACCGCGTACCTGCTCAGCGCTGACGAGGTGCTCGAGCGGCTCGAGTCGAGCGCAACCGGGCTTTCGGCCGAGGAGGCGCAGCGGCGGGCCCAGGAGTTTGGCCCGAACGCAATCATTTCCCTCGAACGCGACAACGCGTTTCTCCGCTACCTGAACCAGTTCAAGGACTGGCTGATCATCCTGCTGCTCGCGTGTGCGGCCGTCACCGCCTACCTCGGCGACTGGAACACGTCGATCGTGCTGCTCGTGCTGGTTGGTATCAATACGGTCATCGGGTTCACGCAGGAGCAGCGCGCGCGACACACGATGAAGTCGCTCGAGGATCTCGTCAAACCGAGCGCGGAGGTGCTGCGCGACGGCAAGCTCCTCGAGATCGAGTCGGCGAGCATCGTGCCTGGCGACGTCGTGCGCCTCGCGGAGGGCGATTTCGTGCCGGCCGACGTGCGGATCATCGAGGCGCAGGCGCTCAGCACCAACGAGTTTGCGCTGACCGGCGAGAGCGAGCCATCACGCAAGCACACCCACGCGATCAAGCACGAGGTGCCGCTCGGCGACCGCTTCAACCTCGCCTTCGCGGGCACGACCGTTGCGCAGGGCGAGGGGCTCGGGGTCGCGATTGATACCGGGATGCGCATGGAACTCGGACGGATCGCGAGCCTGAGCGAGAGCGCGGTCCCGACGCCGAGCCCGCTGCAACGCGAGACGACGCGCATCGCCCAGGTCGTGGGCACACTCGTCGTCGGCCTCACCGCGATCGTCCTGGCGCTCGGCGTATGGGCGAACATGCCGTTCCGCGAGGCGCTGCTCTTCGCCGTCGGCATGGCCTGCGCGCTCGTGCCCCAGGGCCTGCCGGCCGAGGTCAACACGGCCCTTGCCCAAGCATCCTCAACCCTTGCGCGCAAGAACGCGCTCGTGAAGCGGCTGACCTCGGTCGAGACCCTCGGCGCGACCGCCGTGATCTGTACCGACAAGACCGGCACGCTCACGAAGAACGAGATGACGGTCGAGGAACTCCTGATCGGGCTGACACCTGCCACCGTAACCGGCACTGGCTACGCACCCGAGGGCGAGCTGGTGGACGACGAGGGCCGGACGCTCGCACCCGAGGCGACCCCGCGCATCCTGCTCGAGTGCGGCGTGCTCGCGAGCAATGCGAAGCTGTTGCCCCCGGACGCGGAGCACGCCGACTGGTGGATTCTCGGGGACCCGACCGAGGGTGCGCTGCTGACGCTCGCGGCGAAGGGCGGCATCGATTTGGATGCGCTGCAGCGCGAGCAGCAGGAGATCCGGGAGCTGCCCTTCGACTCGGTGCGGCAGCGGATGACCTCGATTCGGCTGGATGCGCGGGGCAAGTACCGTGCCTGGGTCAAGGGAAATCCTGAGCGGGTGCTCGAGCGCGCGGTCTCGATTCTGGATGGGGAGGCGGTGCGGCCGCTCACCGACGAGGATCGCGCTCACATCCTCGGGATCGTGCGCGAACGCGAACAGCGGGCCCTGCGGAACCTGGCTCTCGCGGTGCGCGACCTCGACCGAGAGGATGCGCGGGCCGAGAACGAGGGCCCGATGATTATCGAGCAGGGACTGACGTTCCTCGGCGTCGCGAGCATGATCGATCCCGTCCGCGACGAGGTGCCGAGCGCGATCGCGGCGACGCTCGGCGCACACATCCGCATCAACATCATCACCGGCGACTCGGCACTCACCGCCTCCGCGATCGCGCGCTCCGCGGGCCTCGTGGATGAGCAGAACGGCGAGCTTCGCACGGTCACGACGGCGCAGTTGCAGCAGCTGACGGATGCGCAGGTGCTTGAGTTGGCGCTCGCGGGCGGAGTTGTCTTTAGCCGGGTCTCGCCCGAGGACAAGCTGCGGATCGTCAACCTGATTAAGGGGTCGGGCACCGTGGTGGCGGTCACGGGCGATGGCATTAACGATGCGCCGGCGCTGCGAAGCGCGTCGATCGGCGTCGCGATGGGGCGCTCCGGCACCGACGTCGCGAAGCAGTCGGCTGACCTCATCCTGCTCGACGACAGCTTCGCATCCCTCGTGCGCGCCATTCGCGAGGGCCGGCGCATCTACGCGAATATCGCGAAGGGCGTGCTGTCTTGCCTCACGACGAATGCCGCCGAGCTCGTCGTCAACCTGGTGAGCCTCGCGCTCGCCGCGGTCGCCGGCGTGCCCGTGGCGCTGAACGTGCTGCAGATTCTTGCGATCGACCTGCTCGGAGAGATCCTCCCGATTGCGGCCCTCGGCTCGGACCCCGAGGAGGGCGAGACGATGCGGCGGGCGCCTCGGGACCGGCGGGCGCGCATCCTGAACCGCCGGACCCTGCTCGATGTCGGGTTGAGCGGCACGGTGATGGGCGTGCTTGCGCTCGCGGGCTATTTACTGACGTATCGGATGCACGGGGTCGATCCCGCGGGGCTCGCCGCGACCGACACTTCCGCGCAGCTCGCCTCGACGGTCACGTACGTCACGATCCTTGTGACGCAGTTTGTGAACATCATTCACCGCCGGAGCGTGCACGGCGCGTTTAGCCGCATCCAGCTGCGGAACCGGTGGTTCTGGCTGGCGGTCTTGGTTGCGACCGTGCTGATGCTGGCGATCGTTTATGTGCCGTTCATCGGCGAGTTCTTCGGCACGGCACCGCTCGGACTCGAGGAATGGGGCCTCGTGCTGATTGCGGCGGCCGTGATGCTCGCGGCTCGGTACGTGATCGCGTGGCTGCCCGCGGTGCGGGGTGAGCGCGAGGCTGCTTAGTGGATGCGCGGCGTAGGTGCCCGGGGCGGGTGGCCGATCGTCGAAGCCAGCCACCAGGGGACAGCGTTAGCCGCGCTCGACGGGTAGACCGTCCTGCTCCCATTCGGAGATGCCGCCGGTCACGTTGATCGTGGATTTGCCGAGCCGTTCGAGGTGCTCGACGGTGCGCGCCGAGCGGCCACCCGCGTGGCACATGATGTAGGCGCCCTCGGGGATCTCGTCGACGCGCTCGGAGAGCTCGCTCAGCGGGATGCTCTTGGCGTACGACACGCGGACTTCGGCGACCTCATTGGGCTCGCGGACGTCGATCAGCGTGACGTCGGTGCCGAGCTCGTAGAGGTCTTTGGGAGTGATTTCGTTCATGATTTCAATGCTAGGCCGGTGCTCCGACTCGCGATGGATCGAATTGACAGTCTAAGAGCCGCGGCGACGCTGATCGCTAGCCGCGTTTCCGACGTCTCTGGATTGGAGGAACCTCGAGTCTTGGGATCGCGCGGAGCATGAATTTATCAAAGTCCGGGACTGTAAAAGCCGCGTATCCGTGGTCAGGAGTATAGAGAAGCCCCATTTCGATAAGTTCCGCGCGCGTCGGTGCAATTTGTGTGGATTCGCGATGAAGGAGTTTTGCCACATCCGCTGCTTTTTGTGGGTGGGGTCCGAGTTGGGCCATCGCCCGCATATATGCCGCTTGTAGAGGAGTCGCGCGATCAAGCCTGACACGGAAAAACGAGCTATCGAGTTTCATCTCATACGCCTCTTGCGCGGCCACGACGTCCTCGACCGTGACTCTGTTGCCCTCCGCCACGGCCCACACTTGATAGCCGAGTTCCTGGATGAAGTAGGGATAGCCTCGCGCGATCTGTACTGCAAGTTTCACGGCCGCTTCATCGAACATGACTCCTTCGGTTTGCGCAGGTTCTGTGAACGCTAACCCGGCGTCAAGTTCGGAAAGTTCCCCTATGTGCGGAAACTTGAACAGCCGTTCAGCATACGATTTGGCATCGCCCGCAAGCTTAGCAATTTGGGGGAGTCCGGCGCCAACGAAGGCAACCGGCAGGTTCAACTGGACTGTTCGATTGATCGATTGAATTAGCGCTTCGAGCTGCGGAGTTGATAGGAACTGGATCTCGTCGATAAGTATGGCGAGCCCCTTTTCCCTATTCTGTGCTGCTTTGCCTATCGCAACTAATACGTCGATCAGATCAAGTGCAATATCACCGTGGTCCGCAATACCCTCCGCAGGAGGCACATCCCAGGACAAAGAGAAGGTTCCCGTTTGATCAACGCTGAGTGCGAAGGCGCTGAGGGCTTCACCAGCACGTTGGGCCCACTCGTCCCAGCGTTTTCGAGGCGATAGGCGTAGCAATGCCCCTCTCAACTGCGTGAACATCGTTTGACGAAAGTGTGAATCGTCATGCTTACTTGCTTCGAACGCGATTACTTCCCAATCAAGTTCGTTGGCGATCTTCTCGAACCTGTTGAGGAGAACTGTCTTTCCAACGCCACGGAGTCCTGTGACAATCATTGATTGTTCGGGGCGGCCTCGAGCAACGCGCTGTAGCAACATCCGAAAGGTCGCAACTTGGTCGTCGCGCCCAATCATTACTTCAGGAGTTGCACCGGCGTTCGGCGTGTACGGGTTGTCGAGCGGATCCAACGGGACTCCTTGTGAACTCTGCTGACTTTAGAGTGCTTTACAAGGATCACATAAACCAAGCTAACCTTCCTAAGGTTTGCTTGTCTGTGGATAACGGAGTCACCTGGGCTGCGACCCGCGGCGTATATTTCGCAGCCGAGCAGGCGAACTTTGGATGAAGAGCGCCGGAGCGAAGAATCAGGCCGGTAGGCTCGGGAATTGGGGCGATCACCGTGGCCAAACTCGCCAGCCGAGAAGCTCCGGCCACTCGTCGATGCCTTCAGGACGTAAGACAATCCGCGGAGCCCGGCTCTGCGTGTGAAGGAGTCTGTAAGTGACCGACAGCAATTGGACCCCGCCAGAAGGTGGCGGGCGAGCCGGTCCGAACGGCCAGCACGGCCAGTTTGGTCAGAGCGGCCCCCAGAACCAGAGCCAGCAGAATCAGCAGCCACAGGGCCAGCAGCAGTGGGGTCAGCCCTCTCCGGCTCAGCCGCAGGGCCAACCCGGTGCGTCGCAGGATGCATACGGCCACCCGAATCAGTCGCCGTATGGTCAGCAGTTTGCTCAGCCGGCGGCGGGGCAGCAGCCTGGTCAGCCAGGGCACACTGGCCAGCCTGGTCAGCAGGGCTACGGTCAGCTAGGCCCGGGCCAGCCAGGCGCCGGCCAGCAGTTCGGCCAGCAGGGCCAGCCGGGCTTCGGCCAGCAGCAAGCTCCGCGCCGCCCGGCCCCGCAGGCCGTGAAGGGCTCGACACTCGACTGGGTGCGCGACATTGGTGCGCCCGTACTGCTGATCATTTCGCTCGTGATGGTCTGGGGCCTCGACACCTCGGACCTCGGGAACGTGTCGCTCACCGCGGCGAACGTCGGCCCGATGATTACGGTGCTAGTCGCCGCGCTCGGCGCGATCCTCCAGCTCGTGGCGCGCTTTGGCCTACTGCCAATGTCGCCGCAACTCACGTACTACGTTCGCGCAGGGGCTCAGATCCCGCTCATCGTCACGGTGATCGTCTACGTCGTGATCGACATCATCACCGGCTTCAAGGCCGCGGATGGCGCCTTCAACGACATCGCCTTCTTCGGCGTTGGATACGGCGTGGGTATTGCGCTGCTCGGCTCGACATTGGCGATTCAGGCGCGTGACTACGAACTGCGCGTCCTCGGTGGAACGCAGTCCCCGCTCGGCCGCATCATGGGGCTCTCCGGCAAGATCTTGCTCTATCTCTTTGGCGGCATCGTTGCCATCGGGCTCCTCACCTGGATCATCGCATCCTTCATCCTGATGGGGGAAGTCGAACTCTTCACCCCCACGCTCGGGGTATTTGGTCTCCTCGTCGTGGCGCTGTCGTTCGTCATCTTCCCGATCGCGCTCTTCGCTCTTCGTTCGGAACCGGGACGCCTCCTCATGCTGGCCGTCGGCATGGCTGCCGCGGCCGCGATCCTGATTGACGGCACGTTCGGCCTCGGTTTCTCGATCCGAGGAATCGAATCGACCGCGACTTTCCTCTTCGTTCCGTACCTCCTCGTGTTCACCGCACCGCTCGCCGGCCTCGCGATCACACCGCATGCGCTCGCGGACCGCAAGCCCATTCATCCGACGCAGCGTTGGTTCAGTGCCCTCGGCCTGGGTCTGCTTGTGGTGGCGGCAAGTGCCGTTGGGTACATCCTCGTTGCGATCTACGCGCTGATCCCGAAGGATCTTGGTTTCTTCGGCATCCTCGAACTCGAGGGGAGCCGGAGCGTCCTCACTATCTTCATGATGGTGCTCGCACTCGTCATCGCGGCGGCCTCGGTGCTGGCGTACCTCTCGGTGCGCGGCCCGCAGATCAAGGCGTCGCAGGCTCAGCTGGTCGCGATGGTGGGTGGCTCTGCGCTGCTCGGCTTCGTGCTGATGATCCTCGCGCTCGTCGACCAGCGCCTCGACGACATCGACTACTCCTCAGTCGTGGCCGCGATCTACCCGACAACGACCATGTTCCTCCTGCCGGTCATCCTGACCCTCGGGCTCATCCTGCCGAAGGAAGTGCGTCAGCACTTCGTCAGCGCTGGGACCGCACTCAAGTTCGGGACTAACACCAAGCAACAGGGGTACGGGCAGCAGGGCTACGGGCAGCAGAGCTACGGGCAGCCGGGATATGGGCAGCAGGGATATGGGCAGCAGCCCGCGGGGCAGCCGGGCGCGCACCCGCAGCAGGGATACGGTCAGGGCCAGCCGGGCTACGGTCAAGCAGGCCAGGGTTACAGCCAGCAGGGTCAGGGTCAGGGTCAGGCCTACGGTCAGCCGGGCCCGCAGGGATATCCGACCCAGCCGAGCCAGCCGGGGTACCAGGCCCAGCCGAGCCAGCCTGGCCAGCAGAGTCATCAGGGCCAGCCGAGCCAGCAGGGTCAGCCGAGCCAGCCTGGCCAACAACCGGGGCAGCCGAATTACGGCGGCCAGCAGTCAGGGCAGCAAGGCCAGTACGGTCAGGATGCGGCGGGCCAGTCGGGCTACGGCGTTCCGAACCAGCCTCCCCAGGGCGGTTACGGGCAAGAGCAAGGTCCGACCGGCGCCCAAGGCCAGCAGGCTGGGCAGCAGGCCGGGCAGCAGGCCGGGCAGCAGGCCGGCCAGCAGGCTGGCCAGCAGTACGCGCAGCCGCAGTCGGCGCATCCCCAGCCGGGTTACAACCAGCCGACCGGCGCTGTGCCCGGCTTCGGGCAGGGTTCGCAGCAGGATGCGGGTTCGCAGCAGGCCGGCGGGGGAGCGCACGCTGCCTCGTCGACCGCTGCCCACGGCGACCAGCCTGCTTTCGGGCAGGCCCCGTTCGCACCGGCATCGTCCCAGTCACCGACGCAGGCATCCAACACCGAGGCCGCCCGCCAGGATGGGCCGCGGAGTCCCTTCGGTAGTGAGTCTGAAAAGCGTCAGCAAGCCCATCACGCGGCGACGTCCGAAGAGCCGGCTACCTACAATCCCTCAGGCAATTGGGGATCGGCCGACGCGGGTGCTCCCGAGCAGCCTGATGTCTCCAGCACCGCGGATGCGTCCAGTTCGGCGACTGCGTCCAACTCGGCGGTCGGAACCAACGATGGCGGCGCACCCAGCCAAGCCAACGCATCCAGCGAGGCCAACGCATCCGGCATGACGGGCGCACAGAACGAGGCCAGCGCATCCACCGAGACCGGCGCGCACGAGCCCGTAAACGCCTCGGCCAACTCGGGTGAGCAAGTGGATCTCGCGGCTGCGGCTCGTAAGGCACTCGACCCGGACACCGCATCCAGCGAGCTCGATTGGATGAAGGAGCACAAGGAGCTGTGGCCGTACCTGGCCTCGGCGCCGTCTGCATCCAACGAGCTGCTCGACTGGCTCGCGAAGACCGAGGACCCGACGGTACACGCGTACCTGAAGAACCGCGGTTACCGCTTCTAGGCAGCCACGAATCGAGACTGGGCCGGTCGAACCTCGCGTTCGACCGGCCCAGCGCAGTTTCCCGGATCCCGATTTCATGTCGGTGGTGCGGACTATGGTGAAACGAAATAGGTGACAATTCTCAGAGATTCGAGAAGGCGGCGTCAGCGTGAGCGTTGGTAAATCGGTACGGTTATTTCTTTCCGAAGGAACGCCTGGCGGGCTCATCACTGCGGAGATCATGAACTGGACCGGCCATGTTGTCGCTGCACCCCGGTCCGATCTGGCAAAGCTAACAAAACGTCCCGAAGCGAGCCGGACCGGTATCTACTTGCTCCTCGGGGAAGACCCAGACAGCGTAGGAGGCATGGTCGCGTATATCGGGGAAGGTGATGACGTCAGCCGACGCCTATATCAACACTCCAGACCCGAGGAACAAGGCGGAAAGGACTTCTGGGAGCGCGCGATTCTCCTAACGAGCAAGGATTCGAACCTCACCAAGGCGCACGCTCGATACCTTGAGTCCCGATTCATCGCACTCGCGACTGAGGCAAAGCGTGCGCGGCTCGTAAACGGTACCGCGCCTGGACAGCAGCCCCTGCCGGAATCCGATATTTCCGACATGGAGTACTTCATTTCACAGGCACAGATTGTGTTGCCTGTTCTAGGAGTGAACATCTTCCGCACAACTAAGCCTGCTAAGAAGTCGATTTCGCCGGTAACTGAAGTCGCCGCAGAATCCGGAACGGAATCTCCCATTTTTGAGATCGTTTCAAAGAAGCACGGTATTCACGCTCAAGCGCGTGAGATTGATGGTGAATTTACGGTCCTGGAGGGGTCCATGGTCCGGAAACAATGGATCAGTACAGCGGCGCATACTTACGAA
Organism: Gulosibacter molinativorax; assembly: GCF_003010915.2. NCBI lineage: Bacteria > Bacillati > Actinomycetota > Actinomycetes > Micrococcales > Microbacteriaceae > Gulosibacter > Gulosibacter molinativorax. The sequence goes on along the minus strand of NZ_CP028426.1, from coordinate 2,306,364 downwards.
CAGCTCGTTCCGAAACTGAAGCAGACCGGAGTAGTCGTCGATTCCGATGACGGGCAAACCGCCAGGTTTACCCAGGACTACGTATTCGCTTCGCCATCCGCAGCTGCAGCGGTCGTCCATGGACGGACTGCAAACGGGCGAACGGAATGGCGGATTCCTAACGGCGGCATTAACTTCGGTCAGTGGCAAACTCTCGGCGTCGAAAATGAGCCGGACACCGACTAACTGAGCTAGCAGGAAGTCCGCGCCACGGCGGCGGCAGCGTCGTCGGGCTGCGAAGTGGCGAGCGTGTAGGCCTCGGTCGACGCGAGGTAGGCACTCACCTCCGTGTCGCGTTCTTCGGCCGACCAACCCAGCTCGGACGTGGCGAGGTCGGCGATTTCATCCACCGCAGCGGCCCCCAGGTCCGGGTATTCGAAGCTGATGCGCGTGCGGCGATCGATGAGGTCATCAAGATGCAGCGCGCCCTCGGCGCGGATCGCAAACACGATCTCGGCGCGAAGGTACGCGGGCGCATGCTCCAGCGGCCGCGCGAGCGCCGGATCCGCCTCGCACAGCGCAGCGATCTCGGCCACATCCGCCCCGTATCGACGCCCGAGGTGCGCCGCAAACGAGGAATCCAGACCCAGCCGGCTCGTCAGTGTCATCGCATCCTTTACCGCATCATCGAGGCGGCGCGCCCCGACCAGCGGCAGCGAATGCGTCCTCGAGGGGCGTCGGCGAGCGACGGATCCGAGCACGAAGTCAACCGCATCCTTCGCCATGACCCGATACGTCGTGAGCTTGCCGCCCGCGATCGAGACGAACCCCGGCGCCGGGGCCGCCACCGTGTGCTCCCGCGACACCTTCGCCGAACGCGTGCCGGGTTTGATGCGAGGCTGCAGCAGCGGCCGAAGCCCGGCCCAGCTGCCGACGATGTCCTCGCGGGTCAGCGGCACACGCAACGCAGGGTTCACCTCGCCGAGCAGGTAGTCGATGTCGCGTGAGTTTGGCACCGGATGCGCGAGGTCCTCTCGCCAGGGCGTGTCGGTCGTGCCGATGATCCAGTAGCGAGACCACGGGATCACGAAGAGCACGCTCGTCGCGGTGCGCAGGATCAACCCGCGGCCGCCCTCGATGCGGTCCTTCGGCACGACGATGTGGATGCCCTTCGACGCGAGCACCTGCAGCCCACCATCGGTCGCGAGTGACTGCGTCTTCTCGGTCCAGACACCGGTCGCGCTGATCACCGTCTTCGCGCGGACATCGAACTGTTCGCCGGTTTCGAGATCGACCAGCGTTGCGCCGTCGACGCGACCCTGCGCATCCTTGCGCAACCCAACCACCCGCACACGCGTGGCCGCATGGGCCCCGTGGCCTACCGCGGTGCGTGCGAGGGTCGTGACAAATCGCGCGTCGTCGACCTTCGCATCCCAGTACTGGATTGCCCCGACCGCGGCGTCGCGCTTGATGCCGCGGAAGACCGTACCGAGCTCGCGGGGGCTGACGTGGCGGTGCCAGGGCACCGCGCGCGGTCGCGGCCGCAGGGTCGCGAGTACGTCATAGAGCGCGATGCCGGTGCCGAAATACACGCGGTCGATGAGCGGGCGGATGAGCGGATGCAGGAAGGCGACCGGGCGGACGAGGTGCGGCGCGAGGGTGGTCAACAGCAGGTCGCGCTCGGTGAGTGCCTCGTGCACGAGCTTGAAGTCGAGCATCTCGAGGTAGCGCAGGCCGCCGTGGACCAGCTTGCTCGAGCGGCTCGAGGTGCCCGAAGCCCAGTCTTGTGCCTCGACGATGGCAGTCTCGAGTCCGCGGCTCGCCGCATCCAACGCGATGCCCGCGCCCGTGACGCCGCCGCCGATGACGAGGAGGTCGAGGGCGCGGCCGTCGTCGGCGCTGCGCTTCATCCGGAGGATGGCGGCGGCGCGGGTTGCGCAGTTCATGCGGGGCGTCGTCATAGTAGTGGCAAGGTAGCAAGACGCGGCGTTGGATTGCGGAATTGCTGCGGGAGGGCCGCAGAGTCGGCGAAAGATTAAACACTATTCACGACAGGAAATGAACGTCTTTCACCGCCGCAGCGCTGTCCGCCACCACAAGTTCATTGAGTAATCATTCTTCGTCCCGGATCGGTTACTTGCGGGATATCTCACCGACATCCGGGGTTTAGCAGGGTCCGCCACCATCACTCAGGTGGCAACGTAGGCGACGATCCCCCGGGCGGAATCCTTCCCAGTCGTCGCCAGCGGTTTCCCATTAGGACTCCCGTGACCTCTCTTCTTACGGCCGCTTCCGAGCGCCGTAGTACGCAACCTCGGGATGGGTCGAGCCCGCCCGCGGACGGTGCGCGTAAACATCCGGCCATCGATCCAGAAACGTACCGCCGTCGCAAGAAGCGCAAGGACACCGCGCTCTTCTTCGCGTTCGCCGGGCCGAACCTGCTGCTCATCCTGGTATTCATTTACTTCCCGCTGATCAGCAACATGTACTACTCGACGCTGAACTGGCGGATGGGTTCGGCGAACGCCTCGTTCGCCGGCCTCGACAACTACGTGCGGCTCTTCACCTCGCCTGAGGGCACCGAGATGTGGCGCGTCACGATCATCTTCACCGTGGTGACGGTAATCGCATCCATGGTGCTCGGACTGCTCATCGCCCTCGCGTTGAACCAGAAGATCCCCGGCGTTACCGCAAGCCGCACCGCGATCTTCTCGCCCTACGTGCTCTCGGGCGTGGGCGTCGGGATGGTGTGGAACTTCATCTTCGACCCGCAGCTCGGTCTGCTCGGCCACGTGCTGCGTGCCATCGGTTCGACCTCCCCGGAGTGGTACCTCGACAAGGACCTCGCGCTCGTGATGGTCATCATCGTCTACGTCTGGAAGAACCTCGGCTACTGCGCCGTCGTCTTCATCGCCGGACTCCAGTCGATCCCGAGTGACCTCATGGAGGCGGCAAAGATCGATCGCGCCGGCCCCCTGACTCGCTTCTTCAAGGTAACGCTGCCGCTGCTGTCGCCGACGGTCTTCTTCCTCACGGTCACGAACATCCTGGCCTCGATGCAGGCGTTTGACCTGCTCAAGATCATGACGCCTTCCGGCAACGGCACGAACACGATCGTGTTTGAGCTGTACCTGCAAGGGTTCGGCCCGTACCAGAACGCCGGGTACTCGGCGGCGATCTCCGTAGTCCTGTTCGTCGTGCTGTTCGCGATCACGGCCTTCCAAATGCGATTCGTCGAAAAGCGGGTGCACTACGCATGACCTCTACACAGCTTTCAAAGCCCGCAGCACTCGCCGCTGGGCGTAAGCCCAACGGCTCCCGACGGAAGTCCACCGGGGATTGGCGCGACGCGTTCTCGAAGCGGAACATCTCCGCCACTATTTTCGGCGGCTATATTCCCATTCTCATCGCGCTTGTCATTATCGTGACGCCGCTTTTGTGCAGGGCTCTTTCAAAGTCCTGGATGAGGCGTGCGCGCGGCGTGGCCGCTTTTAACCGATGAGAACTCCTGTTAATCCGGTGGTTACCACAACCGTTGGAACACAGGAGTTCTCACATGTCATCATCGTTGATCGACCTGATTTGCGCCACCACCACTGCTCCGACCGACTTCGAGGCTGTCCCCGAAATCGATTTCGAGGCCCTCCGCAATCTCCTCGCGACCACCCCAGACCCACGCTCCCGACGCGGCTGCCGGTACGAATTCGCGGAACTCCTCAGCATCTTCGTGGCCGCGGTACTCTGCGGCGCAAAATCCCTCACCATGATCACCGAATGGGCCGCCCACCAAGCCCAAACCCGGCCGTTCCCATCAGGACGAACCCCCTCCCTCGCCACGATGCACCGCGTCGCGACCAGCGCCGACCCGGTCTGGCTCGACGAACACTTAGGCGCGTGGACCCGCAACCAGCACTCCGTCACCAGCAAGGTCGTCGCCATCGACGGCAAAGAAGTCCGCGGCGCGAAACACGCCAACGGGCAACGCGTGTTCCTGATGGCCGCGTTCGATCACGGTACCGGCTGTGTGATCGAGCAAGAACCCATCCCGGAGAAAACGAACGAGATCCCGCACTTCCCGATCCTGCTCGCCAGGCTCGGTGACCTGCAGGGGATGATCGTCACTGCGGACGCGCTCCACACCCAAACATCCCACGCACACTGGTTACACGAGCACGGCGCACACTATGTCTTCACCGTGAAATCGAACCAGCGAGCACTGCGCGATCGGATCATGCAGCAGAACTGGGCCCACCACCAACCCGGCTTTCTCGACACCGAGAAGAAACACGGCAGGATCACTCGCTGGGAAGCGACCTGCCTGCCCGCCCCGACGCGAATCAGGTTCCCGCACGCGGCACAAACAATGCGATTGACGCGCGACCGCACCAACCCCCGCACCCGCGAGTCCACGCGCGAGCACGTGTTCGTGATCACCTCGCTGCCACCCGAACAGGCCAGCCCCGCCGCCCTAGCGAGCTACATTCGCGGGCATTGGGGTATCGAGAACCGGTTGCATTGGATCCGCGATACCGCCTACCGCGAAGATGCTTCCCAGGTCCGTACCGGCAACGCCGCGCACTTGATGGCCACGATCCGAAACCTAGCGATCACCGTGCACCGTTTGGCTGGCGCGACGAACATCACCGCGGCCCTGCGCCATGCTGGCACACGCCCGAACACGATCAGAACCATCACCGGACTTTGAAAGAGCCCTGGCTTTTGTGGATGGCCATCGCATCCTTCAAACCACCGACGGAAATCGTCACGACGGCCCCGACGCTGTGGCCCCAGAACCCGACCCTTGACAACTATCGACACGTCGCGGAGACGGTGCCGCTGGCCCGCGTCATGCTGAACAGCGTGATCGTTACCGGGGTCGGTTCGATCGTCAAGGTGGTGCTCGCGATCACCACGGCGTACGCCCTCGTGTTCATCGATTTCCGCTTCAAGAACATCGTCTTCCTCGCGGTGCTCGTCGCCCTCATGGTCCCGGCCGAGGCAGCACTCCTGCCGAACTACATGACCATCTCGTCGCTTGGCGGACGCAACACCCTGTGGGGCATCATCCTGCCGACCCTGGGCACGGCCTTCGGCACCTTCCTCCTTCGCCAGCATTACAAGACCCTGCCGAAGGACCTGATGGAGGCGGCCGCGCTCGACGGTGCGGGGCACTGGAAGCGGCTGTGGCAGATCGTCGTCCCGATCTCGGCGCCGACGATCGCCACGGTTGCGCTCGTCACGGTCGTTGGTGAGTGGAACAACTTCATGTGGCCACTCATCATCACGGACTCGGCGGAAAACATGACGCTGCCGGTTGGGCTCAACCTGCTGCAATCCGTCGAGGGTCAGACCGGCAGCTACGGCTACCTCATGGCTGGCGCTGTCCTCGTGATCCTGCCGGTGCTCATCGTGTTCGCCGCGCTGCAGCGATTCATCGTCTCCGGACTCACCCAGGGCGCCGTCAAGTAACCGCGGTTGCGCGACCCGATCCTTCATCCCTCGATTCACTCTCTCGCATCTCTCAACACCTAGGAGAATCATGACCAAGCACATCCCCTCGACGCGTGCGAAGCGCGTCACCGCGGCCTTCGCGGCGCTCGGCGCCGTAACCCTCGGCCTCACCGCCTGTGGCCCCGCCGTCGGTGGCGGCACCGACGCGGCCGCAGCCGCGACCGACTGGTCCGCAGTCGAGCCCGCGCAGTCGATCAGCTTCTGGACGAACCACCCCGGTGGTTCGCAGGCGGTCGAAAAGCAGATCGTCGACGCCTTCACCGCCGAAACCGGCATCCAGGTTGAGATCGTCACCGCTGGCGCCAACTACGAAGAGGTCTCGCAGAAGTTCCAGACCGCACAGACCTCGGGTGACGCGGGCGACCTCGTCGTGCTCTCCGACGCCACCTGGTTCACCAACTACGTGAACGACTCGCTGCTTCCCGTCGACGAGGTGTTCGAGGCGAACGGCGCCGACACCAGCACCTACAACACCACGCTGTTTGACGACTACCTCTACGAGGGTTCGCACTACGGCGTGCCTTACGCGCGCTCGACCACCATTTACTACTACAACAAGGACCAGTACGCCGAGGCTGGCATCGCCGATGCCCCGACGACCTGGGACGAAGTCAAGGCAAACTCCGAAAAGCTGATCGACTCTGGCGTCACCGACATCGCGTTCAGCTTCCCGTCCGCCGAGGACTACCCGGCCTGGATGATGAACAACCTCGTGTGGGGTTACGGCGGCGGCTGGTCGGACGAGTGGGACCCGAGCCTCGTCACGAGCGACGGCACGGTCGAGGCCGTGCAGTTCGCGCAGGATGCGGTCAAGGATGGCTGGGCAAACGTCTCGAGCGGCTCGCCCGCTGACGACTTCGCCGCGGGTGCGACGAGCCAGTTCATCGGCTCGACCGGCTCGCTCGGCGGCGTGACAGAGACCGCGACCTTCGATGTTGGTGTGGCCTTCCTCCCTGGCGGCCCTGCCGAGCAGGAGCTCGTCGTCCCCACCGGCGGTGCCGGCGTTTCGATCTCGGCGCAGTCGACGCCGGAAGAGCAGAAGGCGGCCGCGATGCTCGCCGACTACCTCACCAACGCACAGAACACAGTCGACTTCTCGGCCGCAACCGGCTACATGCCCGTTCGCTCGGACGCCGACGCGAGCGCACTCTACGCCGAGAACCCGAACTTCGAGGTAGCCGTCCAGCAGCTCGAGACCCGCACGCGTACGCAGGACTTCATGCGCGTATTCCTCCCGGGTGGCGACCTCGCCCTCGCGACGAGCCTCCAGGAAATCCTCACGACCGACGTGGACGTGAAGACGGCGTTGACCGACCTCGAGACCGAGCTGCAGGGCCTGTACGACACCAACCTCAAGTCCGCACTCGAAGGCTAGTTCACGCCTCGAATTTCGGGGCCCGGCGGCGTCGGGCCCCGAAGAAAGAATTGCGATCACACTATGACAACCGTCACGTTGAATGACGTCACCCTCACCTACCCGGGTGCTGATCGGCCTTCGGTCGATTCGATCGGCCTCGAAATCAACCATGGCGAGTTCCTCGTCCTGGTCGGCCCCTCCGGATGCGGGAAATCGACCACGCTGCGCATCCTCGCCGGACTCGAGTTCCCCACATCCGGAAGCGTCATCTTCGGCGACCGCGATGTGACGGGATTCGACGGCAGCCAGCGAGACGTCGCGATGGTATTCCAGAGCTACGCGCTGTACCCGCACATGACCGTCGCCGGCAACATCGAGTTCGCGTTGAAGAACACGAAGGTGCCGGAGGCCGAGCGCAAGCAGCTCATCCAGGAAGCCGCCGAACTGCTCGAGCTCGACGAGCTCCTCGACCGCAAGCCGCGTGAGCTCTCGGGTGGCCAGCGCCAGCGCGTGGCGATGGGCCGGGCGATCGTGCGTCGTCCCGAGGTTTTCCTCATGGACGAGCCGCTGTCGAACCTGGACGCGAAGCTTCGCGTGCAGACTCGCGGGCAGATCGCGGACCTCCAGCGCAAGCTCGACGTCACGACCATCTACGTCACGCACGATCAAACCGAGGCGATGACCATGGGTGACCGCGTCGTCGTCATGAACAAGGGCCGCATCGAGCAGGTCGGCACTCCTCGCGAGCTATACGACCAGCCCGAGACGCTGTTCGTTGCGGGCTTCATCGGCTCGCCGCAGATGAACCTTGTCGAAGGCACATGGTCGGAAACCGAAGGCGCGCGGGTTGGTGACGTCACGCTGCCGTTCCGCGTGACCGACGGCCAGAACGCGTCGAAGCTGACCTTCGGCATCCGTCCCGAGGACCTGCGCTACATCGCGCTGCCAGGCGAGACCCCCGACCACGAGATCGGTTTCGCAACGCGAATCCGGATCACGACCGAACTCGTGGAGGAACTTGGCTCGGACACGTACGTCTACGGCACCGGCCACGGTTCGTCGTGGACGGCGCGACTGCCGAAGGGCGCGCATCCGGAGATTGGTGAAGAGCTCACCTTCGAGGTGAACGAAACCGGAATCATCGCGTTTGACCCGGAGACGGGTCACCGCGTGCGTTAGGCACGGCGCAACCGTGAAAGGGGATGCCCGACTCGATCGAAAGATTGCGTCGGGCATCTTCTTTTTGGCTGGCCAGGCGGCGTCTACTCGGTGCGGCGGCGCAGCGTCAGGGACGCCAACGCCAGGCAGGCGAGCATGATCGCGAAGATCAGGAGTAGCGGGCCCCAGACATCCCACTCGGTATCGCCAGCCGTCACCGCATTAATGGCGTCGATGGCGTAGCTGAGCGGCAGCCAGTTCGAGATCTCGTAGAGCACGTCCGGCATGTCCTCGCGTGGCATGAACAGGCCACCGAGCAGAACCTGCGGGAACACGATCACGGGCATGAACTGCACCGCCTGAAACTCGGTGTGGGCGAATGCGCTCGCAAGCAGGCCGAGCGAGGTGCCGAGCAGCGCATCCACGACCGCGACCGAGCCGAGCTCCCAGGCCGGGCCCTCAACTTCGAGACCACACACCAGCACGGCATACGTGACCGTGATCACGGCCTGCAGCACCGCCATGAGCCCGAACGCGATCGCGTAGCCGATCACGAAATCGGCCTTCGCGATCGGCGTCGTCATGAGTCGCTCGAGTGTCCCGGAGCGGCGCTCGCGGAGAGTCGTGATCGACGTGATGAGGAACATCACGATGAATGGAAAGAGCACGAGGATCGGTCCGCCGAGGCGGTCGAATACGCCGGGCTGATCGTCAAATAACCACGCGAATAGGCCCACGAGGAGGCTTGGGGCGATGAGCATGAGCGCGATCGAACGAGGGTCGTGACTGAGTTGGCGCAAGACTCGGCCTGTCGTGGCGAAGGTTCGTGTGAGATTCATTGGTCCGACTCCTTCGCGTGGCGGCCGTGGTGCGTCGTAGCGCTCGCCGTGTGATCAATATCGGCACCGTCGATCAACGCGAGGAAGGCCGCATCCGGATCGTCCGCCCCGGTCGACTCGAGCAGCCCGGCGGGAGTGGTGTCAGCGATGATGCGCCCCTCGCGCATGAGTAGCAGTCGATCGCAGCGCAGCGCCTCGTCCATGACGTGGCTGCTGACGAGGATGGTCGTGCCCTCGGCTGCGATGTCCCGAAAGAGGTCCCATAGCTCGTTGCGCAGTATGGGGTCGAGCCCGACAGTGGGCTCATCCAGCACGAGTACCTCCGGGCCGCCGAGGAGAGCGATACCGAGCGACACGCGGTTCGCCTGCCCGCCGCTTAGCGACGCGACCGACTGACTCGCTTGCGCGTCCAGCCCAACCCTTGCGATCACGCGCGAGACCTCGTCCCGAGATGCACCCACGAGTCGCGCGAAATACGAGAGATTCTGGCGGACCGTCAGATCGGAATACACCGAACTTGCCTGGGTGTCGTAGGCAACTCGGTGACGCAGGGACCTCGACCCGGCAGTCTCGCCGAGTACCCGCACCGTGCCGCCCGAAATCTTCTGCACGCCGACGATCGAGCGCATGAGCGTGGTCTTGCCGCACCCGGACGGCCCAAGCATCCCGGTGATCTGGCCCTGATGAATGTCCACATCGATCCCGTCAAAGACAAGCGTCTTGCCTCGTTTAACGTGGAGGTCACGCACCGTGACCGCGACGTCGGCGCCGGGGGATTGTCCCGGGGCAGCAAAGCTGGCATGTGGCTGGTGACCGGACGTGTGCGAGGTGTGCGAGTCCGCGAAACGGTTCGACATGACGGAATTGTGACAGAGCGAGCTAGTAGGCGGCCGCACTAGCCTTGAGAATCATGAAACTGACTTCGGCGTTGCGTTCGGCGAAACGCGCCCCCGCGCTTCAGGTCGCGAAGACCGGGGTCGCAATCGCGCTGTCGTGGTTCGCGGCGAGCCTGATCCTGCGGGTCGATATGCCGATCTTTGCGGCGATCGCGACGCTGCTTGTGGTCGCGCCGAGCGTCAATCAGTCGCTCGCGAAGGGTATCGAACGATCCTTCGGCGTGATCGTTGGCGTGGTGATCGCTGTCATCGGCACGTGGTTGCTCGGCACCGAGACCTGGGCGGTGCTCATTTCGATCCTTGCCGCGCTGGCCCTCGGGTGGCTTGTACGGGCATCGCCTGGCGTCGCGAACCAGATGGTGATCAGCGCCATGTTGGTCATCGCGTTGGGTCAGGGAAGCTTCGACTATTCGCTGCTGCGCATCGTGGAGACGATCATCGGTGCGGTGATCGGTATCGGCGTAAACATGCTCATCGTGCCACCCGTGCAGGTAGGGCCAGCGCGCGACAAGGTTGCGGCGCTCGGTAATGAGACGGCCGCGACAATGGTTCGGCTCGCGGATGCGCTGGTCACGCGGCACACGTCGGGCGAATTGCAGGGGCTGATGATTGAGGCGCGGCTGCTACGCCCGATGCAGGAGGCGGCGAAGAAGGCGATCGAAGAGGGGTACGAATCGCTGATGGTGAATCCGCGCCGTTCGAAGCACCGCGATGAGCTCGATGAGATGAAGCGGCTGCTCGAAAAAGTGCTGATGCCGATCGGGACACAGGTGCTCGGCATGACGCGCGCCTACTACGACCACTACACCGACTCGCTTGCCGAGGAGCCGTTCGCGCACGATATCGCGGATCAGCTCGACCGCGCGGCGCACGACGTGCGCCTGGCCGTGCACGAGGCGGACGTGAACCCGAATCCGCTCACGTCGATGGTGCCTGCGCTCACGGCACCGCTCGAGATGCGACCGCCGAAGGAAGGCAACTGGATCCTGATTGGGGCGCTCCTCGAGGATCTGCGGCGCATCCGGCTCGGGCTCGTGAAGGAGGATGCGGAGGAGTCGGAGTAGGGGCCGGGGTCGTTGAGGAGTAGGGGCCCGCCCCTCGATACGCTTCGCTACTCGGGAACCGCCCCTCGATACGCTTCGCTACTCGGGAACCGCCCCTCGATACGCTTCGCTACTCGGGAAGCACCCCTAGGAGACTGCTGATTTATCTTGGCGGTTTAAGGCGCGCCTCTGTCGTTCCTGGCGCCGGTGTTTAAGACTGGATTTATGCAGGGTCGTGATGATGGTCAGCGTCAGTTGTTGGATGTCGGTGCGTTCGCCGGTCACATGTTGCCGGTTGGGTCGGTGTTCGCGTTCCTGGCCGAGCACCGGCACGAGTTGTTCCCCGATGACGCGTTCGCGGACTTGTTTCCCTCGGGCCGTGGACGCCCGTCGACGCCGGCGGACGTGATCGCTTCGGTGATGGTGTTGCAGACGTTGCACTCGTTGTCGGACCGGGAGACAGCGGAAGCAGTGACGTTTGATTTGCGTTGGAAAGCGGCGTGTGGTTTCGGATTGACGGAAACGTCGTTCCATCCGACGGTGTTGACCTATTGGCGCCGCCGCCTGGCCGCGAGCACACGCCCGCACCGTATTTTCGAGGCGGTGGCTGAGGTCATTGCGCGGTCTGGGGCGCTCTCTGGTCGTAAGCGTCGGGCGTTGGACTCGACGATTCTGGATGATGCCGTTGCCCGCCAGGACACGGTGACGCAGTTGGTTGCGCAGATCCGGCGGGTCGGTCGGGAGATCCCGGGAGCCGATACGATCGTGGCCGGTCTGCCTGGCCATGACTATGCCCAGCCGGGGAAACCCGACATCGCTTGGGATGACAAAGCGGCCAGGGACGACCTTGTCTCCCGACTCGTAACCGACGCGCTGGCATTGCTCGCGGCGATCGACACGACCATGCTGACGGAGCCGCAGCAGGAGACGGTCGCGCTCCTCGCTCTCGTCGCAGGTCAAGACGTTGAACCGGCCGAGGGATCGGACGGCACGGACGGGCGCTGGCGGATCGCCCGGAAGGTCGCACCCGACAGGGTGATCTCGACCGTTGACCCCGACACTCGCCACGCACACAAGAGCCGGGAGAAGAAACAAGACGGCTTCAAAGCCCACATTGCGATCGAGCCCGACACCGGCCTGGTGACCGCGGCCGCGTTGACGAAAGCATCGGGGGCGCAGAACAGTGACGCGGTCCGCGGCGTCGAGCTCGTGGCCGCGGACACCAGCATTGGATCTGACATGGTGGAGGTCCTCGGCGATTCTGCTTATGGCAGTGGTGACCTCCTCGCGCAGGTCACCGCTGCTGGGCATGTTCCGATCATCAAGCCGATGCCGTTGAGCAGAGCCGTCCCGGGCGGGTTCACCATTGATGACTTCACCATCGACGAGGCCAACCGCGCCGTCATTTGCCCGGCGGGAATCACTCGATCGATCACCTCAAAACGCACGGTCACTTTCGGGGCGGCTTGCGCGGGTTGCCCGCTGAGAGCCCAGTGCACGACCGCCGCCCGCGGCCGCAAAATGGTGTTGCATCCACAGCAAGAAATTCAACGTGAACACCGGGCGCGCGCCCTGCATCCTGACTTTCAATCCGTCTATCGACAACACAGGCCCATGGTTGAACGCTCGATCGCGTGGATGACACGCGGGGCCCGCCGGGTTCCTTACCGGGGTGTTGTGAAGAACAACGCCTGGTGGCTGAACCGGGCGGCTGGTATCAACCTCAAACGGCTCCTCACTCTCGGCTTGAGTAGTCAGAACGGGGTCTGGGTTCTTGGATAACACCGCGAAGGGAGGGCTGCTGCCTCCCACCGGCCACGGCCGGGCACGGGTGGCCTGGGCGGACCATCGGGCCGGAACCGAGATCCGATTCCGGCAGTTCAGCAGTCGACAAGACGCCCCGTCGCAGAGCAAAAAATCGCCCTCAGCGACTCGCGGGGACTCCTGAACCCCCAATAATCAGCAGCGTCCTAGGGGTGCAGCACGACCTTGCCGGATGCGCTGCCGTGTGCGACGAGGTCGAGCGCGAACTTGGCCTCCTCGAGCGGAATCGTATGCGAAATCGGGACTTGCAGCTCGCCCGACCCCGCGAGTTCGATGAGCTCGGCCCGGTGCGCATCCCGGAATGCCGCGCTGTCGGGATTCGAGCCACCAACGTGGTGGAAGCCGTGCTTTTCGGCCTCGGCCTGCACCACGATCGTCAAGATGCGGTTTCGGTCACTCACGAGCTCGAGCGAAGTCTGAATCGCCTCGTCGGTCCCGGCCGCATCGAGCGCGACGGTGACGCCGTCGGGAGCCGCAGCACGCACACGATCGGCCAAGCCCTCGCCGTATTCCACCGGGATGCCGCCGAACCGGCTGACGTTCTCCGCGTTGCGAGCCGAAGTCGTGCCAATCACGGTCGCCCCGAGGCGGGCGGCGAGCTGCAGCACGATCGCCCCGATGGCACCGGATGCGCCGTGCAGCAGAACCGTGTCGCCTTCTTTCACTCCCACTTTGTCGAGCATCTCGGCGGCTGTCGTGGCGACGAGCAGCAGTCCGGCCGCTTCGTCGAACGAGAGCGTCGGGGGCTTCGCGAAAACATCCTTCGCGGGCACGTTGATCCGCGTCGCATACCCACCCGGCGTGCGGAACGCGACGACCTCGTCACCGACTTTCAGCCCCGGGGTCGCGGGCCGTGCATCCGAACCGATCGCCTCGACGACGCCCGAAAGTTCGTAGCCGACCGGGCGGGGGAGGAGCGATGGGTCGCTCAGCCGCCCGAGGATCTTGAGGTCGATCGGGTTGACCCCGGCGGCGGCGACCCTGATGGTGATCTCATCCGCCGCGGGCTCCGGAAGTTCGAACGACTGGAACTCTAACGAGTCGAGCCCATCAAACTTCGTGGCCACCCATCGCATGTCCGCGCCGTGATTGTCGCCGCTTCGCGCATCCGCTTTCGTCATACTGCAAGAGGGTAGCGATCACGCCTGAAGGAAACCAGGCGCGAAAACTAGGCGGTCAGCACGATCTTTCCGCCAGCGTTTCCGGCGGCGATGTACTCGAGCGCTACCTTGGCCTCAGACAAATCGAACGTGCGCGCGATCGGCACCTCGAGTTCACCGGAAGCCGCCACCGCAAGCAACTCTGCGCTCACCCCGTCGCGGTACACGCGCCCCTCGCCGGAGCCGTCGATGTACTGGAAGCCGTACTTCTTGGCGAGATCACCGCGCACTACCGTGAGGATGCGCCTGCGGTCGAGCACAAACTCGAGCGAGACGTTGGTCGCCTCGTCGGTGCCCGCCGCGTCGAGCGCGATGTCGATGCCGTCGCGGGAGGCCTCGCGCACTCGCACCGCGAGACCTGGCCCGTATTCAATCGGGGTGCCGCCATAGCGCCGCACGTTATCGAAGTGGCGCTCGGAGGACGTGCCGATCACGTCGAGGCACTGCTTCGCGGCTTGTTGCAGCAGGCTCTCGCCAAGGGCACCGGATGCGCCATGCAGCAGCACCGTTTCGCCTCGCTTGGGCTTGACCCGGTACAGCATCTCGGCGGCGGTCGTGCCGACGAGCAAGAGTCCAGCGGCTTGCGGGAACGGGAGGCTCTTAGGCTTGTGGTGGACGTGCTTTGCCGCGACGTTGAAGCGGGTCGCGTACGTGCCGCGTCCGCGGAACGTGATCACCTCGTCGCCGACTGCGACGAGCTGTCCGTCGCCGCTGACGTTCTGGTCGGGGTCCGGCCCCACTGCCGCGACCACTCCGGCCGCCTCCGCACCGAGCGGGTACGGAAGCTTCGCGGGATCGTCGAGGATATTGATGATCTTTGTGTCGAAGCGATTGATGCTGACCGCACGAACTCGGATGGTGACCTCGCCCGGACCGGGCGCTGGCACCTCGACCGTTTGATACTCGAGGGCCTCGATGCCCTTGCCAAACTCGGTTGCAACCCAGCGCCTATCCATGCGAACAGGATGCGTTGCTCGCCTGGGCGATCCGTGCGAGCGAACCTGCTGGCCGTGACGATAGGACGCACGACAGGTTCGACCACTCGCTGCGATGTGGCGGAGGGCGCTGTCGTGCGTCCTATCGTTCGGGTGCGGCTCGTTCGGGAACCGCGGCGGGGCTAGGGCATGTCTCCCAATAGTGTTGCCCAGGTGAGGACGGCGTGGAGGACGGCACCGGCTCGGTAAGTGATGGCGAGTTTGTCGTAGCGGGTGGCGATGCCGCGCCATTGCTTAACAAGGGCGAAGGAGCGCTCGACGACGTTGCGATCCTTGTACGCGCCTGCGTCGAAGCTCGGTGGACGTCCACCCTTGTGTCCTTTGCATTTGCGGGCCGCGATCTCGTTGCTCTTCTCCGGGATCACCGCACGAATCCCGCGGGCGCGGAGCATGCGCCGGTTCACGCCGCTGCCGTAGGCCTTGTCAGCCAGCACCGCGTCCGGTCGGGTGCGCGGTCTGCCGCCACCGACCCTGGGGACGCGGATATCGTCCAGGACTTGTTCGAGCATCGCGCCATCGTTGCGCTGCCCGCCAGTGACAACGATCGCCAGCGGCAGTCCGTGACCGTCGACCGCGTGGTGGATCTTGGTCGTCAGCCCGCCGCGGGAACGGCCGATGCCGTGACCGGCGGGCTCGATCTCATCAAACGGCAGATTCTTGTAATTCGACAATGCCCCCTGTGTCCTGGTCGGGGCGCGTGGTGTTCGTGGCGTGCTGATGCGCCCGCGCGATTGTCGCGTCCACGGACACGTCCCAATCGATCAGGCCTGCAGCGTCAGCCTGCGCGAGGAGGGCTTGCAGCACGCGATCCCAGGTGCCGTCGCTGGCATAGCGGCGGTGTCGCTTCCAGATCGTCTGCCACGGGCCGAACTCCTCCCGAGGGATATCTCGCCACGGAGTCGAGGTTCGGAACCGGTAAATCATTCCGTCCACGACACGACGATCATCACCAAACGGATGACCACGCCGTCCCTCATTCGATGGGAGTAACGGCGCGATCAGCGCCCATTGCCTATCAGTTAGTCGACGAGAACGAGAACCCACAACAGATGCCACGAGTCCACAATTGCGGATCAATCACGAACCATATGGGAGACACGCCCTAGCTGTACCAAACCGTTGACCGATCAAGGAGGCCCAGCAACTCCACCCAGGTCGAGCCTGTGCTCACAATGATCTTGCTCCCAGCCGAAGGGACAACGACGCTTCCGATTCGTCAAGTCTCACAAACGGAGGCCGCGCGTTTCCCGTACCCGTTCCCGTTCGTGCTCTTGAGTTCGAGGGGCACGAGCATCTCTTATGACTCGGAGAGCGGCTTCCGCACGAGCGTAATCGACCTTCTGCGTTGTGGAATCGGGCGAGGCTCCGAGTACCGCGGCACTCGTGATCTGATACCGGTCGCGGTAGGCGGCGATCACGGACGCTGCACGATACCAGGCGGCCGCGCACTGCGCGTCTGCGGGCTTGGCACCGAGAGCTGCAATCCATGGTGCCGAGTCAGCGACCGCGGTGTTAAGAACTACATCGACTCGCTCCTCGATGAGATCACGACGCTCGACGAGAGCCTGCTGCATCTCCTCACTCATGGCGCCAATCGCCTCGTGGATCAGCCCGGCGACCAACCTGGGTGCAGAGTAGCTACGACCCGATCCCGCAGCCCTCGTAGTTACCGCAGCGACTCGATGTCGAATCACCGCGGCGATGTCGTTTGCGTCGCCGAAGCCACGTGCGCGGACGACACGCGGGAGCAAGTCTGCTACGTCGTGATGGTTGGCCTCGGCTCGGCGCAGCTCAGTGGTGAGCGGGCCGAACGCATCCGAATCGATGACTTCGTCAGCTTGTTCTGCATTGAGACCGGATGCTCGCACCAGAGATGCCCACCGGTCACGTTGCGCCGCTGCTGCGATCGTTTCGTACTCGGCAGCAAGCTGGGCAATCGTTCCCCAAGATTCTTGTTCGACTGCGATCGTTTCGTGCGCAGAAAGCTCAGCGCCGGAGTACTGCAGCACTTCGGCGAGGACGCCGCGGCCGGTCACTTCGTCGTTCTCGCCAGGATGCGGACCGTCGTGGGAAGCTTCGGGCTTGTCGACGGCGACATAGGCAACGTTGGTGTCCCGGCCCCGAGTCATCGCCACGTAGAGGGTCTCCCTGGTCATGGTCGAGTCGACGAGCACGTGGGCAGTATCGGTGGTGAGGCCTTGCGCGCGGAAGGACGTCACGGCATAGCCGAGGTGCCCCAAACGCACTCACCTGTGATCATGCACGTGTGCGCGATCTGAGTCTACTCCGCCGCTGCTCGGCACCCCGGCAAATTCTGCTGATGTCGATATCCTAGAGTCATGCGCGAGGGGTCAGGGTTTACAAGCCAACAGTGGCTCAACGGGTTACTGCCCGAGGTCAACTCCGCGCGGAGCGTGCTCGCATCCGCTGATCGACTGCTGCGGCAAGACGGAGCCCTCGAACGTGACCTCGATGCTGTCCTTGCGACTTACTCGATAGGTGTCGAACGACTGATGAAGCTCGCGCTTGGCACCGCCGCCGTCTCCAAAGGTGAAGGTTGGCCGAAGAAGATGGGCTTCACACGTGACGGCTGGGGTCATGCCCTAGACGAGATGGATGAGCGGCTACGTTCCGAGCTTCGCGAGGCAATCGAGTCTGGCGACTGGGAGCGGAAACAGTTGCTGCGCAGTTGGATTTGCACCCTCGACAATGACCCTGTCTGGGCAGCGGTGGTTCGCACGCTGAGGAACTACGCAGACACGGGCAGATACCACCATCTTGACCAAGTTTCCGGCAAAGAGGTCAGCTCGCGATCATCGAGAGCGATGTGGGACGAGGCAGAGCGGGCGGCCATCAATAGCTCGCCTCCTCTCTCTGCCCATCACCAGCGCACGATAGAGGGTGCGGACTTCGCGCCATTCGAAGAAGAGTTGCGTGCTGAAGTTGCTGACTCGATCAAACGCTGGGTTTCTATCGTTTGCTTGTTCGGCTTCCACGGCGTACTCGGCGAAGACTGGCGTGTGATCGGGGCCTCTGCGCTCCCCGATGACGCGTTGCCGATCCGGGCGCTGCCGAGCTGTGAGGCTCAAGCGTGACGGTCCGCACGAGAGACTTCAGATGACGGCTGTGCTGCCAGGTCAGTTCGAGGAAGATGAGCCCGATATCGTCGAAGGGCAGCTATTTCGGGTCCTATCCAATGTCGATGGCTCAGTCTTACTTGAGTTGCGGAACGGCAACACGGCCCGCGCCAACGGTCCGGGCTTAGCCGATCTAGAGCCCGGAGACGTCTTCCTGCTTGCCGACGGTCGAGTCGAGCGGCTTGCTGCTGAATCATGGCCAGCTGGCGATCGCACCGGAACCGTTGTATGGGCTGGGAACACCGATATCGTCGTGAAGTCAGCTGGCTCCACCTATAACTTCCGACAGCGAGCCGACGATCCCTTTGAGAAGGGGCAAACGGTCCGACTCGGACCAGACGGCCAACCAGTCGCCGTAGTTGCAGACGATCCCATTGACGACCTCAGCCTTCTCCGCGAGGACGATTTCGACCCAAAGTCCCTTGTTGTCCGCAAGGAAGATAACACGACGTCCCTTGAGGATTTCGGCGGCAGCATATTGCTCGTCCGCCGTGCTCTCGATCTCGCGACCGTGGCTCTTTCGCCCGACGACCCGTTGCGGAAAATAGGAGTCAATCCCATCAAGGGCATGCTCTTCAGCGGCCCCTCCGGCACCGGGAAAACGTTTCTTGCTCGGGGTCTTGCCGCTAAGCTCAATGCTTCTTTCTACAACGTCGGCGGGCCCGTGATTGTAGACAAATTTGTTGGCCAAACTGAGCGGCGACTCCGCGAGATCTTCGAGCATGCACAAGCTAACGGCCCCGCGATTCTTTTCTTTGATGAGATCGATAGCTTGTACACACAACGGGGTGAGCAGAATCACGAGGCAACCAACCGGCTCGTTGGGCAGTTCCTGTCTCTTCTCGACGGCTTTGTGGCATACGACCGAGTGCTCATTATTGCGACGACAAACCTTCCCGGAGCACTCGATGACGCGCTCTTGCGGCCTGGACGGTTGGGGCACAAGCTCGTCTTCTCCTTGCCGTCTGCGGAAGACCGGGTTCAGATTCTCTCGGCATCGAGTCGAAAGGTGCTTTTCGGAGAGAGGCCAGACTTGTCAGCGCTCGCGCAACTCACGCAAGGCTGGACAGCGGCCGACCTCGCTGCGATCTGGACCGAGGCAGGTCTCGCTGCGACTCTCGACCATAGGAAATCCATCGCCTGGGAAGACATCCTCATTGGCGTTGAGGCGGTTGACCGCGACCGCAAGACCCACCTGAAGGCAGAATGATGGCTATCTGGAACCGCAAGCGCAATGAACCCCGCGACCGCCACCGTGAGTTCATCTATCTGGACGAAGTGAGTGTCGTTAGCCTTCTTGCTGGCCTCCAAGGTGAGATTAAGGAGGCAGTCACCGACACGCTCTCACGCACGGAAGACCATAGTTTGGGGGGAACCATAGGTGCGGCGAAGGCCGGTGCCAGCGTGGAATCACGCCTCGGGGCATCGCGGACCTCTACCAACGAAGTTGTCCGGCGTGCAGTCATTCAAAGCACGTTCCGGGATCTCTGGCGACGCGACGTCGGAGTTCTCCTGCACAACATCTCGGGGATCAAGCGTAGGTCGCGTAAGCCGATCCACTCATACCGTGATCTTGAAAACGCCCTCCGAAGATTGAAGAAAGCAAAGCTGGCCGTCCCGTTGAGTGACATCCATCGTGGCGACATCGTGGAGATGGACGTCAAGATTGAAGCCGATCAGTTCTTCAAGATCATCACGATGGGTACTACGATCCTTGATCTCATGAACGGTCGAGAGGACCTGTTTGGCATATCGGATGCGGACGTTCGTGAGGTCGCTCCGATGATCGAGGTGCTCAGGGAACTCCTCGTTGGGCTCGTCCCCATGCGTGGGCTAGCCACAAGCCACAGCGTCATCGAGGTTGCCGGTGAGCGGGTCGTAATCGCAACAGAACTTCTCGGCAACGAAGTACGAGGAGGTGCAAGACCACTCGAACTGGTTGGCTTTGCTGAGTCTGACTCCTTCTGGCGCGACCTCCGCCGGACGTTGTTCTCGGGGTCCACCTTCACCGTTTACGCCCGGGCAGAAGGACCGGTACTTTCGTCACCATGGTCCCCGATCAAGATCGCGGACCTTCTAGAATCCCTATCACCTGATCTTCGTGACCAGGTAGTGCTACCACTACAACAGCTTGACCTTGGCAACACCCAATCGGTCGAAACTCCTGAGGCAAGGGCCACCGCTCAATTTCAACTTGATAACTTCGCGGTTGCGCTCCAAACTGCCTCGGGGACAACCCCAGATTCCACCGCGGTAAATGAGGCTGTCGCAACTGCCATTCCGGCACTGGCATCCGCGACGACGATTGAGGAGCGGCGTCGTGCCTTTGAGCCCGTCGCTCAGGCTGTAGCGGGCGAGGACGCCGACCGAGACCTGCTGTTGAGAATCAGATCTGACTGGATTGATCGACTCCCGGCCCCCGCCCAGAACCACTCTCCGGTTCCTCGTCAGCAACCTGACTCTGGGATGTCACCGATTCAGCTCGAAGTCGGGTTTGTCGCGCTGTACTGGTGACCTGCCGACCACTCAAGCACGCCATCTTTTCCCTCACCCGCGCCATGGTCCACGACCATTAAGCGAGGACGAGGAGCAGAGTGCGACTCGTAGAATCTCAGGAGCTACTCCGCGTCTTGCTACAAGCTACGGCCAGGGCCATTGTGCCGCGGATCGGCTTGGTGGGGGTCGCGGCCGAACGGATCACGGAATTGCCGTGGCCGCTCCAGCTCACGTCTCTTCGATTCTTCGGCGGCGACTCGTCGCGCACCGAGACGCGCCACGGCCTGGTCGAGGGGCAGCGCACGTACTATCTCAATCTCCTGACGGGTGGTGAGGGCTCGTACCGTGGCATCGCGAGCCTCTCGGTTCGGGTTGAGGGCGCGCATCCCGTACTGGTGAGCGCGCGCGTTCTCAAGCCCGTACTCGCTCGCCAAGAGTGACAGCCGTTCTTTGCGGTGACGCTCAACCGTTGCGGCTCGTCCGGTGCGCGCGGTTTCGACAGCTTTGTCGGCGTCGCGCACTCGGGGGTCAGATTCTGCTCTCCGCCCCGCGATCTGTGCAGCCCATTCGGGTAGCGCGCTGGGGGCGCGTGGCGGTTCAGCCTCCCACGCATCGTGAAGGTGGGCTCGGATGGTTGCTGCTTGTTTGCTCGCGGCGCGGTGTTCATCGCGGGCCTTGCGCCGCCCGAACCGCCCGGCTGTCGCAAGTCGTGCATTTGCTGTGGCCTCGGCCTGGACTGTGGCGAGGTAAGCCGCGCCGTCTTGTTGGGCTTGCTCGGTGAGGGGCGCGGCGACGTCTGCACGCACCCGTGCGGCTTCCTCCTCTGCCTCTCGAAGCACGGCGGTGCTCTCCTCGCTCTCGGCACGGTGTGCGGCTCGTTGAGCGTCGAGCCGGTTGGCGGTCTGCTCCCACCGTTCTGCCGTTTGTTCTGCACGCTTGGCTTCACGACCGAGTCTGGCGAGTTCTTTGGTGACGCGCTGGATCGGGCCGTCTTTGACGATGCCTCGCACTGCTTCGGCGGCTTGTGCGGTGGCGTGGTCGAGGCCGCGGTCTGCGGGGTCGCGTTCCATCGCTGCGACGAACTGCGCACGCGCATCCGCCAGGTTCTCGGCGATGACGTGCAGCCGGTTCTGTTCGCGGCCTCGGGTCATGCCGACATAGATGCCTGCCGCACTCGTCGCCTCAGCCAGCATCGTGTGGGAGGTGCTGACGGTTGCACCTTGGACTCCGTACGCGGTAGCGGCATAGGACAGGTGCGCGTGCTCACTCACGTACTCAGGCGGGAGGGCGATGGTTCGGGCGTTTCTGCGCCCGCTGACGGCTTCGCGAGCGTAAAGGGTGCCGTCCTCAGCGACGTGCTGGACGATCCACTGTTGCCGGTTCGCCACGCCAAGCGCGGTGTCGTTCTTCCGCGTCTGGATCAGATCGCCCCGACCGATAGGCAGTTGGTCGCTGCCGGTCGCTGTGATCGTGTCGTCGACCTCACCGCGGTCGACTCGCGCCGCGCGGATGCGCTCGTTCAGCGCGGTGGCTTCGTCGTTCGAGGCGACCGTGATCGCCTCACCCAACTTCGCGTGCACGGTGATGTGCTCGCGCGCTGCATCCTCGTCGGCGTGCAAGGTGATGAGACCCTTCGCGGTGAGCCGGTCGAACACCTCGCCGGGGTTCTCCCGGTCGCGCATCGTCAACGTGTGTGACGCGTACTCGGCGTCGGCGAAGCGGTGCAGTTCGGTCATGTCGTAGGTGCGGCCTCTGATCTGTGCGGCCATGTCGAGCACCCCGCCACGTCCGACGGCGGGGAGTTGGGCGCGGTCGCCGACGAGCGCGACGGTCGCGCCTGCCTCGGCGGTGATGGTGAGGAGGGCGTGGGCGGTGTCTTGGTCGAGCATTCCGGCCTCATCCACGATCACTCGCTCACCCCGCGATAGCACGGCATCGCGAGCGGGGCCGGTGAAGATGCGTCCCGTGTCAGGGTCGGTGTCGCCGGGGTGTAGGCGTGTCCATACGCCGTCGCGGCTCCAGCGCCATCCGTGCGCGTGCACGAGTGCTGCAGCGCTCGTGGCGGGTATGCCGAGTTCTTCGTGCGCGACCTGCGCCGCGCGCAGTGTTGGCGCAACCACCCGCGACGCACGCCCGTGCTCGGCGGCGACGTCGATGGCGGTGCGTAGCATCGTCGTCTTCCCGCTGCCCGCAGCGCCCTCCACGATCACCAACGGATCGGACGATGCAACCGCCTCCGCAGCGACCGCCTGCCCGTCGTCCAGCCCGGCCGCGCGTGCGGCCTCGGTCACTTCCGGGAGCTCCGGTTCTTGCTCGGGTGTGGCGGCGGTGAGTTGGTCGCGGAGCGTGGTTTCGGCGGCGACGACGGTGAGGCTGGTCAGGTGCGCGACATGCTCCGGCGTTGCGGCATCCGGCGGGAGGACGGAGAAGCAATCTAAGACCGCAAGCTCAGTCGCTATCGTGACGAACTCGCGCAGCTCTGCCGGTGTTGCTCGTACGCCGTGTTCGGTGGTGATGCGGGTGACGTGCTCCTGCACGCTGTGTTTCGTCCATGCTGATGATGCGGCGGCACAGCGATCCAGCGCCCGCGATGCAACCTCCTGCACCGCAAGATCATCCACCCGCACCGGGCGCTGCACGGTACTGCGTTGATGTGTAGCGGGTTCGTACCCGGCGTCACGGAGTTCCTGCACCCACCACTGCTCGCTCTTGAGGTCAGCGGGCTTCTTCCCAGGCCGCTCGTGCGTCCACGCGATGCCCTGCAACCTCGCCGTCATCACCGGACCCAGCGCCTCGTCGGGATGCGCCGCTTCCCACTCGGCTTCGAGCCGGTCAAGGTTGCGTCTGATCTGAGCCGACCGCTTCGACATCACACCGTTGAACGGCCGCAACTCCGCCACCTCACCGGACACTGGGTCGAGGGTCAGGCCGTGCTCTGCGAGGGTCTGCGCGAGGTGCGGGTGTGCGGCGATGACTGCGGTGCCGAGGGCGCGGATCGCGCCCTGCTGCTTGAACAACGCCGCCGTATCCAGCGCCCGCCACTTCCCAGCCGCCCACACCCGAGTTCCGATCTGCATATGAATATGCCGGTGAGGATCACCCGCCCGAGAGGTCTTGTGCCCGATCCCAACGACCTGCATCTGTTCGATAGGGATGACTTCCCGAGCGTGACGCGGCCCGACTCTCGTCACGGAGTGCTGACCGAGCCACCGCCGTATCTCGGCCAGCGCATCCTGCTGCGCCGCGTCCAGCGCGGCGGAGACTTCGAGGTGGAGTGCGGCGGCGACCGACAGGCTCTTGGGGGCGTTGATCGTCATCTCCGCGAACAACGGCGACCCCTTCGACCCCTCGCCAGCCTTGCGCGGGGTTCCCATCGACTCGCCCGTGATCGGTTCCGTCCAGTCCACCCACCCCTCATACTCCTCGGTGTTCAGGGAACGGGTGGCCGTGACCTCGCCGCTGGCATTGAGTACCGCGTACTCGGCCACGGCGTCGTCTGCGCCGAGGTAGTACTCGTCGGCACGGGAGCGGTCGGCCTCGACATAGCGGCGCGCGGCAGCACCTGTGCCGCGGAACAGGATCACGCCGCCCTTCATCTCGGCCTCCCTCATGAGCCATCTCATGAGGGAGGTGCGCACGCCCCACCCACGGTGGCATACGTGCATACTCAAGACTAAGTTGCAAGGGGACGCGCGTGATCCGGCTTCATGTCCTATGAAGGGCGAATCTCCGGTGGTTCATCGTGATGACGGCGGGTGATTGTGCGGGCAAGGTCCGCGATGAGTTTGCGCGCTTCTGGTGGATCTGTGACTTCGATATGGTCGCTGAATTGGAGAAGCTGGCGGACACCGTCCAGTTGGTCGTAGCCCACGGCAATCGATACCCAGTCGGGCGCGCCGGTCGGCTCAACGGATAGGAGCCGGTTGCCGAGGATGCGTCGTGCTATGTCCACCGTCTTCGCGTCTAGCGTCGCCGTGACGCGAACTGTGTGGCGCGTTTCAAGTCCTTCAACGAGTCTGGCAGCGATCGCTGCGAGTGGGAGGTCCGTGCTTACCTGGCGTCGTTCATCGAGCACCGTCCAGGCTCGAAGGCGAGCAAGTGCGAACATCCGCGGCTGTTCGCCGGCTTCGGCAATGAGATACCAGCGGCCTCCGCGAGAGAAGACCCCGTGGGGTTCGACATCACGCCCGCGCCAACTGGACTGACCGCTGGAACGGTAGTCGATGCGCAGTCTCTGGCCGAGCCGCAGGTCTCGGATGAGCG
Organism: Gulosibacter molinativorax; assembly: GCF_003010915.2. Lineage (NCBI taxonomy): Bacteria > Bacillati > Actinomycetota > Actinomycetes > Micrococcales > Microbacteriaceae > Gulosibacter > Gulosibacter molinativorax. The sequence goes on along the minus strand of NZ_CP028426.1, from coordinate 2,281,706 downwards.
CGGCCACGTCTGCAGGCTCTTCTGGCGCGAACCAACCGCTGTTGTCGATCACCACCACTTCGTTCAGAGGGAGCAGACCTGACGACCCTGGTCTCGTCCAGGGCTTGCGCGAGGCGAGCTTCTGCGCGGCACTTCGTGCGGCTGCCTCGATTCCAAGTTGCTTCGCGCGGGCAAGGTCAACACCGATCAGTTCAAGCACTTCCGTCTCACTGGTGGTCAGACGGTTCACGTCCACGTCTGCTCCGGGCAGTAGGGAGATGCCTCCGTAGCGGCCACGCTCGGAGATCACGGGGATGTCAGCGGCGGCCAACGCCTCGACATCGCGCAGGATCGTGCGTTTGGAAACCCCGAACTGCTCAGCGAGTTCGGAAGCTGTCATCTGATGGTTTGCTTGTAGCGCGACGAGAAGAGCAAGAAGCCGCTGCGGACGCTCCATCGGCCCCTCCTCTCTAAAGATGACATGGATTGTCTTCTATTTTTGCCAGTCTAGAGGCGAAGTCATCGACCACGAAGGAGAGTCGCCATGAGCGCACCCAACCTGTTCCTGATCTACGTCTCAGATGTCGAACGTTCGACAGCGTTCTACAGCGAGCTTTTCGAAGTTGAGCCTGTGATGCGCACGCCCAGGTACGTCCCCTTCGAGGTCGCCCCAGGTGTCCTGTTCGCCCTATGGAGCGGGAGGAGTGAGCGCGCTACGCCCGATACGCCGCGCACGTCCGAAGTAGGTCTGATGGTTCCGGGAGGCGCGTCAGCCATCGACGAGATGTACTCCGACTGGTCAGCCAAAGGCGTCACGGTGGTCGAGGAGCCATACGATGACGTGTTCGGTCGAACTTTTGTGGTCACCGATCCCGATGGCAACCTCATTCGCGTAAGCCCTGTCGATTGAAAACATCGCGATTACACAGTATTGAGCGACGAGGCGCGAGCGCTCTCCAGACCCCCTGATCCACTCCAGTAACACGATGCGCGGCGAGTCTGAACGCAGGTCCGCGGCATTAGCCGCCGGACCGCGTCCTCAAGGATGCCGCCGTGCGCAAGAGACGATGGCGCTGAACTAGAGCTCATTGGGTCCACCTACTGACACGCAGCCCCCGTGGGGGCGCGGTAGCGCGCCTCCACGGTTGGGTCACGGTGGCGCACCTCCCTTGTGGGAGGCGTCACCGTGGACGAACACACCTCACCCGCTATCAACGATGCTGCGGGATCGATTGGCTCGGCCAGCAGCAGTTTCGAGAGCCCAGAAAGCCTGCGCACCCTCCTCGTCCGGCTCCACGACGCTGGGCCGGGCGCATGGCGGGGCGACCGTGAAGCAGCCGAACTCATGCGCTACACAGCGACAAAGTATCGGCCACTCGCCCGTAAGCATGGCTTGGACGCCTGGGAGGTCGCGTCTGCCGCATTCGAGGTGATGCTCGCGTCCTCGACCCGCCACGCAGGGAACCCGTGGGCGGTGGTGACCCGTGCTGTGCAGATCACCTGTCACGCGGAGACTCGCGCCGCTGGGATGCTGACCTCTGCCAGCAAAGTACGCCACACTGCACGGATCGCCGGGCTTCACGACGCTGTGCGGTTCGCCGAGCGTGAGCGCCTGGCCGACTACCATCCCGCGTTCACACACCGCGACGACGACCCGGACGAGAGCGAGCATGAGGCGCGAGTGGCCGCTTTGCTGTCTGCCACGGTCGCGCTGTTCGCGCCTGAGGGCTGGGATGCTCGGCTCGTCGCCGAGTGCGTGGAGCATGTGGCCTACCGGCTCGCTGATTTCTCCTCTCGGCAGCGAGGGGTTGAGGTGCTGCGCCGTGACCGTACGGTCCCGATGCTGCTCGGGCTACCGCCCCGGTCGTGGTCGGCCTTGTTGGGGATTGTCCTCGGGCATCCCGACCCGAAGCACGCGGGCACGCCGATGGGTGATGGTGTGCTGCTGCGATTACTGAACGGCGAAACGCTGGACGCTCTGCGCGACGACGAGGCACTGATGAAGATGATCCGCGCCGCCACCCCCGACAAGCACGCCGCGCCTTGATTTGGGGGTGGGGCTCCGCACCTAACGGTATGAGCACCCCTAGCGTCGCTTCCGCCCGTACGTCCACCTCACCGATTCCCCCTGCGCCCGCGTCCGCTTCGACGCTCGGCGCTCGGCTTGCCGCTGCCTCGCGGCGCGCGCAAGGCTTCACCACCGTCGTAGATGATCCTGCGGTGCTGGCCGGACTGCGCGGCCTCTGTACCGCCCCGCACCCCATGCGCACGCCCGTCGCCGAGAAACGCGAAGGCCCCGCACCCTGAACGACTCAGGGCGCGGGGCCGGTCGCGCACGATCCGGTCTATGCGCGCCAGACGAACTCGACTCTGCGTGCGAGCACTGCCGCGCGGTGCGCATCGCGGCGCGCATGGAAGTCCTCGGTACTCTCGTTGCGACGCTTGGGCACAGCGGTCATCATGTCTGCGGGGTGAGCGTGCACGAGTACCGCTTGCAGGATCAGGCTCGCCGCCTGGTACTGCCACATCGGGGTACGCCCCTCCCACTCAGCAGCGACCGTCGTCACATCGATACTCAGACCGGCGTGCTCGGGTGTGGTTGCGGTGTATTCGCGGCGGGTGGCCTCGATTCGCTCCGCGATCCTCGCGCGCTGCCGCACCCACATTGCCTTGTCGATCAGCCCGTCGTAGTAATCATCATCAAGCCGCCCCAGACGCTCCCGATCATGGTCGAGCGTTGCCGCGAGCCCGACCCGTGCCGCAAGGTCACTGCCGGAGGTCCGTGGTCTCGTGGGGTGGAGGGTGATCTGCTCGAACGTCGCCAGCACCGCCTCCTCGACGAGCCTCTCGATTTCAGCAGAGCGGATCGAACGGGTACACCCGCCCGGCGTCGGCTGTAAGCACTGATACACGCCACCTCGATGGATCATTGACGTGCCGCACAGTGAGCAGCGGATCAGCCCCGAGAACGGATACATCCGCACCGCCGCACCACTGCCAGGCTGATGGAAGTTCCGGGCCTTCTTCCTTGCGTCGAGGACATCGGAGACTTGCTGCCAGGTGTCCTCATCCACCAGTGCAGGCCACGCCGCTTTCACCTGCATCTTCGAGGTCTTCGCGCGACTCCCATCCGGCATGACGGGACGGTACTCGCGTACTCCCTTGTTGGAGGGGTTGTAAAGCACCATCTTGAGCGTGCGATCAGACCACGCGCACCCGTGGGTGGTGAGGATGCCGCGCGCGTTCCAGTCCTTCCGAATCCGATACAGGGAGTCACCGGCGAGCACACGCTGGTACAACTCGACTACCAGCGGCCCGGTCACCGGATCGACTACGAGCGCGCCTGCCTCTGCCCGGTATCCGAACGGCACCCTACCGCCGTGCCAGGCACCCTCGATGGCCTGCTGCTTCGCCGCCCGAGCGACACGGCGGGCGGTGTCGGCGGATGACTTGTTCGCCATCGCGACCAGCACCCTGGCCATCGCCACATCAGAGTCAGTATCCAAGCGGAGCGAGCCGGTCACAGAGCGGACGGTGAACCCGCCGAGCACCTTCGCGTCAATGAGGTCTTCCAAATCTCTGGGGTCACGCACCGCACGATCCAGGTCGTAGGCGATCATCACCTGCGCATCACCAGAGTCGAGGTGCTTCAGCATGGCGCGAAACTGCGGGCGGATCACCCGCCGCACCCGCTCGCCAGACGGCAACGTGATCGTACGCTGCTTGAACGCCGACGTGTCATTCTCACGGAACACTGCTGCGACTTCCCAGCCGTGGGCGGCGGCGTAGGCGCGGCAATCAGCCTCCTGCCGATCCACACCCCGTTCGGTGCCCTCGGGGTCGTCACTGATCCTGACATACACCATCGCCCGCAACGACTCCGTGGTCTGTTGCTGCTGTTCGTCGCCCATCTCTTGGCCCCACCTTCCTACTCGTGTGAGAGGTAGGTGCGTTTACAGAACCTCGGCTAGCCGAGTTCGACGTGCTCTGCGACGTAGTCGGCTGGCAGAAGAACACTTGTCGCCCACGAGCTTCCAGCCTTTCGAACAAGCATCGATCCATCGCGTCGAGCATCGACGACCTTCCAGCGATCTCCATTGCGCACCCAACCGCGCCCTGCCAGTAGGCGGCGGTCATTACGACGAGTGATGACTATATCTCCGGATGCCGCATGCGTCCCGTCATGCAGTTCGGATTCGCGCGACCCTCGAACGGTGCCATCAAGGATCAGATCGGTGCGTGCTCGGTTGTTGAGTGCGGTCACCGATTCATTGGAGTCTGAGACGAGAACCGTTGCACGCCCCGCGACGAGATCACTGCGCCAGGCGGCATACGCTGAATCGATCATTTCCTCGGTGTCCCCGTCAACGATGCGTTGGTGCTCCTCGTAGGTGTCGATGACGTCGATGTGGCCAAGGCGAAGATCGAGGGACGCACGCTTTTCCCAGTCGTGCGTGAAGCGGTGAACGTCGACAAGTTCCGGCACGTCATCACGCTCGTGCGTGAGCATCCCAAACGCGCCGCCCGCGTCGACTGCCTGGAGCTGTGCGTAGTCCCCAACGAGCAGCACTTTCGCCCCGGCCTCAACGGCAAGCTGGGTGATTCTGTCCAGGGAGAGCGTTCCCGCGAGTGACGCTTCATCAACGATGACGAGCTGGCCAGGATGAAAGTTCTCACCTTCGCGCAGGTGATTCTGCCACCACTTCGCCGTGTTCTCGGTGGTAATCCCGAGATCCCCGGCAAGCACTTGTGCCGCACTCGACGACGGTGCCAGCCCGACGACGGATCCTTGGCCATGTTCCTTTTCCCAAGCCCGGCGTAGCGCGCTCATCGCGGTCGTTTTCCCGGCACCAGCGGGGCCGACGAGCAGATCAACAACACGACCGGAGACAGCGATCTCCGTCAGCGCAGACGCTTGGTCCTCCCCCAGCACCAACCCCTCACGGTCAGGTTTCCACGTCGTCCGTTCGACGGTCTCAAGTGAGACCGTCGGTCCCGTCGTTGCGTGCGAGAGCTGAAGCAGTCTTTCCTCGGCATCGAGCAGCTCTCCAGAAGAGAACACCTTGGAGTTCTTCGGCCGGAACACCGACGACTCATCGCTCCGGCGAAAAACAGCGGGGCTGGATGCCAGTTCGGGCGGTGTGAGTTGAATCGACACAGCCTCGGCAGCATCGACAACCATGCCGATGATCGCTTCACGATCACGCGTGCTGGCAAACCGGTACCCCATCGTTTGGCGGGCAGCTTCAGCAGTGAGATTCCACCGGCGCCATGTCGAACGCTTTTCCCCGACTGTGGCTACGACGTTCACCCCCAGCCCACGGACTACGTCAAGGGGCAGATCATCGGCGCGTAGAAGCAGCGGAGCTTCGTTCGCCGTAACCTCCCGTGCCCAACTGGTTGCATCGACACCAAGAATCTTGCCCGCCCGCTGCCTCCACTGAGCGGTGAGTTCAGCAAGGGAATGGATCTCCTTCTCTGGTCTTGTGGCGAGCGTTGCCTGGGCACGCAGTTTGATGATCGTTGCGTTGGAGGGTCGTCTGCCGTGCTTCGCCACGTACCCAACGATGAGACGGTCCTTCTCGTCGTTAATGTGCCGCGAACGTGACGAGAACTCGGTGACGAGTTGTTCCGGTACCTTCGCGATGGCCCATGCCGCATTGCGGTCCCGTCCGCGCTCACGCGTTTCCCACTCAACCCCGAAGAGTCGCGTGAGGTGATCAGCGAACACTGCTTCATGTAACTCCGAGAGCGCCACGGTCGCAGCATGAAGCGGGCGGCCGTCCAGGCTTCGCCATTTGTTGTCGAGCAAGGTCTGAACCTTGTTGCTGATAACGACGTGCGTGTGCAGATGAGGATCGCCCGAGCGTGAGTCGTAGTGGTCGTACGCAGTTGCGATCAATCCGCGCACATCGACCTGTGCAACGGCACCGTCCCCGGAGGTTGCACCGGCGCGAGTAGCTGCAACCTCGCGTTCCATGAATGCAACCACCTCTGCAACCGCCGTATGGTGTGCGTTGACGATAAGTGATTGTGTTCCCGCGTCAGCGACGGCCCACATCGCAGAGGCAGACTTCGGGATGGAGACGGTGAAGTCGTATCCGGCTACTGCTCGCCGTGTGCCGCGCTCAGATTCTTCGGCTTCGATCGCCGCGACCGCTCGACCCCGAGCGATCGCCCCCAGGTCGGTATCAAGCGCGCTTACGCGCTGTTTAATGCGTTCGGCCACCGACTTGTAAGCCGGGTAGGCGCGCCCAAGCGGATCACCTGTGAGAGGATCACGACCCATGCCAATCAGCAGCTGGAGCTGCGCTTCGGCGACTTCATCGCCATCATGCAGCTGACCGCCCCCCGAGTGCGGCGAGCCCACCGCCCATCCATCGCCCCGGCGGCGTGCCGTCTGCATCGTAATACCTCGTCAACGGAGTCGAAAGATCTCGGTCGCCGTCTCCCGCAGCCACCGTGCGGAGCAGATACTTGTAGCCATCACCCGCTGACATCACCCGCATCGACACAGTCACTGCAGTTCACCTTCCCTCTCCGTCAAGGAGGAGGTGAACACGCAGGATCGGTGGCCTCAGAATTCACACGGAAGTGGTCGCGACCTCGATCTGCAAGACGCGTGGGGAGAAATTAAGGCGGCGAGGCTCGAGCGTCAAGCCCAAGGAGGGGCCGGGCACTGGGTGGTGGGTGCACCTGTCAGGTGAACAATCCAGCGCGTAGTAAAACGAGCGCGACTGGGAGCACTGAATGGCAGGAGCCCGGATGCGACACTCACCCAAGGAATTGAGCATGATAGAGCCGTTAAGGATCGGTTCATTGTTCTCTGGCTATGGAGGTCTTGATCTCGCTATCGAGCACGAGTTCGGAGGTCGCACGGTTTGGTTTTCCGAAATCAACAATCCCGTCGCCCAGGTCTTTGAACATCACTGGCCTGACGCCCCAAACCTCGGAGACATCACGGACCGCGCGCAGCACCCGAGTTCGTGGGATGGCTGATGGGTCTTGAACTTGGCTGGGTGACCGACCTCGTACACGTTTTGACAGCGAATCAGCAACTCACCGCACTCGGAAATGGTGTGCTTCCGTTGCAAGCTCTAAGTGCCCGTGATCGGCTACCACTTCCTGCACACCGCGATTGATGACCACTCACGGCTGGCATTCACGGAGATCCCCACCGACGAGAAGAAGGAGACCGCAGCCGGGTTCTAGGCCCGCGCGAACGCGTACTTCACCTCGGTCGGGATCGCCGTTGAGCGGGTCCTGACTCACAACGGCTCCTGCTACCGATCCGGGATGTTCCGCGACGCCCTCGGCACCATCGTGCACAAGCGAACTCGGCCCTACCGGCCGCAGACCAACGGCAAAGTCGAGCGATTCCACCGCACCCTCGGACGAGTGGGCCTACGCCCGACGCTACGACACCAACCGGAAGCGCCTGGACGCGTTCGGCCCATGGCTCCACGACTACAATCACCACAGACGCCACACCGCACTCGGCGGCAAACTCCCAGCGGCCGGCGTCACCAACCTCTCAGGTCGGTACACCTAGGGCTGTCTGGTGATGTCAATGCTCGTGGCGACTTCGGCCGGGCAGGTTCGCTCGATCTGCAGCGTGGAGAAGTAGATGTCGAACCGATCGGTGAGCAGCTCGGACGCCTGTTCCAGCACGTCCTCATGCTGGGACGGGTTGGCCACGTGCAGGTGCGCGGAGAAGACGGTGCGCCCCGAGGTAATGGTCCACGCGTGCACGTGATGGACGTCCTCAACCCCATTGATCTCTCCCAGGGCCGCAATCGCTACCGGCAGGTCAAGGTGTTCCGGGGTGCCTTGCAGCAAGATCCTCAGGGCTGATCGGATGATGGTCCACGACGCCCACAGCAGCACCACGCCGAAGACCATGCCAAGCAGCGGGTCGATCGCGACGAAGCCTGTCAGCTGGATCACCAGCGCGGAGATGATGATTATTATGCTGCCGACGAAGGTCTGCAGGATGTGCCAGAACGCGCCCTTGATGTTCAGGTTCGTCTTCTGCCGCTGGTAGAGCAGCCGGAACGCGATGAGCTCGGTGACAATGCCACCGGCAGCCACCCCATACATCACCGTGGTGGGCAGTTCGATCGGGTCGGCCAGCCGCATCGCTCCCATGTAGAACACATAAGCGGCCATCAGGGTGAGGAAGAGTCCGTTGAACAGAGCCCCGATGATCTCTGCGCGGGCCCACCCGAACGTCTCCTTCGCTGTGGCGGGGCGCTGGCTCAGACGCTGGGCGACCAGGGCGATCATCACCCCACCGACAGCCGAAAACGTATGGAAGGCATCGGAGATCACCGCGACCGACCCGGACCACAGCCCGATGACCAACTCGATGACGAAATACACTCCCGTCAGCCATCCCGAGATGTACAGCGCTCGGCTGTCTCCTCCAGTGGGGAGGTGCGTACTGTGACTGGCTTGGCTCATGGCATAATCCTAAGCCCGGATCCACCGATGCGGTTTCGAGGCCGCTTATTTCTTGGGTGTGAGGGCATCTATAGTTTTGGGACGTGTTGGACTCTCAGGCTCCGCACATCCTGTTCGTTCCACTGCTGTAAATCGTTGCGCCCGGTCGGGCTGGATGGTCAAGAAACGGTGAAGCCCGGCGGCGAGTTCGCGTGGGTGAGCCGTGCCGCCCATTCTTTCGCCCAGAGCCAATGCTCGGGCAGGTGAAGCTTGAGTTTCCTCGCTGATCTAGGGCATGTCTCCCAATAGTGTTGCCCAGGTGAGGACGGCGTGGAGGACGGCACCGGCTCGGTAAGTGATGGCGAGTTTGTCGTAGCGGGTGGCGATGCCGCGCCATTGCTTAACAAGGGCGAAGGAGCGCTCGACGACGTTGCGATCCTTGTACGCGCCTGCGTCGAAGCTCGGTGGACGTCCACCCTTGTGTCCTTTGCATTTGCGGGCCGCGATCTCGTTGCTCTTCTCCGGGATCACCGCAGGAATCCCGCGGGCGCGGAGCATGCGCCGGTTCACGCCGCTGCCGTAGGCCTTGTCAGCCAGCACCGCGTCCGGTCGGGTGCGCGGTCTGCCGCCACCGACCCTGGGGACGCGGATATCGTCCAGGACTTGTTCGAGCATCGCGCCATCGTTGCGCTGCCCGCCAGTGACAACGATCGCCAGCGGCAGTCCGTGACCGTCGACCGCGTGGTGGATCTTGGTCGTCAGCCCGCCGCGGGAACGGCCGATGCCGTGACCGGCGGGCTCGATCTCATCAAACGGCAGATTCTTGTAATTCGACAATGCCCCCTGTGTCCTGGTCGGGGCGCGTGGTGTTCGTGGCGTGCTGATGCGCCCGCGCGATTGTCGCGTCCACGGACACGTCCCAATCGATCAGGCCTGCAGCGTCAGCCTGCGCGAGGAGGGCTTGCAGCACGCGATCCCAGGTGCCGTCGCTGGCATAGCGGCGGTGTCGCTTCCAGATCGTCTGCCACGGGCCGAACTCCTCCCGAGGGATATCTCGCCACGGAGTCGAGGTTCGGAACCGGTAAATCATTCCGTCCACGACACGACGATCATCACCAAACGGATGACCACGCCGTCCCTCATTCGATGGGAGTAACGGCGCGATCAGCGCCCATTGCCTATCAGTTAGTCGACGAGAACGAGAACCCACAACAGATGCCACGAGTCCACAATTGCGGATCAATCACGAACCATATGGGAGACACGCCCTAGCTCGCGCTCGGGTTGCTGAACGATTGGCGGAAGGCGTACGACTCGACTCGCTCCCAGACGCCGTGCTTGATAAGCGGTTCTTGCGCGAGGTAGGCGTCGAAGGCCTCCTGGGAGGGGAACTCAAAGTGCATCGATGAGCCCGCGGGGTTGCCGTCTTCGTCGAGGAACGCGCCTGCGCTCAGCACGATGCCGTCGAGGTTGTTGAGTACGTCGATGTGCTCCGGGCGGTGCTCGGCGCGGAGCTTGCCGCCATCCTTGACGTCATAACCGATGACTACAAACTGCATAGGTGTTCCTTTCGGGATGCCCGGCCTGCGTCCTTCGCGAGCCTGCCGCTACCTTCCCACAGATCGGTCGCGCGATGCGGATTCGGGCTGTGGTGAGTACACCTGGTGACGGGTTTGTTGCGGGGCGATTGCTGAAGAGCTATCCGCTGGTCACACATACATTCGCAAGCCGAAACGCGCACACTGGCAGAGAGAGCGAGGGCGACAATGCGTATTTCGGTGGTCAAAGAAATCAAGCCGCAGGAGACCCGTGTCGGGCTGACTCCCGCGGGCGTCACCGATCTCGTGCAGCACGGGCACGAAGTCTTCGTCGAGCGCGGGGCGGGTGATGCATCGGCGTACTCGGACGCGGATTACGTCGCTGCGGGCGCCAGACTCGTCGACCAAGACACGGCGTGGGCCAACGCCGAGCTGCTGCTCAAAGTCAAGGAACCCATCGCATCCGAATATCGCTTCCTACGCCCAGACCTCACGATCTTTGCGTATTTGCACCTCGCGGCGAACCGGCCGCTGACGGAGGCCCTCGTCGAGGCGGGCACCTTTGCGATCGGGTACGAGACGGTGCAGGACGACACGGGTTTGCCGCTGCTCACGCCGATGAGCGAGATTGCGGGTCGGCTCGCGGCGCACGCGGCCGCAACCTACCTCATGAGCCAGTTCGGCGGTCCGGGGCTCCTGCTCGGCGGCGCACCCGGCGTCGCGCCGGCGCGGGTGCTGATCATCGGCGGGGGAGCGGTCGGCACGAACGCGGCCTTCCTTGCCCGCGGCATGGGCGCCGAGGTGACCGTCCTCGACACGTCGGCGAAGCGCATCCGCCAGCTGGATGCGATGTTCGAGGGCCGTGTGCGCGTGCTGATGTCGGACCCGCACGTGCTCGAGGATGAGTTACGGCAGGCGGATGTTGTGGTCGGCGCGGTGCTCGTGCCAGGGCGTGCGGCGCCCAAGGTAGTGCGGCGTGAGCACCTCGGGCTGCTGCGGCCGGATGCGCTGCTGATCGACGTCGCGATCGACCAGGGAGGCGCCTTTGAGACCTCGCGGCCGACGACGTACGAAGATCCGATCGTCGTCATTGACGGCCTGCGGCACTACTGCGTCGCAAACATGCCAAGCGCGGTGCCGCACACCTCGACCCGCGCGCTCACGAGCGTCACGCTTGCCTATGTTCGCGAGATGGCCGATCGCGGCGTGGCTGCGGCGGTCGCGGCGGATGCGTCGCTCGCTGCGGGCGTGAACGTGCGCGACGGCGCGATCGTCTACCCGGGCGTCGCCGAGGCGTTCCCCGACCTGCCGAGCGCTACGCTTCGCGCGGGCTGATCGTGCGATTTTGACCGGCAATGAACCCAGCGGCGGCGAGCAGCACGAACACCCCGACGAATGACCAGAGCACCGTCGCCCAACTGCCCGTGACATCAAACAGCCCGCCCACGAAGACCGGCCCGATCGCCGCGATGATGTAACCGATCGACTGCGCCATGCCCGAGAGTGTCGCCGCCTCGTGGGTGGATCCCGCGCGTTCGCCGATGAGGGCGAGTGCGACACCGAGCAGCGGTGTGGATAGGAAGCCGAGCAACGGAGTCCAAATCGGGAAAAGTTCCGGCCACAAGAGCATCGCGAGGAACAGCAGCATGCCCGCGACCGCGATGCCGACCGCGACGATGCGGTGGTCGGGCACTCGCTGCATCACCGCCGCGATGATGAGGGAGCCGAAGATGCCGAGCACTTGACCGACGGAGAGGTGCACGTTTGCTTGCGCCTCGGTGAAGCCGCTCGCGACTTCGATCGACGGCGCCCACGTCATGAACGAATAGAACATGAGCGACTGCAACCCCATGAAGGCGGTCACGGCCCAGGCGAGCGGCGAGCGCCAGACGCGAGCCGATGAGTGCTTATCGACGTCGACCGGCACCGGCGCCGAGGAACCTGCGGTCCGGCGCTCGCGAGCGTAGCGGGCAGCTTGCATCCCGATCGCGAGCAGCACCACCGGCAGCGAGGTCGTGAGCGCGATGCGCCAGTTGCCGCCGACGGCGATCGTCAGCGGCGTCACCAGCGCGATCGAGATCGCGGCGGTTGCGGCCATCGCGGATGCGTAGATCCCGGTGATCAGCGGCAGTCGCGTGGGGAAATCGCGCTTCACAAACGCGGGCGCGAGCACGTTCAGGATGCCGATCGAAAGACCGATCACCGCGGTGCCAAGCCAAAGAGCCCACGCATCCGGCAACAGCCGCGTCGCGAGGCCCAGAGCGAGTGCGACGAGCGCCAGCAGCGCCGCGAGGTCGAAGCCCAACACGCGAACCGGCTTATTCACGACCAGCGCGACGAGGCCGAACATGAGGATTGGTAGCGAGCCCAGCAGCCCCAGACTTGCCCCCGAGAGCTGTAGGTCATCGCCGATACGCTGCGCTGCCGGGCCGAACGCGACGATGGCCGCGCGCAACGTAGCCGCGAGCACGACGACGTTGAGTAACGCGCCCCAGTTCATCGGGGTACGGGATGCGGCAGTCACGGAGTTGGCTCCTGGGTAGGCGAGTTCTGGGCCGGGTTTGGCCGTGGTGCCTGGGCACAAAGACGCTCCGAGACGAGACCCGGAGCATCCTAAAACCGCAGACTATCGCTAGTTGCGCTCAAGCGTGCCAATCTCGACGCCGGCTGCGTTGAACACGTGGAGGCGATTCTCGAGGATGATGGCGGAATCCAGCCCGGACAGCCAAGTGTTGACCCAGTCACAGTACATCTCGGTCGAGACGACCTCTTCGAAGTGGATACGACCCGACGCATCCTGCGACCAGCTGCCCGAGAGCCGGTTGCAGCCGTCAGTCCCGCTCACCTTATTCTCCTGGAAGGAGAGGTTGGGGGAGTCAGTCACCTCGGAGCCCCAGAACCCGATGGGCGACGGTGCTCCGGTCGTGGACGACCCGGAGCACGACACCAGAACAAAGATCGCGGCAAGGGCGGCTGCGCACGCGGCGAGTGTTCGGCGAAACTTCTCGCCCGGTGAGTGCGACATTGCAATCTCCCATGCTCGTCTGCCGTTTTGCTCATCCTAGGTGGGAGTCGGTTCCGTAAATCGTGGGATTGCGTGCAGTATTTCGCCTGATTACGGCGCATTCGGGTCCAGATCGGCAAATAGGTGGATGAGGTTCAACAATTAGGTGGATGCGGTTGCGCCGGTTTCCAATGTCTGTGCCCTGGTGGTCAACCGGAGCGCGCCGCGATGTCGTTCCATTGGGTCATCCAGTCGATCCCCGGCGTCGAGGCCGTGGAACTCGAGCAGACCAGACAAGGCCGTCACCTGCGGACGCACTCGCGTGCATCCGAGCGGCCGCACGAAGGAGTGCAAATGCGAAACAAAAGACCCTGCTGAAGGGAATTGTCGTGGCTGCGGCCGGGGCCCTGGTCCTGTCTGGCTGCGCGGGTGGCGGCGGCAGTGGCGCATCCACTGCCGATGGCGAGCCGATCGTCGTGTCCTCGGTCAACGCGCTCAGCGGTGCAGGCACATTCCCGGAGGCGTCCGAGGCGGCGCAGGCCGTCTTCGACGACTACAACGCAAACGGCGGCTTGGACGGCCGACCGATTGAGTACAACATCTTTGACGATAAGGGCGACCCTGCGACCGCGAGCCAGGTGGCTCGTGAAGCGGTCGAGAACGGCTCGGTCGCTCTCGTCGGCGGCGCAAGCGCGCTCGACTGTGAGGTCAACCATGCCTACTACGAAGAGAATGACATCCTCTCCGTGCAGGGCACCGGCGTTGACCCCTACTGCTTCTCGACGCCCAACATCTCGCCGACCAATGCCGGCCCTTACATCGACACCGAGCTGAGCCTCACGTACGGTTCCGAGGTCCTCGGCCTTGAGAAGATCTGCGGCTTGCTCGCCATCGAGGGTTCGACGCGCGATGCCTACCAGGAAGCCATCGACAACTGGTCGGCGGCAACCGGCAACGAGCTCGCGATGCTCGACGACACACTGACCTATGCGACGGCTGACTACACCCCGTACGTCGTTCAGATTAAGGAAGCGGGCTGCGACGCCGTTTACGGCAACATGATCGAGCCCGGCATCGTCGGCCTCCTCAACGCATCCGAGGCACAGGGCCTCGACGTGAGCTTCCTCCTGCTCACCTCGGGCTACTCGGAACAGCTCGCATCCCAGGTCACCTACACCGGCCAGGGCATCTATACCGCCGCTGAGTTCGCGCCCTACACCGACGAGTCGGTTTCCGGCAATGAAGACTGGGCAGCGCTCATGGACGAGCACGGCATCAACAAGACCGCGTTCGCACAGGGCGGCTACCTCGCAGCGATGCACTTCATCGAGGTGATTGAAGGCATCGACGGCGACATCACTCGCGAGTCGGTCAACGAGGCCCTGCGCGGCATGACCGAGCCCATCGAATCGACGATGACGGGTACCCCGTGGATCTTCGGTCCGGGCGACTCACACGGTTCGAACACCGCTGGCTGGCCGATCGGCATCCTTCCGGGAGAGACCACCTGGAGCGCCGTCGCGGACGACTGGATTTTCGCATCCAACACCGCTGAGTAGCGGACGCGGCAACACCGGTGGCTAGGCCAGCCCCGCGCTGGCCTAGCCACAACTCCCTTTACTCAACGAAAGGACGACTCGTGCTTCAAGGAGCGATAGCTGGCCTCGCAATTGGCGGGGTATACGCGATTATCGCCGTGTCGATGACGCTCATGGCGCAGCTCGTGCGTGTGATCAACTTCTCACAGGCAGCGATCGGGATGTTCGGGGCATTCGTCGCGGCATATCTCGCGAGCGAGCGGGTTCCGGTGCCGTTGGCGCTGCTCATTGGCCTCGTGGTTGGTATCGCGGTGTCGGTGTTGATCGGGATGATCCTGGCCAGATGGCTGCCCGAGTCCTCGATCAGCGCGCGCTCAGCCGTGACCGTCGCATCCCTCCTGCTGCTGATCTCGATGTCATACATACTCTTCGGCACGCGGCCCATGAACTTCCGCGCGGTCGTCTCGGGCACGGCGTTCGAAGTCGGCGGCGTCGTCATCAGTCAGGTCACCGTGATCATTACTGGTAGCACCGATTGTTGCTGAGTCGCGTATTCATCAGATGTCGACTGCTGTTTCGCCTTGTGGCGGAGGCTGATGCATCCGGCGATTGATCAGCCTGTGCTGTATAGTTCAGTGCATGCTGACTATTGCTTCTCGACTCGACGTCATGAACCGGCTCGGCCGGGCCATGGCGGATCCGACGCGTTCCCGAATCCTGATGACCCTGCTCGAGGGACCGAGCTACCCGGCGGTGCTCTCGCGTGAGCTGGAGCTGACTCGCTCGAACGTGTCGAACCACCTCACCTGCCTGCGCGACTGCGGCATCGTGGTCGCTGAGCCGGAGGGTCGCCAGACTAGGTATGAGATCGCTGATCCGCACCTCGCGGCCGCTCTCATCGCGCTGGTGGATGTGACTCTGGCTGTCGACGAGCACGCTCCGTGCGTGGACTCGTCGTGCACCGTTCCGGGTTGCTGCGGAGCGGGAGCAGACGCGTGAGCGCGGCATGCGGCTGCGAGCACGAGCCGACGACCACGGCAGTCGATGAGAGCGAGGAGAAGGAGCGGCCCTGGTGGAGGGACCGCGGGATCATGGTGCCGGTCTTCTCCGGTGTCGCGTTCCTCGCTGGTCTGATCCTTGAGTGGTCCGGCATGGAGATCCCGGCACTGGTGCTGTTCTGGGTCGGCTTGCTGCTGGGCGCGTCGACGTTCACGCCGGGCGCGATCCGGAAGCTGTTCAAGGGCAAGCTGGGCATCGGGCTGCTGATGACGATCAGCGCGGTCGGCGCAGTCGTCCTCGGCTACGTCGAAGAGGCTGCGGCGCTGGCGTTCCTCTACTCGATCGCAGAGGCGCTGGAGGACAAGGCGATGGACCGCGCCCGCGGCGGGCTGCGAGCGCTGCTGAAGCTGGTCCCCGACACCGCGACCGTGCGCCGCGACGGCGCTTCGGTGGAGATTGCGGCGAAGGACCTCGCGGTCGGGCAGGTCATGGTGGTTCGTCCCGGCGAGCGGATCGCGACCGACGGAGTCGTCCGTGCGGGGCGCTCCAGCCTGGACACCTCGGCGATCACGGGCGAGTCGATCCCGGTCGAGGTCGAGCCCGGCGACGCCGTGTCGGCCGGCGCGATCAACAGCGCCGGTGCGCTGGAGGTCGAGACGACGGCGGCGGGCACCGACAACTCGCTCACGACCATCGTGGAGCTGGTGGAGCAGGCGCAGGCGGAGAAGGGCGAGCGAGCGCGCCTCGCGGACCGGATCGCGCGCCCGCTGGTCCCGGGCGTGCTGGTCCTCGCGGCCCTGGTCGCCCTGGTCGGCTCGCTGTTCGGGGACCCGGAGCTGTGGATCACCCGAGCCCTCGTCGTCCTCGTCGCCGCCTCCCCGTGCGCGCTGGCGATCTCGGTGCCGCTGACGGTGGTCGCGGCGATCGGCGCGGCGAGCAAGTTCGGCGTGATCATCAAGTCCGGCGCGGTGTTCGAGCGCTTCGGCACGGTCCGCCACGTCGCCGTCGACAAGACCGGCACCCTCACCCGCAACGAGCCCGCCGTCACCGCGGTCCTCGCCGCGGACGGCGTGACCGACGCCCAGGCGCTGGCCTGGGCGGCCGCGCTGGAGCAGCACAGCACGCACCCGCTGGCCGCGGCGATCACCGCCGCAGCCCCCGGAGCCCAGGCTGCGGAGGGCGTGACCGAGCAGGCCGGGCACGGCATCGAGGGCAAGATCGACGGGACTCGGATCACCGTCGGCAGCCCCCGCTGGCTCGACGCCGGGGTGCTCGGCGACCAGGTCGCGGGCCTGGAGGAGCAGGGCATGACCGTTGTGATCGTGCACCGCGACGGGGCCCCTGTCGCCGCGATCGGCGTCCGCGACGAGCTGCGTCCCGAGGTCCCCGAAGTGGTGCGGACTCTCGCGGCGCAGGGCGTCGGGGTGACGATGCTCACCGGCGACAACGCCCGCACGGCACGGGCGCTGGCAGCGCAGGCCGGTATCAGCGACGTGCGCGCGGAACTGCGTCCCGAAGACAAAGCGACCGCGATCGGGGAGCTGTCAAAGGCGGGGTCGGTTGCCATGATCGGCGACGGCATCAACGACGCCCCCGCTCTGGCCGCCGCGGACATCGGCATCGCGATGGGCGCGACCGGCTCGGACGCGGCGATCGAGTCCGCCGACGTCGCGTTCACCGGCCACGACCTCCGCCTCATCCCGCGCGCGTTCGACCACGCCCGCCGCGGACGCCGCATCATCAACCAGAACATCGTCCTGTCGCTGCTGATCATCACCGCGCTGCTGCCGCTCGCGCTGTTCGGCGTCCTCGGACTCGCCGCTGTGGTGCTGGTCCACGAGATCGCCGAGGTCGTCGTGATCCTCAACGGACTCCGCGCCGCCCGCACGCGTACCCCACGGCTGGAGAGCTGATGCTTGCGACCATCGGCTCAGCGATCGGCTTGTTTGCTGCGACCAACATCGATGACATCGTCGTGCTGACCGTGCTGTTCCTGGCCTCCAGCCGAGGGAAGCCGCGACCGTGGCAGATCGTCGCAGGCCAGTACCTCGGGTTCATCACCCTCGTCGTGATCAGCGTGATCGCCGCGCTCGGCCTGACCATCGTCCCCGACGAATGGGTGGGCTTCCTCGGCCTGATCCCGCTCGGCATCGGCATCTGGACCCTCGTGCGGGGCCTGCGACGCAACGGTGACGACGATGACGACGACGAGAAGATCACCGCGGTCGGGCTGTGGGGCGTCGCCGGGATCACGATCGCCAACGGGGCCGACAACATCTCCCTCTACACGCCGATCTTCCGCACCAGTTCGCCCGGCGACGTCGTCGTCATGATCGCGGTGTTCCTCGTCCTCGTCGCCGTCTGGTGCGCTGCTGGACGCCTGATCGGAACCCACAAGGCCGTCACCGAAACGCTTGAACGCGTCGAGCACTGGCTCGTACCCGTCGTGTTCATCGGCCTGGGCCTGTTCATCCTGATCGATTCCGGCGTCATCGTCCGCCTCGTCGAGGTCCTCGCATGACCCCGGACGCGGCTGCCGATGCTGAGCTGACGTCGGGAGAGCGGCAGCAGAGGGGGCGTTGGCGGCTCACGGCGGGGGCACTCGCGCTCGGCGGGCTCGTCCTCCTGATCGATCAGGGGACGAAGGCATGGGCGGAGGCCACGCTCACAGTAAGTGAGCGCCTCCCGCTGATCGGCGACCTGCTGGGCCTGCAACTCGCTTACAACCCCGGCGCGGCGTTCTCCTTCGGTGAGGGTTCCACCTGGGTGTTCGCGCTGGTGGCCGTCGCGGCCACCGTCACCGCGATCGTGTTCGCGTTCCGTGTCCGACACCCCGGGTGGGCGATCGTGATCGGCGCGCTTGGCGGGGCCGCCGCCTCCCACGCCGGCGACAGGCTTTTCCGTGCTCCAGGGTTCGCCCAGGGGCACGTCGTGGACTTCCTCGCCTACGGGAACTGGTTCATCGGGAACGTCGCCGACGTCGTGATCGTCACCGCCGCGATCGCCGGAGCGCTTCTGATGATCCGCGGCAACGAGAACTGAGAGGACCATCATGGAGATCATCCTGCAGTATTTCAACGGCTGCCCCAACTGGGAGGTGCTCGACCAGCGGCTCGCTGAAGTAGTCAACGACCGATCCGATGTCAGGGTCATACGTCAGCTGGTCGAGACCCCCGAGGACGCCGTGCGCCTCGGGTTCCACGGCTCCCCAACCGTGCTCGTCGACGGCATCGACCCGTTCGCCGACGAGCGTACCCACGTCGGGCTCGCCTGCCGGATGTTCCGCACGCCAGCTGGGATCGCCGGGTCGCCGACCGTCGAGCAGTTGCGCGAAGCGATTTCCGGCCCGGGCGCTGACGTGTGATGCTCGTTCAGGCGTGGTCGGAACGGAGTGCCGGATAGTCGGACCAGTCACCGCCGGCGAGACGCGACCATGCGGCGGCGGACGAGGTCGTGATGCCGAGGAGATCCGAGACGATCCGGGGATGCATTTGCCGGGTGAGCTCGATGAGCGCTGTGGTGCGTGCGCTTCCCGCGAGCAGGCCTTCGGCGCGAAGACGACGGCTCAGCGGGCCCGGGGTGAGGTGATTGCCTGGGTTCCGGCCGGGGAACAGCCATCCTTCAGGATGGTGCTTCGCGGCGTCGGCGAGATCGCTGATGGCGTCGCCAAGGATCTCGGGGAGCCCGATCGGCTCGGCCCCGACGGTCAGCGTGACGGGCCGCGAGCTCGTATCGATCTGTGTCCGGGTGATCGTGACGATGCGGGTCAGCTGGATGCCGTAGAGCAGTACGAGGAGCCCGGCTGCCCGGGTCTTCGGGTCCATGCCGGCATCCGACAGGAACTTGCGAGCCATCTGCCATCGGTGGTCGGAGGCGTAGCTTCGCCCTTCGAGGCGATGGGCTCGGAACTCGACTCGGAGGGTGCTCATCCGGTGCCGTCGTAGCCAGCGAGTGAATGGTGCCAGCGCGTCACGCTGGCTCGGTGAATCAGTCAGATATGCGTCGAGCCGGCGCTGCGGATAGGTTGCCAGCGTCTCTTGCTGTGACCGAATCTCTCGAAGAAGCGCGGCGCAGTACTTCAGCGCGGCCCGTTGCCTTTGGAAGCCAGCGGCTGGACTCGATGTACTGCGGGGTACCGCTCGGAAAGCCCGGGTGGACCGGAGGAGCTCCCAGGTGCAGTACCGGCGCAGGACCAGCCGGTCCTCGGCATGTTCGATGCCCGCCAACCATCCATCGAGCCAGTGGTCGAAGCGCGTGCCTTCGACATCGATCTCCGGAAGCACTCCTGAGCGGACCAGAAGCGAGAGGAGGAACGCTACCGACTGTCCCGACCGGGCTCGGGTGATGATCGCCTCGGCGGTGAGTGGCAGGGTTCCGTCCGCGATCTCGCGGAGCACCATCGCGCACTTGCTCTTGTGCATCCAGCGTTCGAGCGATGCGGCTTTGCTGTGGTGCGTGAGCAGATAGTCCGCAAGGGGGTGGAGGTCCGCGCGGATCTCTCCCGCGTCGTCGGCGAGCAACTGCTGGATCGCGACGGGCCGGCGGCACTCGACGCAGAGATGATGCTTGCGGATCTCCTCGATCGAGCCACACCCAGGGCAGGCCATCGTCACCGGAGCGCCCGCGCAGTCGGCGCAGACCTTCTGACCGTTCATGAAACCGGTCAAGAACACCCTGCGCCCGCACTCGGGACAGGGCTGCGGTCTACGCATCGCGTAATAGCAGCGTGCGCATACCCGTCGCCCGTCAAGGTGGGAGGCGACCCGGCCAGGTTCTCCGCAGAGACCGCAGGTCTTGATCGGTGCGGTATAACAGGCCAGGCAGACGAGTTCCGGGCGGCGGACGATGATGGTCGCGTGCTGCCTGCACCGCGAGCAGTCACCGAACGATCGAGGGTCGGCTCGCCAGCATTCGCGGCAGAAGCGCTGTCCGTCGATCGTGCGCTGCACGGGTCGGACCCGGCCACAGGAAGCGCAGGAGACGGACCTGGCGTTCCGCTCGCAACGAGAGCAGTGCCGACCACCGCTCGGCGTCTTGTGGGGCATTCTCACCGAGCGGCCGCAGGACTCGCACGTCGGCAGCACTACCCGGTCTGCTCCTTCTTCTACCAGCGCGCGGGCCAGATCCTGGACGGTCACAGGCACATTCGCATGCCGCCCCTCGAGGACCCCAGGCTGCTTGATCAGCGCGAGCTCAAGAAGCCGCTGCGTGAGGGGCACTGGCGCAACCGAATGCACGATCTCAGCGAGACGCTCGGGCAAGATCTCGGGAACGAGGGGACGCACGAGGTCGATAACTTCCGTGACTCTCGGCTGCTGCGGAGGCTTGGCCACCGTGGCTACTTCGTACGCGGACGGCGGATGGTTGCGCGGACAGGACGGAGATCACCGATCGACCCGCGCGTCGCTTCCTCGCCCACGGCCACCGGGGTCGATGCCTCTCGGCGAGCGATTGTCACGAGATCGTCGAGTGAGCACTCCAGCGCATCGCACAACGCCGCCAACACGTCGAGACGCACCCGCTGAGGCGGTTGCGTCACCAGCCGATACACCTGCTCCCTGGACAGGTCGATCCCGCGTTCCTCGAGCAGTGGCTTCAGCTTGGAGGTCTGGAAGATCCCGCGCGAAGCCATCACTCTGCGGAGATTCCATCCGGTGTCGAGCTCAACGGTCATCAGCTTCTCCTTCGATGAGGGCCTTCAGTGCTTCCGCGAGCACCCGGTTCTTGTAGTCCGAACTGACGGAGGCGTAGATCGAGGTCGTCGAGGCGTGCATGTGCCCGACCTGCTCCTGGACGAATCGATCGGCATAGCCGAACTCCAGCAAATGCGTGACGTAGGAATGCCGGAGGCTGTGCAGCGTCAGATCCTTCGACAGGCCAGCCTCGTCCCGCAGCTCCGCGAACCTCCGGTCGAGATACCCGGCGGACAGACGCGTGCGACGCTCGGTCACCCAGAGCGCGTCAAGGTCAACTCCGGGCGCGAAGCGTTCCCGGGCCTGCTCGAGCCATTGCTGCATGCCCGGCACCCACCAGTCGAACTCCGGCACCAGCAGCACCGTCCGCCGCCGCGGCGCACCACCTCCTGCAGCCTTCGCCCACCGCACGTGTATCGCGCCGTAACGCCCCCACTGGCGCATCTTTGCGTTGTGGTGCAGGTCGACGGTGTCGAGCATCACCGCCTCCGTGCGGCGCAACCCGAACGCGTAGACCGTCTTCAGCAGTTGTGCGTCACGCAACGCCCCGAGAGCGCCCTTCCGGCCCGACGCCACGAGCAGCTCGACGCGAGCGTCGGCGGTGTCGAACAGGCGCTCGATCTCGTCGTACGTGAACGGGCGGCGTTTCCCGTCCCCCTCGAACTCAAACCGGTGCGCGACCGTGTTCCACGGCAGACACTCCTGGGACGGGACCTCACCGAACTCCCGGTCGCAGATCTCCATCCAGTCGTACAACGGGTTCGTGAGGTAGTCGCAGAATCCCCGGATGGACCCGTGATTGGCGCGCATCGTCGACAGCGTGCGAGTGCGTCCGCCCGATTCCGCGGTGAACTCATCCACATCGGCGACCGTCCACCTCCACGGGGGCTTGTCCACGAAATCACGGAACCGCGACACCGTCGCCGTCCGATTTCGAATCGTTTGCTCGCGGAGCCCGCGTGACAACTGCTGGTTCCGCCAGCCCTCGATCATCGCGTTGAAGACCTGTTCCTCCGGGTTCGCCAATGCGACGTTCGACGCTGACGTGAGCAGCCGAAGCGCCGCTGGAGAGGCCCCAAAATCTTGCATTAGATGCAACAAAGTATGGGACAGTGCATCACCGTGTCAACTCAGATCCCGGCATCCGCGAGATCACGCTGTTATCGTCGGAGCAGTTGGGTACCGAACCAGACGAATAGGCGTCGTTTGCAAGTGTGAACAGTTGCATTCACTGCAACATGCGATGGTTGGTCGTCCTCGCGCTCATCGTTGCGGGCGGCTCGCAGTTGCTGCTGAAGAGGACGAAGGTCGGGACGCAACTGCGTGCGATTTCGGATCGACCGATCGCCGCCGAGATGCTCGGCATCCCGGTGCGCACACTGACCCTCGGCGTCTGGGCATTCTCGGGCTTCATTGTGACGATCGTGATCATGCTCGTCGCCCCGACCCAGACCGCAGACGCAATCTCGCTGTCGATGGTCGTGATCTCCGCATCCGCGGCTGCGCTCTTGGGTGCCTTCAAGCGACTCGACCTTGCACTTGTCGGTGGATTGCTGCTCGGGATGATCCAGGGCGCGACCGCGCAGTTCCCATCGCTCGTGCTCATTCGCGACTGGATCCCGCTCATTCTCATCGTGATTTTCCTGCTCTGGAACCAACGCAAGGAGGTGTGGGATGAGGCTCGCTAGAAACGTCTTTCCATCTCGCGTCTGGACGCCGTTCGTCTTTGGCCTCGTCGCCATCGCCGTTGGCTGGCTGGTCAGCATCCTGCTGCCGCAGACCATCGTCTTTCTCGCCATCTCTGCCGTCATCGCGACGCTGACGCTGCTCGGCCTCGGCATCGTGACCGGCACCGCGGGCATGATCGTGCTCTCGCAGCTCACATTCGCGGCGGTTGGCGCCTGGATCATGTCGTTCTTCACCATGCACGAAGTGCCGGGCGGCTTCTACCTGTACCTCGTCGTCGCGGCGGTCGCCGCGGGGGTAGTCGGGCTCCTCATCGGCCTGCCGGCGCTGCGCCTGCGCGGCGTGAACCTCGCGGTCGTCACCCTCGGGTTCGCGGCGGCGGCCGACATGACGCTGGGCAAGACGCAATTTCCGGGTGCGGGCCAGCGCGTGCCGCGGCCCGAGCCATTCATGGATGACCGCGCGTTCCTCTTCTTCACGATCATCGTGCTCGTCGTGGTCGCCGTCATCGTGTTCTTTCTGCAGAACAGCCGCCTCGGGTCGAGCTGGCGCTCGGTAGCGTTCTCGGAGCGCGGCACCGCGGCCGCGGGCAGCAATGTCCGTACCGCGAAGCTCAGCGCGTTCGCCGTCTCCGCCGCGATCGCGGGAATCTCGGGCGCCCTCATCGCGGGCCAGGTCGGTGCCCCGTACGCGTCGAGCTTCACAACGATCCAGTCACTCGCGCTGTACGTGCTTTCAATCGTCGCAGGTACCCACCTCGTCGAGATGGCGCTGTTCGGTGGCATCCTGTGGGTGCTCATCCCCGAGCTGCTCAAACGCTGGGGCATCCCGCAGGACTGGGGCTTCGTCGTCTTCGGCGTCCTGGGTATCCAGGCACTTACGACGAACTCGAACCTCGGCCAGGACATCCGCAACGCCATCGCGAGGCGGCGGCGAAAAACCGAGGAGGCGAAGCTCGTGCCGTTCACGGATGAGCAGCTCGCGGAACTCGGGCCGGTCGGGGTTTCGGAGTCGGATAAGTCAGTGCTCGAGGTTGAGGATGTGTCGGTCACCTTCGGCAGCATCAAGGCGCTGCAGAACGTCAACCTCAAGGTAAGCGAGGGGGAGATCGTCGGCCTCATCGGGCCGAACGGCGCGGGCAAGTCGACGCTCGTCGACACCGTGTCGGGCTTCCTCCCGAGCCACGAGGGCACCGTGCGGCTTTCGGGCGAGAACATCAACAAGCTCGCCCCGAACCAGCGCGCGACCGCCGGGCTGCGACGCACGTTCCAGCAGGACCGCGTGCCGCCGACCCTCTCGGTTGGTGACTACATCGAGTTCGTTGCGCAGGGTGCATCCACCCGTGACGAAATTCGGGAGGCACTCGAGTTCTTCGGCTGCCCGAGCCCGCGCACGCGCATCCGCAACGTTGATGTCGGCACGCGCCGCATCATTGAGGTGACCGCGCACCTGCTCGCGAAGCCCAAGCTGCTCGTCCTCGACGAGCCTGCGGCCGGTCTTTCGCACGAGGAGCACATCGCGTTCGGCCAGCGGCTGCAGCGCGTGCCCGAGCGATTCGGTACCGCGATCCTCATCATCGAGCACGACCTCGACCTCGTGCGCACCGTCTGCCAGCGCGTGACAGTGCTCGACTTCGGCGAGCTGCTCGCGGAGGGCGGCGTCGCCGAGGTGCTCGACAACCCCGAGGTCGCGAAGGCATACATGGGAGAGACGGAGCTGCTATGACCGTGTTGAAACTCGAAGACGTCGCGGTTTCGCGCGGCGCGGGGCCCGTGATTTCGGGGGTCTCCCTCGAGGTGGAGTCCGGCTCGGTCACCGCGATCGTGGGGCCGAACGGCGCGGGAAAGACGAGCCTGCTCGAAGCAATCTCAGGCATCGTGCGCCCGACCCACGGCTCGATCACGCTCGATGACCAGGATGTGTCGAAGCTCACCCGCGGCAAGCGCGCGCGGCTCGGCATCGTGCACGTTGAGCAGGGACGAACCATCTTCCCGTCGCTTACCGTGCGCGAGAACCTGAGCCTTACCGCGAAGACGGCGGAAGACTTCGACGAGGTGCTCGCGAAGTTCCCCGAGCTCGAGAAGCGGCTCACCTCGCCGGCCGGGCTCTTGTCGGGTGGCGAGCAGCAGATGGTCGTGCTCGGGCGAGCATTCGCCGCGAAGCCCAAGATCCTGCTCATCGACGAGATGTCGCTCGGCCTCGCGCCGGTCGTGTTCCTGCGGCTCATGCCGATCGTCGAGGAAATTGCGCGCGACGGCGTCGGGGTGCTGCTCGTCGAGCAGTTCGCGAACCTCGCGCTAAAGATCGCGAAGGATGCGGCGGTCGTCACGAGCGGCCACCTCACCTACTCGGGTCCCGCGGATGCGCTGGTCGGCGACCCGGATCGGCTCAAGCAGGCCTACCTCGGCTAGCGCTTGCCGGCCCCGCTTGCCGAGTAGCCCGTAGGGCGTATCGAGGCCCGATGACGGTTCGATACGCCCTACGGGCTACTCACCGGGCGTGAGGGCGACTCCGGGCTAGGGGAGTGCATCCGGGCTACTCACCGGGCGGAGTGGCCTAAGCCTGGTTCTGTCGGCGACGCATCTCCGAAGGTGAGATCCCGAAGTAGTTTCGGAATAACCGACTGAAGTGTGCCGGATCCAGGAAGCCATAGCCCGATGCGATCGTGTTGAGCGGGCGATCGGCGAGCAGAGGATTCACGATGTCGTCGTGACAGTTCTGTAGCCGGCGGGTGCGAATCAGCGTCGATACCGTGGTCTGCTGCTGGGTAAAGAGCGAGTGAAGGCTGCGTACCGAGATGAAGTGGGCCGCGGCGATCTGCGCCGGGTTGAGCCCGGGATCGCCAATATGGTCGTCGATGTACCCGTAGATGGCGTTCAGCAGATGGGCTTCTTCGTCATTCGGCACGATGCGGGTGAGCTCCTCGTCGAAGAGCGTTCCGAGGAGGTCGATCGCAGAGCGCGTCATACGGCGAGTCTGGAAATCGTCGAGGCTGTGCACGTTCTCGGCGAGCGACGAAATGAATGGGCGGATGATGGCGCCAGTTCCGCGCGAACTGCTGAGCTTTCGAGCCGTGAGGTTGGCGATCACGTTGGCAGGGATATCGAGCTGCTCCTTCGGGAACATGATGATCGACATCCGAGCAGGACCGTCGTACGCGAGCGTGTACGGCCGGTTTGTGTCGTAGACCGTCATATCGCCCTGGTTGAGCGCGGTCTCGCGCCCGTCTTGAACGATGAGGGCGCTTCCTTCCTCGACGATCGAAAACTTGAGGAATGCTTGTGGCGACTTCTTCACCAGGCTGTTCGTCCGGTGGACGGCGTGCGTATCCGCGGCGATATCGAGGAGATGAACGTCACGCGAGAACCCCGCACCGAAGCTTCCGCGGAAAGAGTCGGGCTCGGGCGCAGAGACATCGCAGGTGATGATCGAATGCCGAACCGTCGCGCAAAATTCCGCGAATGTCTGGTCGGTGTCTCGATCTGGGTCGGTAGCCATAACGGAACTCCCTCGTACTCGGACGGCTCGTGCGTGCGCTTCAGTGCGCGGTGACGACGGCCAACGTCGTTCAGCTAATTCCAAGGTATCGAGTTGTGTACCCGGTTTCGTTTTTCGGATAGCCGCATGCAGTGTGGGGCAAGGGTGGCGCACTCCTGGTCAAGACCAACACGACCCTCGGCGAGCGGGTCGACCGGTGAGTAGCCGCGAAGCGGCGTGTCGAAGCGCACGACCTCGATATGGCTTCGCCTAATCGGCCAACGGGCGTGGTCCTACTCGCCGTGCCGCGCGAGCATCTCGATGATCGTGCGCACGAGCGGCATTCGCTGTTGGCTCTCGCGCGAGACGGTATAGACGGTGCGCAGTGCATCCTCACCGAGATCGATCAGTCGCACGCCCGAGATCATGTGCTTTGGCGTGAGCTCGGGCATGAAGCCGACCGCAACGCCCGAGCGCACCAGGTTGTGGTGCACGAGCACGTCGAAGGATTCGAACGTGACGCGCGGTTCGAAGCCGGCGTTGCGGCACATCGACTCGGCCCAACTGCGCGCGGGGGCTGCGGGCAGCTCGACGACCCAGTCGAGATCCGCAACATCCTCGAGCCCTCGCACCTCCCGGTCGATGTTCTCGGGGACGGCGAGGAGCATCCTGTCGGTAAAGAGGACCGTCTCGACGATCTCGCCCGAGTGGCGAAACGTCTGCCCCAGGTAGCGTTCGACGATGCCGATGTCGGCGCCGCGCGAGACGACGAGCTCGCGCGCGGCCTCCGAGTCGGCCTGCTGCACCGTGAGCCGGGCGCCGGGATGCTCGACCGTGAGATCGCGCACGAGCGGCGGGATGAGCGCGAGGCAGGCCGTCTCGAACGCGCTGATCGAAACGGATCCGGAGACCTCGTCGGCCGATGCGCTCACGGCCGAGTGGGCGCCCTCCCACTCGCGGAGCACATCCTCGGCGTGGCCGAGCAGCACCTCCCCCTGCGGGGTGAGCCGCACCCGCCGACCGTCGGGCTCGATGAGGGATGCGCCGAAGTCGCGTTCCAGCTGCGCGAGCTGCTGCGACACGGCCGAGGTGCTGTACGCCAGTGACCGCGCGACGGCCGAGATTGTGCCGAGCCTGCCGAGCTCAACGAGCATCTGCAGTCGCTTTATATCGCTCATCGCACCACCCTTTCAAACGTAAAGAAACTCTGAACGATTATGCCCGTGAATTGCAGCTTTTACTGATGAGTGTTGAGCCCTACGGTTGGTTTCATGCCAGACACGATGATGCCGACCACCGCAGCGATCCCGACCGTTCCGGCGTCGCCGTCCGTTGGCGTGCGCGAAGCGGCGTCGGGCGACGTCGCGGCGCAGGTGGCGAAAACCGCGAAGTCCTCGTCGACCCGCGGCGGTGTATTCGCCTCGGTGCTCGCATCAGTCGCGTTCGCCTCACTGTTTGTCATCCCTGACATGCTCACGGGGCTCAGTGCCACGGCTACGTTCGGCTGGCGTATCGTCGCCGCGCTGCCATTCCTCGTTGTCATTTTGTTCGTGCTGCGCCAGTGGCCGCAGATGGGGCAACTCCTCACACGGCTGCGCAAGAACCCCTCGCTGATTCTCGTGCTCGCGCTCAACGCCGTGCTGTTCGGGTTCCAGGTGTTTCTCTTTGCGTGGGGCCCGATGACGGGCAACGCGCTCGCGGTCTCGTTCGGCTATTTCTTGATGCCGCTCGTGCTCGTCGCGATCGGTGTCGTGCTCTTCCGCGAGCGGCTCAGCGTGCTGGGCGGTGTGGCCGTCAGTTTCGCGGCGATCGGCGTGGTCATCGCGCTCACGACCGGCGCGAGCGTGGCGTGGCCCACCTTCGCCGTGGCACTCGGATACCCCGCCTACTTCATCCTGCGCCGCAAATTCGGGCTCGACTCGCCGTCGGCGCAGTCGCTCGAGATCCTCATGCTCGTACCGGTTGCGCTCGTGTTCATCCTGCAGCCGGCCGACCTCGCGGGCGTCGCCGCGCATCCCGAAAACTGGCTCGGGATCACGATCCTTGGCCTGCTGACGGCGGTCGGCTTCTCGGCCTACACGCTCGCGCAGCGCGGGCTTTCGGTCAGTGTGTTCGGGATGCTCGGCTACCTCGAGCCGATTCTGCTCGTGGTCGTCTCGGTGCTGGTTCTGGGTGAACCCCTCGGGCTCGCGGATGCGTGGAGCTACGGCGCGATCGCGCTCGCGATTGTCGCACTGGTCGTCGATGGGCTGCCGAAGCCGTCCAAGCGGGAGGCGAAGGCGGCGGCCAAGGCCAGGCCTCGCCGATCGGCGCTCGCGCGGGGCAAAGGCCGACGGGGCGAGGGCCGAAAGGCCAAGGCGCCGGTCACCGCGGGAGTTCCGGTGATCACCGCGACCGAGCAGGTCGGCGCCAACTAGGCGAGGCGGCGAGCCTCGCGGTCTTTCTGGCCACCGGGCTCGGGTAAGCGCCGGCGTGGGAGCGCGCTGGCTCGCGCAAGCATCGCTAGCCGCGAGGGGCGAGCGATGCAGCCCACACGGCGTCTTCGTAGGGGAGAACGTGGTGGCGCCACTTCGCGTAGACCGTGACGGTCTGGTCCTCGTTGATGATCGTCTCGAGCCCAGCCGCGTTGAACGCATCCGCGATCTCGCCCGCGATCGTTGAGGTCACGAGCTTCGGGGTGCAGGAATCGACGGTGACCGTAATGGGCGTCTTGCAGGAGGCGTCGAAGAATTTCCACGCGCCCGCGGTAATTGCGCCAACGCCGCGCTGGTTCTCGCGGAACTCCCGGTCGAAGATGCTGCCGAAGACCACCAGGTAGATTTCTGCGTCATCGTGAAGGCTAAACATGGTGGCGTAGATGCGGTCGGTGTCGGTGTATTCGTGGTCCCACATGAGCGACGTGTCGTGCGCCGCGTTCCAGAGTGTCTGAACCGTGAACTGGGCCGAATCGTGGGCGTCAAGTTCGAACGCGATGGCGATGTTGTCGGGCAGACTCTTGAGTTCGCCGTCCTCAAGGTATTCGTAGAGCAGCTCTTCGGCATCGCGTGGGTCGAGGAGTTCGCCGGTAAGAATCCGATCGTAGATGTCCCGCAAGACCCAGTTGTTGTTGTGCAGCCCAGAAACTACTGCGTAAACGTTTGTGTAGTGCAGTGAATTCTCGGAAGACATGTCTAGGAAAATAACACCCTGGGTTAGTCACGACCAGGATTTCTGGCCCTGATTGGCGAGACAATGCACGCATTCAATACTGGAACTCGGTCAATTAACAACTTTTGGTGATTGACAGAACTGAACGGCGGGTGTTCGGCAGGTTTCGAGTGAAAGAAAAACGCCCTGTGGTGAAGTTCACCACAGGGCGCCGGTTGTTTTAGGGAGGGACTCGGTGAGAGCACTCCATCCGACCCGCCCATAATTATGCACCTGCATGGATCGGCGTACTTTTGCTTGCGCGTGACTGTTATGCAAAGTCCCGGTAGCGCGCTGGAAATGGGGATGGGCTGCTGGGGCGTGTCGCGACTCCGCCTGACTATTTCCCGCGGATGCGCGACCAAATCCGGCCGAGGAGCCCCGGCGTGGCATTCGCGGACGCACCCACCAGCTTGGACTCACCCTTTTCTGCCTCACGCTCGGCCGCGGCCTGCCGCCGACGGATCACCCGGAGGTCTTTCTCGAGTTTCGGCAGGTCAACCCGGACTACCGAGCGCATCCGTTCCTCGCGGTCGGCCTGTTCCTCCTCGGTGAGATCGCCAACCGTCGCGAACTCGCTATCGAGATTGAACTGAATGTTGCGCGAGATCTCGCCCCACGCCGCGTCGTGTGCCGCGCGAACGAGTTCCTTCACGCCCTCGTCGTCGGCGGCGCGTTCCCGGAGCTTGTGCGCGACGAGATCGGCAAGATCGCGCCGGTGCTGCAGGTTCCCGAGGTCGGCCTTCGCGTAGTCGTGCATGGTGAGCGGTCGGCTGCGGCGGCGCTTCGCGCGCTGCATCATTTCGTCGATGCGCGAGACCTCGCCCTCCGACTCGCGCGCGAGGTCGCGGAGCGTCTCGCGCGCGAATTCGACGTACTTGTCGACGCTGAAATTGACGTTGCCAGCCAGGGTGTCGACGAGGATGCGGTTCTTCACCGCGAGCCGGGTCGTCGCGGCGGCGATGAAGACGCCCTCGGTCGCGATCTCGTCGGAGGATTGCTGGGCCTGCTGGGCCTGCTCGGCGGGCGTTGCGTCTTCGGCCTGCGTGTCCGACTCGGCTTCGTCGGAGGCTGCAACATCGGGTTGCGCCTCCTCGGCGGGCGTTGCGTCCATGGCCGGCTCCGTCGGTGCGCCCTGAACTTCCGTCTCTGAAGAAGCCTCGTTCGCTTCTTCTTGGTTCGACGCATCCTGCTGAGTCATCCGCACCTCCCGCTCCTCTAAGAATCTACTCTGTGGCACGCGACAGGTGGGAACGGGGCGCAGGAACCGGCGTGCGAGAGAATCAATGCATGACGGATGCATTCATCGAGGGACTCGAGCGCCGGGTGTTCCCGCCGGGACCAGTCGAAGCGCCACTCACCGCGGAAGTAAAGGCATGGCTCGTCGGCCACGAGATCAGCTTTCAGCTGCCACCGGGCTCGGATGCGAAGCACGAGACGCTTGCCCGTAGCCGCAACCAAGACGATGCGCGCTTCACCGGCGTCTACGACTCGAGTGAATCGAACCTCTACGACCGGGAAGTCCCCGTCGCTACCTACATCACCTACGACCGCACCCTCAACGTCGGCGCTGGCCGCGCCGTCCCGGCGAGACTCATCACGGGCGTGGGCGTTCGAACGGAGTATCAGGGTCGCGGCATCCTGCGGCGCGTGATGACTGACGACCTCACGCAGGCCCAACAGGAAGGGCTGCCGGTCGCGGCGCTGACCGCGACTGAGGGGAGCCTCTACGAGCGCTATGGCTTCGGAGCCGCAACCTTCCAGCGCCGAGTCGAACTGGATGCGCGGCGAGCGCGTTTCCGGACCGGCGGTGAATTCGATGGCCGGGTTCGCCAAATTTCCCGGGACGTGTTCGAGCAGATCGCGGCGCCGACCTTCGACAAGTTCCACGCCCGCACGCTCGGCTCGATCGGGCGCGCCGCACTCACTCCCGCAGGGATGACCGGCGAGTTTGGGTTCGCGCAGGCCGATCTCGACTCCAACCCAAACCGCCGCTTTGCCGCGCACGTGAGCCCGGACACCGGCGAGATCGACGGCTACGTCGCCTACGTACACACGGGCTGGCCGGGTGACCCGCGCATCCTGAACGCCGTCGACATTGTCGCGGCCGACCGTGCCGGATACCTCGCCCTGTGGCACTTTCTCGCAACGCAGAGCCTCACCGACGTCATCCGATTTGGCCACGCGGCCGCCGCCGATGTGCTGCCCTGGGCGCTCACCGATGCGCGTGCCTACCGGGTCGTCGCCGAGGATGACCTGCTGTGGCTGCGCATCCTGGATGTCGAGCGCGCGCTCGCGGAACGCGCCTGGCTCACCGACGGTGCCATCACGATTCGGGTGGCGGATGCGCTCGGTCTCGTCGACGGCACCTACCGGCTCCAGGCGCGGGCCGGGCGAGCGAGCGTCGCGCGCACGAGCGCGGATGCGGATGTCGAGGTGGATGCATCGGCGCTCGCGTCGCTCTATCTCGGGGGAGTTAGCGTGCACCAGCTGCTCGGAACGGGGCTCATTACGGCAACGGGAGCGGATGCGATCGAGTCGCTGCAGCGACTGTTCACGACCGCGACGACGCCGTACACGAACACCGTGTTTTAGCGGGTTGGCGTCAGCCGGCCCGTATCGCTGACCGTTCGGCGCCCGGGATAGCAGGGTGCCAGGGTTAGCCAGACGCAGGGGCCAGCCTGACTTAGCTGGCCTGTACCGTCCCGACGACACCCTCCGAGGGTTGCACGACGACGAACCCGGGCCCGTGGAAGCCGAGCTGGAAGCTCTCGCCCGAGCCGCGGCCGATGAGCGAGCCCATCTTGAAGTCGTTCTTGAGCTGCGGCACGAGGTTGGCGGACCAGCACACCGCGGCCTGCGGGTCGACGAAGACGGGCCGCTGCGATGCATCCAGCACGAGCGGATCGCCGTCGGACGAGAGTGCGACGACGCCGTTTCCCTCGAGCACCAGGTTGAACAGGCCGCCCGACATGATGCCCGCGTTGCCGATCGACTTGATGTCCCAGTTGAGGTTCGCGTCGAACGCGAGGAGGCTGCGGGTGTTGAGCGTGATGGCATCCCCGCCGAGCTGTATCAGGAACACTTGCTGCGCCTGCTTCGCGAGGTAGAC
Source organism: Gulosibacter molinativorax (assembly GCF_003010915.2). Lineage (NCBI taxonomy): Bacteria > Bacillati > Actinomycetota > Actinomycetes > Micrococcales > Microbacteriaceae > Gulosibacter > Gulosibacter molinativorax. Next base: position 2,249,052 of record NZ_CP028426.1, on the reverse strand, counting down.
CTCGCCCTGGCCGCTAATGCGCATGATGTTCGAGCCCTCGCCCGACACCATCTTCTTCATGAACTTGCCCATGCTGCCGCCGGAGCCCTCGTACTTGAAGTCGAATTGGCCGATGTACGAGACCATCGAGCCGTTCGCCGCGATCACGTCGGGGCCAAAGCCGACCCGCAGCATCCTGCTGTTCTGTTTCGCCCACCGCTTTTGCGAGCGAACTGGCTGGTGCTCGGCGGAAAAGATGTCGCTCTGCATGAAAAGGCTCCTGGCGTCGTTCAAGAAGGGTCGCTGAGATGGATAGTAGGGCGCGCGAGTTGCCGCAATCGCCCCGGGCCATGCATCCCCAGCCAGTTCGCAGGGCGCTAACCGCGCTCTGGTTGCGTCTCGTCTTCGGCCGCAGGCTCGGAAAGGCCCTGGGCGATGCGGATCACGGTCGTGAGGGCCGGCGATTCCTTGCCGCCTCGCCACGCGAGCTGCAGGTCGACGCGAGCCACCGCATCCGAGAGAGGGACGTAGGCGATATGCGACCCACGGAAGTTATCGCGTACGGATGCGAGGGTCAGGGAGAGGCCGACCTCCGCCATCACGAGCGACATCGCCGAAAGCGTGTCGGGCACCTCCTGAGCGATGCGAGGGTTCATGCCCTGGGCGCGGAAGAGCTCGGCCAGTCGGCTCGGGAGAACCGAGTTTGTCGAGAATGCGAGCGTTACCCAATCTTCGTCCAAGAGCTCGGCGATCGAGACCGACTCTGCCTCGGCGAGCGGGTGGGATGTGGGCATCGCGACGACCAGCGCATCCTCGCTCACGACGTGGGTCGAGACCTCGTCGGGCAGGTAGTCCCAGCGGCCGAAGACGAGGTCGGCCTCGTTGCTCAGGAGCAGTTCGATGCCCTGGGATGCGTAGGTCTGGCTCTTGAGCTCGAGGCTGATGTCGGGCATCTCGCGGCGAACGGCGCGGGCGAGCGCGCTCATCTGGGGGATGGTCGCGATGCCCGCGTAGGCGATGCGGACCGCGCCGCTGATGCCCTGCGCGGCAAGGCGGACCGTGCGGATCGTCTCTTGCTCGAGTGCGACCATCCGCTGCGCGGGCTCGAGGAGCGCCTCGCCCGCCGGCGTTAGCTCGACCGAGCGCGTGTTGCGATTGAAGAGGTCGTAGCCGAGCTCCTGCTCAAACTGCCGGACCGTGCGGCTTACGGCTGGCTGCGCCATTCGCAGGACCTCGGCCGCGCGGCCGAAGTGCAATTCATCTGCGACTGTGAGGAACACCTTGAGGTGTCTGAGTTCCACGCCAACCCCTTGCCTTTAACCGACTAATGATTTTTCTGTATCAATTGAGCAGTTCTTTGTATTGGACAGCTCTAAATCAGTCTGGCACGCTCAAAACACGAGCGTAAGGCACAGTGCGAATCCGCCGAAGCCGCATCGCCATCAATCCTCAAGGATCTAAAGGAGCATCCGTTGTCGGTCACCACGATTACCTCGAACCCCGCTGACTACTACCACGTCTGGGATCAGCTCTCGGATGCTGACCGCGACGTCGTGAACCGGGTTCGTGCGTTCACGACCGACCACGCGCTCCCGGTTGTGGGCGAGGCGTGGGAGAGGGCTGACTTCCCGTACGAGCTCATCCCGGAGCTTCGCAAGGTCGGCATCGTCGGTACCGCCATCAAGGGCTACGGCGCCCCGGGTCTCACCCGACTCCAGGCAGGTCTCGTCGCGATGGAACTCTCGCGCTGCGACGGTAGCCTCAACACCTTCAACGCCGTGCACTCGGGCCTCGCAATGGGTTCGATCAACATCCTCGGGAGCGACGAGCAGAAGGAGCGTTGGCTGCCGAAGATGGCGAACCTCGACCTGCTCGGGGCGTTCGCGCTGACCGAGCCCGACCACGGTTCGGACACGGTTGCGCTCGAAACCTCCGCCCGCATCGAGGGCGACGAGGTCATCCTGAACGGTGCCAAGAAGTGGATCGGGCTCGGCCACGTCGCCGACCTCGTGATCGTCTGGGCGCGCCGCGAGGACACCGGCAAGGTCGCGGCGTTCGTCGTCGAGAAGGACCCGGAGACCGGTAATTACCCCGAGGGCTACGAGGCCGAGGCGATCACCGGCAAGATCGCGAAGCGCGGCATCCAGCAGGCCGAGATCACCCTGACCGATGTGCGCGTGCCGCTTGCGAACGCACTCGCGGAGGCCGTCGGCTTCCGTAGCGTGAGCCGCGTGCTCAACACCACCCGCGCGACCGTCGCGTGGGAGGCGCTCGGCCACGCGCAGGCTGCGTACGACATTGCCGTGCAGTACACGCAGGAGCGCGCGCAGTTCGGCAAGCCGATCGCGTCGTACCAGCTCGTGCAGCGACAGCTCGCGCTCATGCTCGCCGACCTCACCGCGATGCAGCTCATGTGCTTCCGCAGCGCGCAGCTGCAGGATGCGGGGGAGCTGTCGAACGACCAAGCCAGCCTCTTGAAGATGTTCTGCAGCGATAAGGGTCGCGACATCTGCCGCCAGTCGCGCGACCTTCTCGGTGGTAACGGTCTGCTCCTCGAGAACCAGGTCGCCCGCCACCTCACTGACATGGAAGTTGTCCACACCTACGAGGGCACCGACTTCATCCAGTCGCTCATCGTCGGCCGCGAGATCACGGGCATCAACGCGATCTCGTAGCTGGTGGTTTGGTGAGCCGGCGTGACTGCATCCTGGTGCGGCAGGCGTATCGGCCATACTGCTGACGAGAGAACGAGCTCGCCCATGGCAGGCTGGACCGAATGGATAAACGCGACGAGACTCACCGGCACGAGCTGACGAGAGTCGAGCGCGCGCTCGATCGCATCTTCAACCGTTGGCTGAAAGGCGCGAATGCTCACGGCATCCGCGCCTTTCTCGTCGAGTTCCTCGTTTTCGGACTGAAGCAGGCCTGGGCATGCCTGTTCGGCGCGCTCATGTTGATCGCGATCGTCGCAGCTCGACTCTGGTGGCCCGATGACGCCGCGCTCGCGCGCAACGACATGCTCGTCATCGTGGCCATCTGCATCCAGGCGCTCATGCTCGTGACGAGGCTCGAGACAGGCCGCGAGCTCTGGGTCATCGTGCTCTTTCACATCACCGGTACCGTCATGGAACTGTTCAAGACCGGCGTCGGCTCCTGGCTCTACGACCCAGATGGGGTGCTGCGCATTGGTGGAGTGCCGCTATTCACGGGATTCATGTACGCGGCGGTCGGCTCCTACATGGTGCGCGTGTATCGACTCATGGATCTTCGCTTCGATCGCTACCCGCCACTGTGGCTCACTGCCGTGGCGGCGCTCGCGGCTTACGCGAACTTCTTCACGCACCACTACGTGTGGGATGCACGGTGGGTGATTCTTGCGTTCGTCGTTGCGATCTTTTGGCGCACCTGGATGCATTTTCGCGTCTACCGACGAACGCTCAAGATGCCGATTCTGGTCGCCTTCGGACTCGTCGCGATGTTCATCTGGTTTGCCGAGAACATCGCGACGTGGGCGGGTGCCTGGGCCTACCCCGATCAACTTGATGGCTGGACGCCGGTGTCGATCATGAAGCTCGTCTCTTGGTTCCTGCTGATGCTCATCAGCGTCGTGCTGGTGACGTTTGTCTATCGCCCTCGACCTCTTGGCGTCGCAAACGAATTGGCCGCAAGGTGATTTGAGCGGCCGACGATGAAGTTGGAGTTCACGATCGTGTTTTCTTCGGCGAACGTGTAAAGAAGTTGCGTGAATTTTTACACGTTTTGGAATCGTACAAAGTTCTATTGCACATCCCTTCGGGTGCTCGATGTCGTCGCCGGAGCCCCGAACGTAATATTTCGTTTCGTGACGCCGCAGGCCCGTAGTCTCGTCGAGGCCGCTACCGTCGGGAGCATGCAGCAGTGTTGTTGTTCTTAGTCTCCCTCCAGCGCAAGTGCTGGGGGCCATTCTCATGACCAAGACAACACCCCTCAGGATTCTCCTTGCGCATCTATTCCTCGATCACCGAGGTCATCGGTAACACTCCGCTCGTCGAACTTGCGGCCCTCGCACCCAAGTCCGGGGCACGCATCCTCGCCAAAGTCGAATATCTGAATCCCGGCGGCTCGGTGAAGGACCGCATCGCCGGCACGATTCTCAACGCTGCCGAAGCCGCGGGCGAACTGCGGCCGGGCGGCACGATCGTCTAGGCCACCTCGGGAAACACCGGCGTCGGCCTCGCGCTCGAGGCGCAGCGCCGCGGGTACAAGACCGTGTTCGTGCTACCCGACAAGGTCGCGACCGACAAGATCCGCGTGCTCGAGGCGTACGGCGCTCGCGTTGTCATCACCCCGACCGCGGTCGCCACCGACGACCCGCGCTCCTACAACAGCGTGGCAGCCCGGCTCGTCGACGAGATCCCGGGCGCTTATATGCCGAATCAGTTCGCGAACCCGAACGGACCACTCGCGCACTACCGCAGCACCGGCCCCGAGATTTGGCGGGACACCGACGGCTTGGTCACGCACGCCGTAATTGGCGTCGGCACCGGCGGCACGATTAGCGGCACGGGCCGCTTCCTCAAGGATGCCTCCGAGGGCCGCGTCGAGGTCATCGGCGTCGAGCCCGAGGGCTCGATTTACAGCGGCGGGGATGCGCACGGTTACCTCGTCGAGGGCGTCGGCGAGGACTTCTTCCCAGACGCCTTCGATACCACGGTGCCCGACCGCATCCTCAAGATCGGCGACGCCGAGTCGTTCGCCATGACCCGCAGGCTCGCGACGGAGGAGGCGTTGCTCGTGGGCGGCTCATCCGGCATGGCGGTGGCGGCGGCTTTGCGCGTTGCCGAGGGGCTCGACGCGACTGCCGTGGTCGTCGTGATCCTGCCCGACAGCGGCCGCGGCTACCTCAACAAGATCTTCAACGACGACTGGATGCGCGAGCAGGGGCTACTTGCGTAGTCCCGGCCCGACGCTGCCACCCGGCCACCACATCCACCCGACCACCGTTGCCACCCGACAACCACATCCACCCGACCACCGCTGCCACCCAACAACCACTGCCACCCAACAACCACTGCTACCCCTGCTGGTAACTCTCACCCTTGCCCGTGCACAGGCAATGGCTGCGGCTAGCGGCAATGGTGGCGTTCCGACCCCCTGCCCGTAGCTCTCGCCCTTGCCCGTACACAGGCAATGAGTGCAGCTAGCGGCAATGGTGGCGTTCCGACCCCCTGCCCGCAGCTCTCACCCTTGCCCGTACACATGCAATGGCTGCAGCTAACTGCAATGGCGAGCACCCAACCGACCAGCGCACCCCGCCCGACCACAGCAACCACCGCACCACCACAAGGAGACACAACAATGACCGGCTTCAGTACGCGCGCGATTCACGACGGTAACCCGAATGACCCCGGAACGGGCGCGGTGATCCCGCCGCTGCACCTCACGTCGACGTTCGTGCAGGACGGCGTCGGCAAGCTGCGCAGCGAGTACGAGTACTCGCGCAGTGGAAACCCGACGCGCACCGCGCTGCAGGAAACCCTCGCGTCTCTCGAGCAGGGTGCGGCGGCCTACGCGTTCGCGAGCGGCCTCGCGGCGGAGGATGCGCTGATCCGCGCGCACACGCGGCCCGGCGACACGATCGTGATCGGAAACGACGCGTACGGCGGCACGTACCGGCTCATCGACCAGGTGTACTCGCAGTGGGGCGTGCAGAACCGCCCGGTCGACTTCACTGATCTTAACGCCGTGCGCGCCGCGGTGGCCGAGACGAAGCCGAAGCTGCTGTGGGTCGAGACGCCCTCGAACCCACTGCTGCGCATCACCGACATCGCGGCGGTCGCGGCGATCGCGCGCGAGTCGGGCGCGCTGCTCGTCGTCGACAACACGTTCGCGACGCCGTACCTGCAGCAGCCGATCGTGCTCGGCGCCGACTTCGTCGTGCACTCGCTCACGAAGTACCTCGGCGGGCACTCGGATGCGGTGGGTGGCGCGGTGATCGTGCGCGAGCCCGCGCTCGGCGAGCCGATCGGGTTCCTGCAGAACGCATCCGGCGGCGCGCTCTCGCCGTTCGATGCGTGGCTCTTCAGCCGCGGCATCAAGACGCTCTCGGCGCGAATGCGCACTCACAGCGACGATGCCGAGGCCGTCGTCGCCGCGATCGCTACCCACCCCGCCGTGTCGGCCATCCACTACCCGGGGCTCGAGAGCCACCCCGGCCACGAGATAGCGGCGCGTCAGCAGCGTCGCTTCGGCGGCATGGTGTCGCTGCAGGTGCGCGGCGGGGCGGATGCGGCGCGCAAGCTCGTCGAGTCGACGCGCGTTTTCCAGCTGGCCGAGTCGCTCGGCGGCGTCGAGTCGCTCATCGAGCTGCCAGCCGCGATGACGCACGCGTCGGTGAGTGGCACGGAACTCGAGGTGCCGGCCGATCTCATTCGGCTCAGCGTTGGGATCGAAGATGCCGAGGACCTCGTCGCCGATATGCTGCAGGCACTGGACCAGCTCGGGTAACGGGCGAGGTTCTTGAGTAGGCCGCAGGCCGTATCGAAAGGTCCGCTTTGGCCGGTTATCAGCGCCAGCGGGACAGCGATCACGATCTCTTCCGTGGTAACCGAACCAGATGCGATACCGATGACGAGGTCGAACGCCTCGTCGTCGTCGGCGTCGAGATCTACCTCGTTAAGTCCGTAGAACACCACGACGCAAAGCCAACCGAGACGCTCATTGCCGTCGACGAGCGGATGGTTTCGAACGATTGATTCGAGCAGCGCGGCTGCTTTGGTATCGAGGTTCGGGTACACCTCCCGGCCGAATACGACACTTGAAGGGCGGTGCAATGCGGCGTCGAGGAGCCCCACGTCTCTAACCGGCCCCACATTGAGGTCCGCGGTCAGCGCGAGTGCGTCTTCGAGCGACAGGTATTCCGTCATTCGCCGAGTCGCTTGAGCAGGTCGGCGTACCGATCTCGCGCCCGCTTCGAGAGTTCTCGCACTTGCTCCTCACGAACATGCCGCGCGGCAGCCTCGTGAATTGCTCGGACCGTTGCTTCTTGGCGACTAATGCCCTGTTCTTCCGCAAGTAGGCGAAGTGCGCGTTCGTCATCGGGAGTGAGTCGAAGTGTCATTGCCAGGTGAGGATGGTGCCACTGTGGTATCAACCTTCGTCGGTCGATAGGCTGGGATGATGGAAGACGACTCGGCACCTGACTCGAAGCGCGCGGCGGATCCGCGTCCGGCGCGAACCCGCGCCGCGATTCAGGATGCGGTTCGTCGGCTCGCAGCGCGGCCCGACCAGGAGATCAGCGTCAACGCGATCGCGCGCGAGGCTAGTGTCTCGCGGAGCGCGTTCTACGACCAATACTCGGATCTGGATGCGCTCGCGATCGACATGCTCTCGGGTATTTTTCGCGCATCCACTGTGGCCGATACGATGCGAATTAGGCGGGGCGATTCCCTCCGCGAGGCGGCGGAAGCGGCGACCCTCGTGTTCCTCGACTACCTCGACGAGCACCGGGCGTTCTTCGTGAGTTCGCTTGAGTGGAAGACGACGTCGCGGGCGCCGGAAGCGGTTCGCCGCGCCCTCGCCGACAATTACCTCGAGATCTTCGACGTGCTGGGGAGCGCGGTGCCGCCCGGCATTAACCGAGACGACACCGCGCTCTTCCTCGCCGGCGGCACGATCACGCTCATCACCGAGTGGATGCGGGAATCGCCGCCGACCCCGAAACGCGAGTTCGCGCTGCGCCTGATGGCACAGCATCCAACCTGGGTTTCGGGGTATGCGGCCTAGCGACTACGGGTAGAGGACGACCGGCTTGAGCGTGACGCCGCTCGCGGAGCGTACTGGCGGAGCCTGACCGTGCACGCGTTCGTGAGCGCGAACGGTCGAATAAACACGGTCGAAACGCGAGCGAGATATTTCGTGACTCGGCAAGATCGAAGTGTTGTTTGCATCCACTGCTTTGAGGAGAGCCGCTCACCATGCTGAAACTTCATCCGGAAAACGAAGCCATCGTCGCCGCCACCGCGGGCGTTGTCGCCGAGAACGCCGAAGCCATTACGAAGGTCTTTTACCCGGACATGTTCGAGGCGCATCCGGAGCTCCTCAACGTCTTCAACCACGCGAACCAGGCGATCGGTGAGCAGCAAAAGGCGCTCGCGGCCTCGGTCGTGGCGTTCGCGGTGCAGCTGGTTACGCCGGATGCGCCCGACTTCACTCCGATCATGCAGCGCATCGCGCACAAGCACGTGTCGCTCGGCATCAAGGGCCCGCAATACACGATCGTCGGTAAGTACCTGATGGGGGCGATCGGCAAGGTGCTCGGTGACGCGGTGACTCCTGAAGTCGCCGCGGCCTGGGACGAGGTGTACTGGCTGTTCGCGACGCAGCTCATCGCCGAGGAAGCGAAGCTCTACGCGCAGGGCGGCACCGACCCCGAGTCGCCGTGGCGCCAATACCGCGTCGTCGAGCGCTTCGAGGAGTCCGACGAGGTCTTTTCGCTCTTGCTCGCGCCGGTCGAGGGCAACGTGCCTTCGCACCGCACGGGCCAGTACGTCGCGATCGAGGTTTTGTTGCCGAACGGGATGCGCCAGCCGCGCCAGTACACGATTTCGTCAGGACCGCGTGGCGACTCGATTCGCGTGACGATCAAGCGCGTTCGCGGCGTCAACGGTACTCCGGATGGCGCGGTGTCGGGCTGGCTGCACGAGAACGCGAAGCCTGGCACGGTGCTGAACGTTTCGCAGCCCGCCGGTGACGTCGTGCTCGAAGAGTCGGATGCGCCGGTCGTGCTGGTCTCGGCGGGCATCGGCATCACGCCGGTCGCGGCGATCATGGAAGACCTCTCGCGTCGCCAGCCTGACCGCAAGGTGCGCCTGTTCCACGCCGACAAGTCGCACGCGAACCACGCGCTGTACGACGGCCTGCGCCGCCAAGTCCTCGCGATGTCGGACGCGAAGGCGCAGAACTGGTACGAGGAGGGCGCCGAGACTGCACCGACGCTGAACCCCGCTCGTTCCGGGTTCATGAACCTGGTGGACGTTGATGTGCCGGGCGACGCTCAGGTCTTCATGTGCGGCCCGCTGCCGTTCATGCAGGCGGCGCGCAAATCGCTCATGGAGCAGGGCGTGCCGAGCGAGAACATCCACTACGAGGTGTTCGGCCCCGACCTCTGGGCGCAGAACCCGCAGTAGCGGCGGGCGCTTGAGCGCCTTAGCGGCGGGCGCTTGGCCGCGAGTGGCCAGCGCTTGGCGTTGGGACTGCCGGTAGCGCTCTCGATGGCCCGTATACAGGCCACCATGAGCGCTACCGGCAATGGGTGCCTGCGTGCCGTCGGCTAGGCATGGTCGCTATCGCTTGCCCGGGCCTGTGTACGGGCAATTGCGAGCCCTATCGGCAATGGAGAGCGCCCCGGCAATAGCTGGGGGAGGCGAGCCGGCTAGTCCGCGTTCTTTCTGCTCGTTCGCCCTATTGCGGCGAGGTCGGTGGCCACAACCTTGAGGTGTGAACGATGGCGAGTATCCACACTTCGTCTCCCGCTATTTCGTAGACCATCCGGTAGTTGTTGTACGGGGTGAGTTCGCGAGTGCCAGCGATCAGCCCCGATTTCCCAAGTTCGGGGAATGAAGCGAGGCGCGCTGCGGCTGCGCTGAACCGTTCGTCTACTTGAGCCGCCGCCACTGGATTGTCTTCGTCAATGTACGCCCAGATTTCATCGCGATCGGATATGGCCTGCGGAGCCCATATGACTTTCACGTGCGCGGGGTTCGACGCTCAGCGAACCGACCCTCAACTTCGGCGTTGTCGACTCCGTCTCCGGCTTGCAGCGATTCACGCGCGGATCGCGTCTTCTCGGCGAGGAACTCTTGGTATTCGCGCTGCTGGTTCTGAGATTGAACGTATTCGCGCATTAGCTCACGTGCGACCTGGGATGCTGGCCGCTGGGCCGCGGCTGCGGCAGCCAGAAACTCGTCTCGTAGCTCTGATTCGAGCTTGAGCGTAAAGACTGCGTCCTTTGTCATCTGCGACCTCCGGTATGTACAACGTATATACAAACCCTAGATCGGTTGGCTTACGAGTGAGTGTGCGTTGCCGGGATCACGTCTGGCGAGAGGCAGGGCAATGGTTGGATGCGTGCCGTCGGCTAGGCATGGTCGCTGTGGCTTGCCCGGGCCTGTGTACGGGCAATTGCGAGCGATACGGGCAATGGTTGGATGCGCGCAGTCGGCTAGGCATGGTCGCTGTGGCTTGCCCGGGCCTGTGTACGGGCAATTGCGAGCGATACGGGCAATGGTTGGATGCGCGCAGTCGGCTAGGCATGGTCGCTGTGGCTTGCCCGGGCCTGTGTACGGGCAATTGCGAGCGATACCGGCAATGGTTGGATGCGTGCCGTCGGCTAGACATGGTCGCTATCGCTTGCCCGGGCCTGTGTACGGGCAAGGGCGAGCGCTATCGGCAATGGCAATGGCAAGCGCGGGCGCTGTCGGCAATGGCTGGATGCGTGTGCCGCGCGCTAATCTGCGGGACGCACGCTACTCACGCCTCGCGGGCGCCCTCGGGCCCGTTGAGTAGCACACGCGACGACTTGCGCTCCCACTCGCGCATCGCCGCATCGGCCCGCGCGGCGAGCTCGCCGTCGTCCGCATCCGCGTCAACGCCGCCATCCCGCACCGAGCGCGCCGACTCACCAGCGACCCCGAGCACGATTTCGCAGCGCTCCGGACCCACGTATGGATGCAGCCGCCGCAACTCCAAAGGGCCATCGATCTGCTGCAGCTGATCGCGCACGAGCTTCGCGTGCACCGCGCAGACGACGGGCCGCTCCTCTTCAATGAGTGGCTCGTAGCGGCAGGGTCGCAGTCCGACGGCCAGCGCATCCTGATCGATCTCGGGCTCGAGCCCCACGTCGTCGAGGTGCTCGAAGAGCGTGTCGAGCTGGTGCAGCGTCTCGGCGGCGAGCGACCCGCGCAGGTCGGGCTGGACGCGCCGCAGCAGCTCGCCGCGAGCCACCGCATCCTTCACCCGACGGCCAGCCTCGGCACTCGACTCGGCATCGACCACCGGCGAGAACACGACCGGCGGGCGGCCGCGACGGCCGGTCTCGACAGGTGCGGAGGCGACGAGCCCCTCGTCCTCGAGCACGCGCATGTGCTCGCGCGCGGTGTTAATGTGGATGCCCGCATCGGCAGCGAGGTCTTTCAAGAGTCGGCCGGGACGCCGCTGGACCGCGTGGAGCAGTCTCAGCCGGCTCATCTCAGTGAGCCCTCGATAATCACGAACCCGGCGAGGCATCCTTCAACTCTAGGCCTCCCGGGGGCCCAATAACAGGGGCACGATGCGCTCCGCGCACGCTGACAACCAGGCTTGCAAACCTGTGCGCACGCAATCGAATGTGCTCCTAGAAACTTGCGCAAATTGTCGCAGGGTCGAACTAGGCTGACCGCATGGCGAGTCCGTGGTGGCGCAGCCGCTGGCATTGGGTATTCGCCGTCCTCGTAGGCGTGTGGGCGGCGGTATTTCTCGTCCCCGCACCCACGCCATGGGCGTGGGTGGTCCCACCGATCGCGATGCTCGGGGCGTGGCTGCTCGGCCCGCGGCCGGTGCTTGGTGCGGCGCTGATCTTGCTCGCGAGCCTCGTGTCTGCGTTGACCGGCGTCGAATACGGCGGCATCGACCTCGTCCTGCCGGTCATGGCGGCGCTGTACCGACTGGCTCGTGTACAGGTCCCGGTGTCGCTCGCGCTAGCCTTCGTGGTTGCGTTTACTGGCACGATGATGCTCCGCGACGGCGCGACGCTCGGCTCGTTGCCCGCAGCGTCGTTCGTGTGCCTGGTGCCGTGGGCGTTTGGCTACATCGTTACGTGTCGCCAGAATGCCGCGCACCGCTCCGCCGACATGGCGGAGCGTCTCGGCGCCATCGACGTCGCCCGCGTCGCGCACGGCGCGGCCGCGCAGGAGCGCCGCCGAGTCATCGACGAGTCGATCGCGACGCTGCGCGCTGCCCTCGACCAGATCCGGATGCGCGCGACCGCCGCCTCAAAACACGCAACGGATGCGCGCATTGGCTCGATTCAGGATGCGGCACGCACCGCGATCGACCGACTCCACGCCACGCTCGGGGCGCTTCGCGGCACGACACACACGCAACGACGCGTGTTGCCCGTCGTGCAGCGACGCAGGAGCCTGACTCCCGCTGCGATCCTGCGCCTGCAAGTCGTCGCGGCCGTACTCACGTCGGCCCTCATGCTCGTGGGCCCCAGCCTCATGGGCAGCGACTGGCAGCGTCCAGTTACCCTCGTGCCCGCACTCTTGGTGCCGGCGGCAGCGCTCATCGCCCCGCGGCTACCGATTACGGCTGGCCTCCTCGCGGCCTGCGCGCTCATCGTCGCGAAACTCGACACCCCGCATCCGCCCGAGGTGCTCGTACCGATCGGCCTGCCGCTCGCCGCCCTGTGCTGGCGGCTCGGGCAGGCGGAATCACCACAGCGGTGGTGGGCCATTGGCGCGGTCGGGTTGGCGTCGGTCTGGCTCGGGGCCGAGCACGGGCACGAAGGCGTCGGCTATGTGCTCCTGCTGCTTACCCTCGGCATCTTCGGCGGGCTGGCGTGGGCGCATCAGGATGAGACCCAGCACCGTGAGGAGGCCCGCGCGGCGAAGTACACGGCGCAGCTCGCGGAGGCCGAGATCGGCGCGATTCGGGAGGAACGTCGCCGCATCGCGCGCGAACTGCACGACGTCGTGAGCCACGCCGTCGCGAGCGTGAGCCTGCAGGCGCAGGTGGCGCGCATCCACCTCGACGCGAAACCGCAGGAGTCAAATGCGGCGCTCGGCAACGTGCTCGATATCGCTGGAAGTACCGCGCTCGAGCTCGAGTCCATCGCGGATCGGCTCCAGCGCGGGGAACTGAAGCTCGACCTGCAGCATCTCGTCGACGGCGCCTGCAACCTCGGCCTCACCATCCGCGCGGGCCTCGACGACAACGCGCTCGACGACGAGCTGGCCTATCGAATCGTGCAGGAGGGCCTCACGAATGCCGCGCGCTATGCGCCCGGCTCGACCGTCGAGATTGCGGTGCGGACGCGCGACACGCGGCGGCACGTGACGGTGCGCAACGGGGTCGCCGGCACCGACACGACCGTGGTCGCGCACGTGGGTTCCGGCTCGGGGTTAGCTGGCCTGACCGAGCGAGTGCAGGATGCGCGCGGCAATATCAGCTTTGGGGATGTCGACGAGGGCTTCGAAATTCGGGCAGACTGGCCACTGAAGTGGGACGCCGCGGGGGACGGGTTCGAGGTGCTCGACCGCGAGCCGCTTCGAGAGGAGTCCGCATGATCCGCGTAGCGATCGTCGACGATCACGAGCTCGTGCGAGACGGACTCCGAACGATCATCGGCTCGGAGCCGGATATCGAGGTCGTTGGCGAACTCGCGGACGGCGCCAACGTCGCGCGCTTCGCGGCGGAAAACAACGTGGACGTCGTGCTGCTCGACATCGCGATGCCAGGCGTCGACGGCATCCAGGCCGCCCGCGAAACCGCGTTGGAATCGCCCGCAACTACCGTGATCATGCTCACGACCCTGCCCGACAGCGACAACGTTCGCGCCGCGCTCCAGGCCGGGGCACACGGATACCTGATCAAGACAAGCTCGGCGACCGAGCTCATCCAGGCCGTAAGGGATGCGCACCGCGGCCGCCGTTCCTTCGCACCTTCCGTGCTCGACCAGCTCGCGGCGGGGTTCGCGGGGCCGGGCTTGGAGGAGCCGGGCTTCGAGGAGCCGGGTCCCGAGGATGCTGGTCGCGGCGCTCCGGGTGGTCGGGACGAGGATGCGCGGCTGACTCGCGGCGCTCCGGATGCGCGGGCCGAGGATTCGGGGCCGGGTCGCGGGAGCCTGGGTCGCGGCGGTCTGGATGGGCCGGGCCAGGCGAGCGGGCAGCCCGGTGTGGCGGTGGCCAAGCATACCGATATTCAGAGCGCACCCATCCCGCCGGAACTCGCATCCCTCACCGAGCGCGAACTGCAGGTGTTCCGGGAAGTGGGGCGTGGCCGCTCGAATGCCGAGATCGGCGAGACCCTGTTTCTCAGCGAAAAGACCGTGAAGACCTATGTCACGCGCATCCTGAGCAAGGTGGGCCTGGCGAGTCGGGTGCAGGCCGTCGTGCTCGCCTTCGAGACCGGCTTTGTCACGCGACAGAATTAAGCGACCCGGTGTCACCAAAGGTCAGTGGTGCAGCTGACATCGGGTGATTCCGTTTTGGTAACGGTCACGTCACGCTTGGCTGAGGGGAATCTGTGAGCGAGGCGCTCCGCCCGAACCGAAGGATGTGACCGGTGCTAAGAAGCGCGCGTCAGAAGAGGGGTATAGCGGCGGTCGGTGCGGCCGCGCTGATTGCGGGAGCCGGGTTGGTCGGCCTCGGTGCGACGGCGGCGAACGCGGCGCCGGGGCAATCGTTCTATTACGTTGCCATCGTGGTTGATGAGAACGGCGACGCCATATTTCCGCCAGTCGATCAGCCGTGGGGCATCACCGCGGTAGGTGGCGGCGTGACCCACTCAAACCAGGATGACGACCAAGGCAACCCGTTTGGGCTCGTTATCGACGACCCCGCCGCTGCTACGTACACTGTGACCGTCGATCCGTACCAGTCGGGCCTCGTCTCGAGCGACCTGAATTGCACCGTCTTCGACGTGGATGCGCCGGAGGCGTTCGACTTCGTCGCCACCGGCGGCAGCTCGGCGGCGGGGTGGCAGATCCCCGTCAGCGGGACGCTTTCGACGAGCTGCGTGGAGACCTTTACGGCCGGCGAGCCGCTACCCGATCCGCGCTTTGAGGCCGTGGCTATAGCAGTCGGCGGCGTGAATCCTGACGGATCCCCGGCCGCGATTGGCGAAGACGCCGATTTCCAGGTGGCACTCAAAGACGGTGCCGGGACACTCCACGCGGTTACTAGGGGAGAGTCCATCAGCGTTGCTCCTGGCGAGTACACGCCCGTCGTGATTGCAGCACCGGATGCGCAGCCGGGGTTCGACCTTAATGCGTGGACGGCGGCCACCTGGTATTGCGCTGGCAAGGAGAGTTTTGCGCCTGGCGGCACGGTCACTTTGACCGCGGGCACATTGACGACCTGTTCGACAACTATGGTGAACGCAAACGTAGACGCGTCACTCAGTGGCGACGTTGTCGGCGACGTTAACTTCGAGTTCGACGGAGTTTCCGGCGCCGTAGGCACCGAATTCGAGATCGAGCTCGTAATCGAGAACGACGAGAGTGTATTCACCACCACGCCGCAGGCACTACCTGTCGACGTACTTGTGACGCTCGGCAATAACATGGCCGTGCGCGACCCGTTCGTGCTGACCGACGGGTTCACCGCGACGCTTGATCCAGCGACTGGCCAGTACCGCATCAACGGAGCCGAAGCGCTTCAACCCGGCGAATCCGTGACGGTTCGTCTCGGCCTTGTTCTCACCGGCACGACTGCCGCGAACGCGTTCGAAGCGTGCCTCGTGATCCCTGAGGGCGTCGTCGACAGCTCAGGGCAGGATAACTGCTATACCGCACACGCCGTCGCCGATGGCGGCGACCCGACGCCGGTGCCGATTGAAACTGTGACGCCTGCACCTTCGCCGACTGAGACCGTGACGCCTGCTCCGGCTCTGACTCCGACCGAGACTGTGGCGCCGACCCCGACGAAGACCCCGGCTGCGTCCGAGACGGTGCCACCAACCCAGACCGATGTCGCTGCGGCACCGGCTGTCAACGACAAGAAGGACGACAACGGTCTCGCTCAGACCGGCGCGAATATCGCCCCGCTCGTCGCGCTAACCCTGGCGCTCGTCGCCGGAGGAGCCGCACTGGTCACGATGCAGAAGCGTCGCGAACAGCGCAGCTAATCGCGTAGTGGCCTCTATAGAGGGGGTGTGCATCCGGCGTCGGATGCGCACCCTCTTTGGCGTGGATGCCCGGCTTCGGTCGCTTCGATACGAATCGCTGCGCGATTCACTCAGCGACCGATTCACTCACCGACCGACTCGCCGGCCGCATCCGAGGCCGCACCCGACGCATCCGGCTCACTTGTCGCCGCCTCGATGAACTGGCTGTCGTACATTGTCGCGAGTGCCTCGTCGTAGGCCTCTTGGCTCACGACGTCGCCGCTGTCGACCATGTACCCTCCGATCGTCTCGAGCGTCGGCGCGAGCGCATCCGGATCGGGCACCGGATCGATGCCGAAGTCGAGCCGCTCGAACGTGAGCTCGGCCACATCCTGTTCGACGCCGGCCTCATCCGCGTAGATCGCGATCGCTTCGTCCGGGTTCGCGAGAACCCACTCGCGGGCACGCTCGTACGTGTCGACGACGAGCTGCACCGTCTCGGGCTGCTGCTCGATGAACGACTCGGATGCGTTGAGGAAGATCGGGCTAATCAGCTCCGGATTCGTGTAGACGACATGGGCGCCGCCGAGTTCTGCCCCAGCGAGGATGGGGTCGATGCCGGCCCACGCATCCACCGAACCGGTTTCGAGGCCCGAGCGGCCGTCGGCGTGCGGCATGTTCTCGAGCGTGACGTCGTCGGGGGAGAGGCCGTGCAACTCGAGGGCCTGCAGCGCGAAGTAATAGGCGTCGGTGCCGCGGGTCGCGGCGACCGAGAGTCCGTCGAACTCCGACACCGAGGTCAGCGCGGAATCCTCGGCAACGACGAACGCGTACCCCTCGCTCGCGTGCGTCAGCATGATCGTCTTGATGGGCGTGCCGTTCGCGCGTGACTGCACCGCGGGCCCGCCGCCGGTCGTGGCGATATCGACGGTGTCCGAGCGCAGGTACTCGTTCGCCTTATTCGAACCGGCCGAGAACACCCAGTTCACGTCCACGCCCTCGAGTTCGGCCTCGAGCCAGCCCTGATCCTTCACGACGAGGCTCAGCAGGCTGTACGTCGCGTAGTCGATATTCAGCTCGGTGAGTTCGCCCGAATCAGACGCGCACGCCGTCAGGCCGCCGCCGAGGAAGAGGAGGCTGAGCGTCGCTGCGAGGGTTCGCCGGAGCTTGCGGAGTGAGTTGACCATGCCGGGGTGGATGCGCGACTCAGCCGAGCAGTCCGCGCTGCTGGAGGATTGGGGTCACGCCCTCGCCGAACCAGTAGGTCTCTTCGAGGTGCGGGGTGCCCGAGAAGATGAACTGGCTATAGCCCGCGTTGATGTACCGCTCGATCGCGTCCGCGACCTCGACGTGGCTGCCGACGAGCGCGGTGCCCGCGCCGCCGCGCACGAGCCCGATGCCGCCCCACAGGTTCGGCTCGATTGTGAGCGATTCGCGGTCGCGTCCCTTCGGGCGCAGCGCCGCCATGCGCTGCTGGCCGACCGAGCCGGAGCCCGCGAACTCCTTGGTCGCCGCGTCGATCTGCTCCTGCGGGATGCTCGCGACGAGGTCGTCGGCGGCCTGCCAGGCGGCCTCCGAGGTGGGTCGCGTGATCACGTGCAAGCGGATGCCGTACTCGAGTTCGCGCCCGCGCTGCTGCGCCGCCGCGACCACGCGCTCGCGCTTCGCCGCGGCTTGGGCGACCGGCTCGCCCCAGGTGAGGAACACATCCGCCTGCTCGGCAGCCATCTCGATCGCCGCATCCGATGAGCCGCCGAGGTAGACGGGCGGCATCGTCGTCGCGGTGGGGAGGAATGCATCCTCGATCGTGAAGTGGTTGCCGAGGAAATCGACGTGCTCGCCGGTCGCAAGGCCGCGCAATACCGAGACGTACTCGTTGGCGCGGGCGTAGCGCTGGTCGTGGTCGACGCGGTCGCCGAACCGGCGCTGCTCCGCATCCTCCCCGCCGGCAACGACGTTGAGCCTGAGGCGATCGCCGATGAGCTCCTGGAACGAGCGGATCTGCTGAGCTTGCACGGTAGGGGAGATCAGGCCCGGGCGCAGTGCCACGAGCATGTCGATTCTCGAGGTTTGGGTGGCGACTGCCGTCGCGACGGTCCAGGCGTCGAGGCACCAACTGCCGGTCGGGATGAGCACGGCGTCGAACTGCATCTGCTCGGCCGCGCGGGCGATCTGCGTGAGGTACTCGAGGCTGGCGGGGCGCTCGTTGCCGCCCACCGCATCCGCAAGGTTGTAAGTCGCGCTGCCGGTCAGGAGGCTGCTTCGCGAGTCTCCCGTCGTGGGAAGAAACCAATGCATAGATGCTGCTCGAGTCATGTAGCCCCTCTTTGCTATCCGTAGCCACTGTATGGTTACCGGCTCGGGTTGTATGCGTGGATGCGAGTCAGGCTAGATTGCGTAGGTAAACGAACCGGGTCGGTCGGTTGGATGCGCGGCAACGTTTGGTCGGGTCGCTCGCGTCGAGACAGGATGGGCCGGCGTCGATCCCGTGACCTTACGGTTTTCAGTTATTCGGCCATCCACATGGTTCGATAAGTAGGATTTAGTCCTACTCAAGGATTGGACCAACAATGCGCACGACGAAACAGCTCAGTATCACACTTCCGAACGAAATGGCGGAACAGCTGAAACAACGCGTCGCCACTGGTGCATATGCAAGTGAGAGCGAAGTAATTCGAGAAGGGCTTCGCGCGCTTTTCGCGCAGGAAGATGCGGTTGAACGCTGGTTGCGCACCGAAGTCGTGCAGTCCATCGAAGAAATGCGTGCCGATCCTTCCCGGGCGATTAGCTCGGAGGACATGCGCGCTCATCTCGCGGAACTGCGCAAGCAGTATGAGGTCGACCGCCGCTCGTGAAGTATCGGGTCAGTTACTCGCCTGAAGCCAAAGAGCACCTAACTGACATCTTCATGTGGATCGCTGATCAAGGGTCACCCGAAGCCGCGGAACGCTACGTGATGTCGATCAGTGACTACTGCGCAAGTTTGACGGATTTCCCTCGACGTGGGACTGCAAGAGACGATCTTTACCCGGGGCTGCGGACCTTGGGATTCCGGCGGCGAGTGACTATCGCCTATACCTTTTCTGACAGTGAAGTTGTCATCTTCGGTGTCTACTACGGCGGCCGAGACTATGAATCCCTCATAGAAGGCTCAATTGATTAGGCCAGCCATGATGCGGTCGACAATGCGGTGACTGGCATGCGGCGGTCGTCCGCATGGAATCTGGGTTAGCGATTGAGTTCAGCGCGATGAATTCCGCGTTCGTGCTCGATGAACGCGCCGATCATCGCTCGGTAGGTGGCTTCCGCAACGTCCGCGGATGCTTCGGCGGTACCGCGGAAATCGAAAAAGCCCCGGGCGAACCCGGGGCAGTGGTGGCTCCGACGGGCGTCGATCCCGTGACCTCACGATTTTCAGTCGTGCGCTCTACCAACTGAGCTACAGAGCCAGGTAGAGGAAAACCTCTACCGAGATGAAACGCCCTTATCTTTCGACAAGGGCGTCGCACTCGCGACCCTGACGGGACTTGAACCCGCGACCTCCGCCGTGACAGGGCGGCACGCTAACCAACTGCGCTACAGGGCCATATTCTTTTGTTTTGACGACGTCCAACAGTATCAGATCTCTCGGCTTCGGTGCCACTCGGGCTACCACAGTGACCCCAACGGGATTCGAACCCGTGTTGCCGGCGTGAAAGGCCAGTGTCCTAGGCCACTAGACGATGGGGCCGAGAGTTGCGTTCTTGTTGACCGCCGAGAATAAAGCTTAGGGGCAAACTTCTCTACCTTGCAACTTGAGCCTCAAGAAATCTGCAGAATCGGCCAAATTGCAGGGAAGTCCTCGGCGTGGCGCGCTCGAACGCGACCTGAATTTCGACCGCCGATGATGCGCATCCTTGGCTTTTTCGCGACGGTCGGATGCGCACTCGAACCTCGCGCGCGTGTGCAGGGCGAATTCCTTCTGGCCACTGAAGCTAACGGTGCGATACAACCCTCGCGCCCGCGAGCAGAAGATGCCGCTTGTCGGTGAGCAGGATGCGGCGCTCGCCAAATTCTGAAGATGAGAGGTCCGCGACACCCCGGCGAAACCGCGATCTTTTACCTCATTCCGCGGTTAACTCCGCGTTGGAATTGCGTGTGTCGCTGGGAAAGTTATTGATTAGATTGGCCAGAGTGACTAGCGTGGCAAATGTTGTGTGCGAGACGAATGTGAAAGTTGACGCCTAATGTGTCGCACCCAGGGTGAGACAGCATTCGTCAGAAGCAGAAACGAGAGGAACGGATGACTTCGACAGGTCTAATTGCTCGAGTCCGTCGCGCCAGCTTTAAGGTTGGTGCCGTTGCCGTTCTCAGCACCGTGCTCATCGCGCAGGGCGCTCTCACGTCGACCGCGAAAGATCTCGACGAATACGCCACGTGGAATGACGTCGTTGCCGCGCAAGGCGATATCGACGCGCAGAACGCACTTATCGACGACATCAACGCGCAGATCGAGCAACTGAAGTCCGACGTCGCCGTCGCGGAACAGGTCGCACTCGATGCGGGCCAGGCCTATTCGGATGCAGCCGACGCCACGACCGAGCAGAACGGCGTCGTCTTCAACCTGCAGACTCAGGCCGACGAAGCCGACCAACTTGCGAGTGAGTCCGAGCAAGAGGCCGGCGCGATGGTGGCGGCGATGTCGAACCGCGTGACCGTCGATCCGACAGTGCAGCTGCTGACCAAGCCGGGCGACGCGGATGACTTCCTCATGGGCATGTCGACGCTCTCGAAGCTCGGCACCCACAACGGCTCCACGTACGAGACCGCACTGAGCCAGCGCAATAACGCTGAGCAGCTTGGCGAGCAGGCCAACACGGCACTTGACGAACTCCAGCGGCTCGAAGCCGAGTCGCAGGCCGCGTACGAAGCCGCTGCGGCCGCCCAGCAGGATCTCCAAGACAAGCGCGACGCCGCCATCAACGAGGGTTCCGAGCTCGAAGCGATGCTCATCCCGCTCACGGAACACCGCGATGTCGTCCAGGCCGACTACGAAGAAGGCGAGCGACTCCGCGAAGAAGAGCGCCAGCGCATCGAACGCGAGCGGGCCGAAGCTGCGGCAGCAGCTCAGGCAGCAGCCGAGGCGGCCGCAGCAGAAGCGGCCGCCGAGGAAGCCGCGGCGGCAGAAGCCGCCCAGCAGGCGCAGAACAGTGGCGGCGGTGGCGGCTCGTCGACGCCGCCCGCGAGCAGCGAATCCAGTAGCAGCAGCTCCAGTTCAAGCAGTAGTTCCAGCTCTAGTTCCAGTTCCAGCAGCGAGTCCAGCTCCAGCTCCAGCAGCTCGTCGGTCAGCGCTGGCTTCCACTACCCGATGTCGGAATCCGCGTGGATCACGAGCCCCTTCGGCTACCGCATGCACCCGGTGTTCTTCTATTGGAAGATGCACAACGGCATTGACCTCGTCGTCCCCGGTGGCACTTGCTGGGCGCCGATCTACGCGGTCGCGGACGGTACCGTCGGCATCGCCGGCTGGACCGGCGGCTACGGCAACATGGTGTCGTACACGACCTCGGACGGCAGCGTGATCCAGAACGGCCACATCTCCGAGGGTGGCATCAACGTCTACGTGGGCCAGTACGTCTCGGCTGGCGATGTGATCGGCTACGCGGGTACGACCGGTGACTCCACCGGCTGCCACCTGCACTTTGAGATTCTGCAGGGCGGAAGCTACGTCGACCCGACCGTCTGGCTCAGCAACCGGGGCATGTACTACTACTAGGCCGCCGGCTGGCCGGGCGGACCGCTTGCCGGACCGGTCGCAATTCGCGGCACGCCTAGCCACCCACAGGCCCCTCACTACCTCCTGATGTGCCCAGCGTGCCGCAAATTGCCGCACCAGCAGCGCAAACACAAAATCCGCGGTGACGATCACTCGTCACCGCGGATTTTCAGTGCAGCAGGTGCAGCCAATTCAGCGATCGCGGCTTATCCAGCCGATGCAGCCAGCGCAGCCGCAAATTACTCGCCGGGGTAGGCCTCCAGCGAGCGCTGGATGATCTCGTCCGCCTCGGCCGCCGAACCCCATGCGTCGACCTTGACCCACTTGCCGGGCTCGAGGTCCTTGTAGTGCTCGAAGAAGTGCTGGAGCTGGTCGCGGGTGTTCTGCGGTACGTCCTCGAGCTCCTGGTACTGCGCGAAGCGTGGGTCCTTGTGGGGGACGCAGAGGATCTTGTCGTCGCCGCCAGCTTCGTCCGACATGCGCAGGACGCCGATCGGGCGCACCTTCAGGCCGACACCGGGGAAGACCGGGTACTCGAGCAGCACGAGCGCGTCCAGCGGGTCGCCGTCGTCGGCGAGGGTGTGCTCGAAGAATCCGTAGTCAACCGGGTACACGAACGGGGTGAACAGGACGCGGTCGAGGTAGACGCGACCGGTCTCGTGGTCAACCTCGTACTTGTTGTGGCTTCCGCGCGGAATCTCGATGACGACGTCATATGCGGCCATGAAGAATGCTCCTCTTGTGGGTCGGTGTTGCAAAAGATGCGTGTGGGTCAAGGCTAGCGCGCGGATGCGAACGGTCGCGCTGCCCGCCGATTCCGTGCCTCAGGTAGGCCGCACGTTAGGACGCACGGTATGACGGCTCGTGCCGCTGAGCGCGGCGGATGCCCCCGTCGTGCGTCCTAACGTGCGGTCCCCGACGCTGCCCGCAACCGGCGTCTGCCCTACGCTTAGCACTTTGGGCAGCGAGCCGAAGGATCAAGATGAGTACCGCCGTATCGCCAGTGGTCGAGCAACGCGTCTCCCCCGCGCTGAAGCATCCCCGCATCCTCGTTCGCGAGGTACTCGCGGGCCTCGTCGTGTGCCTCGCCCTCATCCCGGAGGTCGTCGGCTTCTCGATCATCGCGGGGCTCGACCCCGCGGTCGGCCTCTACACGTCCATGGTGATGGTGCTCGTGATCTCGGTCTCCGGCGGCCGCCCCGCGATGGTGACCGCCGCCGCGGGCGCCACCGCGCTCGTCCTCGCGCAGGTGTCGCGCGAGTACGACATGAACTACGTCGTCGCGGCGGTGCTCCTCGCCGGCGTGCTGCAGATCGTCCTCGCGCTCCTCGGCGTCGGCAAGCTGATGCGCTTCATCCCGCGCAGCGTCATGACGGCGTTCCTCAACGCCCTCGCGATCCTCATCGCGCTCTCGCAGCTGCCGCACCTTGTCGGCGTCGGCTGGCAGGTCTACGCACTCGTCGCACTCGGCATCCTGATCGTGTGGCTGTTCCCGAAGCTCACGAAGGCAATCCCGGCGCCGCTGGTCGCGATCGTCGTCGTCACCGCCGTCGCGCTCATCTTCCGCATCGACGTCCCGACCGTCGCCGACCAGGGCGAGCTGCCCTCATCCCTCCCGGCCCTCTTCTTCCCCGATATCCCGTGGACGCTCGAGACGCTCCAGATCATCGGCCCCACCGCGATCGGCATCGCCCTCGTCGGCCTCATGGAATCGCTCATGACCGCGAAGCTCGTCGATGACATCACTGAGACGAATTCGTCCAAGACGCGCGAGTCGATCGGCCAGGGCGTCGCGAACATCGCCGCCGGCGCGTTCGGCGGCATGGGCGGATGCGCGATGATCGGCCAGACGATGATCAACGTGAAGGGGTCGGGGGCGCGCACGCGCGTGTCGACCTTTGCCGCGGGCATCTGGCTGATGCTACTCATCCTGCTGCTCGGTGACGTGGTCGGGATGATCCCGATGGCGGCACTCGTCGCGGTGATGATCATGGTCGCGATCGGCACGTTCAACTGGCACTCGATCGCCCCGGCGACCCTCAAGCGCATGCCCCGCGCGGAGACGTTCGTGATGCTTCTCACCGTCGTGGTCGTCGTGTGGACGGAGAACCTCGCGATCGGCGTCCTCGTCGGCGTGCTCGCCGCGATGATCGCCTTCGCGCGCCGCGTCGCGCACTTCACGCGCGTCACCCGCGAGGTCGAGGGGGAGGGGGAGGGGGCGGTCGCGCGCTACAAGGTCTCCGGCCCGCTGTTCTGGGCCTCGAGCAACGACCTCGTCACGCAGTTTCGGTACGCGGATGATCCGGGTCGCGTCGTCATCGACATGCGCGATTCGCACGTGTGGGATGCGTCTTCGGTCGTCACGCTGGATGCGATCGAGCAGAAATACCAGCAGCACGACATCGAGGTGGAGTTCGTCGGGATGAACGCGGAGTCGCGGATTCTGCATCGCCGCCTTCGCGGCACGACGCCGACGTAGCTTCACGGTACAACGCGGAGGTAGCCTCACGGTCCCGACCCGGTGTCCAGAGCTCGGTTCCGAGGGACGGTTCTGAGCAGGGCAGTCCCGACCAGGGTGCAGGGCCGGCCACGCCACGTCCAGCCAGACCCTCGAAGATTGAGTGACGCATCCACGCTCGCTCCACACTCGCATCCACGCTCGCTCGACGCGAGCCGAGAGAGCTGACAGCGGGCACCCGAAGGAAAGGCGAAGACCATGGCAGCACGCAGCAAGAACCCGAAGGCGAACGCGCAGAAGGACTGGCGCAAGCTCAGCGAGGGATCGAAGATCGCGATCGTGGCCGCGGCGGCCGTCGAGATCACACTGCTCGTCGTCGCGCAGGCCGAACTCCTCACGAGCAAGAAAGATCAGGTTCGCGGCAAGAAGTGGGCGTGGTTTCTCGGAAACTTCGTGAATTTCGCGGGCCCGGTTTCGTTCCTGTTGTTCGGGCGTCGGCGTAGCCCTGAGGCGTGGCCCAGGCTAGGCTTGCCCACGTGATTGATCGACCTCGCCTGACTCCGGCGGTCGCGAACATCCGCAGGGCCGTACGCAACGCGCTGCGTGGATGGGCGACCGAGGGGGACCTCGTGCTCGTTGCGCTCTCCGGCGGGCCGGATTCGCTTGCGCTGGCCGCTGGCCTCGCGTTTGAGGCGCCGCGGGCGGGGCTGCGCACGGGAGCGGTCATCGTCGATCATCAGATGCAGCCGGGCTCCGCCGAGGTCGCGCAGCGCGCGGCGCAGCAGGCCCGAGACCTTGGCCTCGACCCGGTCATTGTCGAAACGATCACCGTCGAGGAAAAGGGCGCCGGGCCCGAAGCATCCGCCCGCGTGGCGCGCTATGACGTGATCGACGACGTCAAGCAGCGCATCGGCGCGAGCTGGGTCGTGCTCGGGCACACGCTGGATGACCAGGCCGAGACGGTCCTGCTGGGTCTCGCTCGCGGTTCGGGCGGCAAGTCGCTGCACGGCATGGCGGTCGTCAACGGCTACCTCGTACGGCCACTCCTCGGCATCGAGCGCAAGGAGACGCACGAGGCGTGCGCCGATCAGGGCCTCGAACCCTGGCTCGACCCGATGAACGAGGATGAAAGCTACAAGCGGGTGCGCATCCGCAAGACCGTGATGCCGACGCTCGAGCGCGAGCTCGGGCCGGGGATCGCCCAGGCGCTCGCGCGCACCGCGACCACGCTGCGCGAGGATTCGGAGACCCTCGACGCGCTCGCGCTCGAGTGGGCGCAGGAGATTGTCGACACGGATGCGGAGGGTCGCATCACGCTCGACGTCGGGGGTCTCGTGACCCAGCCGGCAGCCCTTCGTCAGCGCATCTGCCGAATCGTTGCGGAGCAGGGTTTCGGCGTTTCGCTCTCTCGCGCGCACACCATGATGGTGTCGGCGCTCGCGACCGAGTGGCGCGGCCAGGGGCCGATCGACCTGCCCGGGATTCGCGTCGAGCGAGCCGAGGGCCGACTGCTGTTCGGAGCTGCCGGACGAGGACACGAGGAGGACTAGCGGATGCGCGCGCAAGACTGTCAGGACGAGATTCGCCAGGTGCTCCTCTCTCAAGAGGAGATTCGGGAACGGATCGCGGAGCTCGCTCGCGAGATCGAGCGCGATTACGCGGGCAAGGTGCCGCTGCTCGTCGGCGTGCTTAAGGGTGCGGTGATGGTCGTGAGCGACCTCGCGCGCGAGCTGCGCATGCCGCTCGAAATGGACTGGATGGCGGTGTCGTCCTACGGCTCGGGCACCGAATCGACCGGTGTCGTGCGCATCCTGAAGGACTTGGACACCGACCTCTCGGGGCGCGACGTGCTCATTGTTGAGGACATCATCGACTCGGGGCTGACGCTGACCTGGCTGACGCAGAACCTCGCGTCGCGCGGTGCCGCGTCGGTTGAGGTGTGCACGCTACTGCGCAAGCCCGAGCGACTGAAGACCAACCTCGCGGTGCGGTACATCGGCTTTGACGTGCCGAACGAGTTCGTCGTCGGCTACGGCCTCGACTACGACGAGCGCTACCGCAATCTGCGCGACGTCGTCGTGCTGCATCCCGCAGTATTCGGCGCGGACGACGTCGACCCGAACGGCCCGGTCGAGCCAGCCCGCAAGGTGCTCACCCCCGGCCTCCCCGACGCCTAAGGTCCGTGGGCGCGCCCCCGCTCGGCGAGTTGCCGCTGTCGTCGTCCGCGTCGCCGAGCCCCATAATCAGCACGCATAGCGCATCAAGAAGTGAATGCGGGCTCCTTGGTGGCTGGGCATGCCCGGAATTGCGCGCAGGCTCACGCCCACGATTCCCGCGCAGCCGATGTTGTCCAACTTCAGCAGTGCCTCGCCGCGCGAAAATCGGCACGTATAGCTCAATAGGAAGTGAATGCTCCCTTGAGGGCGGCCCGACATGACGCCGATGGCACTCACCGCCAGTGCACCCGCGGCGCCCGCCGATGCTCGTCGCGTCGGATGAGCGCAAGAATGTCCTGGCAAACGTCGTCGAGGTGGTACATCACGTCCGCGTATGTGAGGCGGATCACGAGATAGCCCTGTTCAACGAGCGCGCGATCTCGACGCCGATCGTTCGCGTAGTTCTCGCTTGACATGTGATGGGTCTTGCTGTCGATCTCGACGACGAGCCGCTCGCCAATCACGAAGTCGACGCGGCCTACCGACGGAATCTGCACTTGCGCCTGAAATTCGATCCTGTTGCGGACCAGCCATAATCGAAACAGCGTTTCCGTGCCTGAACCGGCGGATGGCGTCACAAGACGCAACACTTTTTCTCCACGTTCGCCAGCGCGTTTGGCAATCACCTCGATCTCGGATTCGGACAATAGTCCGAGGTTGAGGGCCGAATCGGCGAGCACGATCGCGTCGTCTCGCGGACAGACGCGGATACTCGTCAGGAGCGCGCTTCCGGGGCGGTCGACGCTTCGGTCGAGTCGGACGGCGCGGCTGTGGGGGAGCACAACTGGGCTGAGTGGGACCGCGGTTGTCCGCGGATTGAAGCCTTCCCCACGCCGAAGCCGGACATGAACGGGCTGGTCGGGTGGCGTCCAGACCCCGTGGAGCTGAAGCGCCGCCGGGCCAGAGAGAACGCCTCCGGCTCGGACCGCGCTTGCCACGAACGTATTCGCCGCTTCATCGGAATACCAGCCTTGGCGAAGTCTTGTGAGTTCGCCGCCTGCAACTAATCGGCGAATTTGGACGTGTGTGAGTCCGATATTTTGGAGTTGAGCGGAGCTTACGACTCCGAAATGCCGACGCAAGATGTCTGCGAGGTTGTTCATGTCACGGATCTCAGCGGCCGCGGGTCAGTGATCGCCTGAAGAGGGCGCGACCTTGTGCAGAACGAGCAGTCCACAGCGTGATCGTGCGCCAACTGGGTCGGGTACTGGGCTTTGCGGACGGGACCCTCGGCAGCGCAGCAATCTGCGGCACGCATAGCTGCACAGGAGGGAACTATCGGGTTCCGAATACCCAGGTATGCCGCAAATCGCGCGGCTCTCTCGGTGCGTCTCGCTAATCGAGGATCGAACCGCTCGGCGAGCGGCCGCCCCGCTCGGTGAGTAGCCGCAAAGCGGCGAATCGAACCGCGCGCCCGAAGTACACTGACCGCATGCGCATCCTGGTTGCCTACACGTCCAAGACCGGCTTCACGAAGACCTACGCTGAGTGGATCGCCGCCGATCTCGGCGCAACCCTCGTCACGACCGATGAGCTCTCCGCAGATCTGATCCGCGACCACGATGTCATCGTCCACGGCGGTGGCAACCGCGCCGGCAACATCGGCGGACTCAAGAAGTTCCTCAACCACTGGGACGAGCTCAAGAACAAGCAGGTCGTGCTCTGGTACACCGGCGCGAGCCCGGCGAATCCACACGCCGAGGCCAACGTCTGGGGCCAGGCACTCACCGACGAGCAGCGCGACAAGGCCACACTCTTCTACCTCCGTGGCGGCTTCGACATGAAGCTCTTGCGCGGCGCCGACAAGATGATCATGTCCGGCATGCGCACGGCACTCAAGCTCAAGCCGAACCGTAAGCCCTCGGAAGAAGGCATCCTCAAGATGATCGCGAACCCGAACCGCGAGCTCGACCGCGCAAACGTCGCGCCCCTCGTCGAGCACGTCCGTTCGCTCGCGTCAGCGTAGATAAAGCAGAACGCCCTTAGCGGACAAGGCGTCTATTCAGGCGGGACAAGGCCCTCAGCCAGCCTGGCGCGGGTAATATTTGCGACATCCTTGCAGATACATGCCGTTGTGATGCATGCCGCTGCAGATGCATGCCGCCAAATCGAAAGGTCGCGAGCGAGCTCGCCCTCAATCCATGAAGACGTTTAAGAAAATCATCAAGAGCCCGATCTTTATTGTGCTGATTGCGCTCATCGCGATCGGCATCGGGTTTAGCTTTTTCACCGCGCAGGGAACGAGCGAGGTCACCACGCAAGAGGGCCTCACGATGTTGCAGGACGAGAAGGCGAAGGAAGTCACCATCACGCAGGGTGACAACCGCGTCAACATGGTGCTCACGAAGGCTGACGACAAGTACGGCGAGAACGTCTTCTTCTACTACGTGGATGCGCGCGCCGACCAGGTGATCGCGGCCGTCGACAAGGCGGCGCCAGCCGACGGCTATAACGACGTCGTCCCAGGCCCCAACTGGCTCTCGACGGCGCTCTCGCTCCTGCTGCCGCTGATGCTTATCGGTTTCTTCGTCTGGATCATGTTCTCGAGCATGCAGGGCGGCGGCGCCGGCGGTGCGATGAAGTTCGCGAAGTCGAAGGCAAAGCTGGTCTCCAAGGAAGACCCGCAGGTCACGTTCGCGGATGTCGCAGGGTCGAACGAGGCGCTCGAGGAGCTTGCCGAGATTAAGGACTTCCTGAAGGAACCGGCCAAGTTCCAGGCGGTCGGGGCGCGCATCCCCAAGGGCGTGCTGCTATACGGCCCTCCGGGAACCGGTAAGACGCTGCTCGCGCGCGCGGTCGCGGGCGAGGCGGCCGTTCCCTTCTACTCGATCTCGGGTTCGGACTTTGTCGAGATGTTCGTCGGTGTCGGCGCGAGCCGCGTCCGCGACCTCTTCGACCAGGCAAAGCAGAACGCGCCGGCGATCATCTTCATCGACGAGATTGACGCGGTCGGTCGCCAGCGCGGTGTCGGCATGGGCGGCGGCAACGACGAGCGCGAGCAGACGCTGAACCAGCTGCTCGTCGAGATGGACGGCTTCGACGCCAACACGAACGTCATCCTCATCGCGGCGACGAACCGCCCGGATGTGCTCGACCCGGCCCTGCTGCGCCCCGGCCGCTTCGACCGCCAGATCGGCGTGGATGCGCCGGACCTCCAGGGTCGCGCGGAGATCCTCGCGGTGCACGCGAAGGGCAAGCCCCTGGCGCAGGATGTGGACCTCCACTCGGTCGCTCGCAAGACTCCCGGGTTCACGGGTGCCGACCTCGCGAACGTCCTGAACGAAGCCGCGCTCCTCACCGCGCGCATGAACGCGCAGATCATCGACGCCCGCGCGATCGACGAGGCGATCGACCGCGTGATCGCTGGCCCGCAGCGCCGCAGTCGCGTCATGAATGATCAGGAAAAGCTCATTACCGCCTACCACGAGGGCGGCCACGCGGTCGCGGCGGCGGCGTTGAACCACACCGATCCCGTCACGAAGATCACGATCCTGCCCCGCGGTCGTGCCCTCGGTTACACGATGGTCGTGCCGCTCGAAGACAAGTATTCGGTCACGCGTAACGAGCTGCTCGACCAGCTCACCTACGCGATGGGCGGCCGGATCGCCGAGGAGATCGTGTTCCACGACCCGACGACCGGCGCATCCAACGACATCGAGAAGGCGACGAAGACCGCCCGCAA
This sequence comes from Gulosibacter molinativorax, assembly GCF_003010915.2. NCBI lineage: Bacteria > Bacillati > Actinomycetota > Actinomycetes > Micrococcales > Microbacteriaceae > Gulosibacter > Gulosibacter molinativorax. The sequence continues at coordinate 2,219,119 of NZ_CP028426.1, read as the reverse complement.
GATGATCACCGAGTACGGCATGTCGAACAACGTCGGCGCGATCAAGCTCGGCGATGGCGAGGGCGAGTCGCCGTACGCGCAGAGCCACGGCGCCCCGTATTCGGACGCGACTGCGGGCATCATCGACCGCGAGGTGCAGTCGCTGCTCGAGAGCGCGCTACAGGAGGCCTGGTACATCCTGAACCGCAACCGCCACATTCTCGATGCACTCGCGGCAGAGCTCCTCGAGGTCGAGACCATCGGCCACGAGCGCCTCGATCAGATCTTCGCGAACATCGAGAAGCTCCCGATGCGCGAGCAGTGGCTCTCGAGCCCCGAGCGTCCCGTGAGCGATAAGCCGCCGGTGCAGCTCAAGCCGCACCTGCCGGTCGACGAGCTCGGCCAGGGCGGCGGCCACCACGGCGGCGGTTCGGCGAGCAACACTCGGGCCGAGTAGTGGTTCGGGTGGATGCGCTGCTCGCGGCGCGGGTGTCGGTCGCGGATGCTGTGGTCGGTGCCTTGGGCCAGGTCGCGGATGCGTCGCATGGCTCGGATGCGCTGGCCCCCGATCCGAGGCGGGTCGCGTAATGGCGATTGATCGAGAGCGCGCCGAGCGAGCGATCCGGGAGTTCCTGCTCGCTGCCGGAATCGACGGTGCGGATGCGCGAGTCGCGCGTACCCCGGCCCGCGTTGCGGCGGCGGCTGAGGAACTGCTCGGCGGCGAGGGCATCGACCCGGTGCCGATGCTGCGCGCTGGCCGCATCTCGATCGACGGCGACGCGTCTGCGGTCGCGCCCCCCGACCCAGCGTCATCCCCCGAGAACGCAGCCCCGGCAGCGCCCACCGAGAGAATTGTGCACGACACGCCAGGACACGCCGCCGACGCGCCGTCAGTCGAGCACAGGCGTGCACAATTTTCTGCGCGCGACGCCGCGCACGACACGATCGGCCAGCCGCCCGCATCCGGCAACCTGGTGCTGCTGCGCAATATCCGCTTCCGCGCGATGTGCGAGCACCACCTCCTGCCCTTCGACGGCTGGGTGCACCTCGCGTACCTCCCCGGCGACTCGATCATCGGCTTCGGCCGCCTCTACGACCTCGTCGAGGTCTGTTCGAGCCGGCTCACGCTGCAGGAACGACTCGGCGAGGAACTCGTTGACGCGATTATGGCGGGCTTGGATGCGCAGGGCGCGCTCGCGGTGATCGAGGCGCGGCAGGGATGCGTGGCTGACCGTGGCCCGCGACAGTCCGATTCCGATTCGGTGACTTTGGCAGCCAGCGGTGCGCTCACTGATCCGCAGACGAGGGCGGATGCGCTGCGCCTGATCGCGCTCGGCGGCACCTCGCGCGACGAGTCGGCCTAGACCCTTGAGTGCCGCGTGACGCGCGGTGTATCGAAAGGGTCGCACAACCAGGGCCCTTGAGTACGCGGGCGGAGCCCGCGGTATCGAAAGGACCGACCGTGCGCACCACCGCCGCGATCTGCGAGAAGATGGACGCCATGACCGCTCCTACACAACAGCCTGTCACCACCGAGATCATGGCGGTGCTCAACGTCACCCCGGACTCCTTCTCGGACGGCGGCGCGGTCGAGGCCCCGACTCCCGCGGAGCGCACCGCCAAGGCGATCAACAAGGCACATGACCTCATCAGCCAGGGCGCGACGATCATCGACGTCGGTGGCGAGTCAACCAGGCCAGGCGCCGAGCGCGTGCCGCAAGAAGAAGAGTCCGCGCGCGTCGTCCCGGTCGTCCGGCAGCTCGTGAAAGAAGGCATCATTGTCTCCGTCGACACGATGTACGCCGCAACCGCAGCCGCATGCCTCGAGGCGGGCGACGTCTACATCAACGATGTCTCGGGCGGCCTGGCCGACCCCGAGATGCTCGCGACGGTCGCTGCCCGCGATGGCCGGTTCATCCTGAGCCACTGGCGCGGCCACTCGGTCGTGATGAACGACCTTGCGGTCTACGAGGACGCGGCGGACGAGATCAAGACCGAGCTGCTGCAGATGCGCGATCGGGCGGTGGATGCGGGGGTCACGCCGGAGCGCATCGTGCTCGACCCGGGCCTCGGCTTCGCCAAGGACCGCGACGATAACTGGGCCGTGCTCCAGCGGCTCGACGAGTTCCAGGCCCTCGGCCACGAGCTCCTCATCGGCGTCAGCCGCAAGCGCTTCATGGGCGCGCTCCTCGACCCGGATGCGCCGGTCACCGATCGCGATCTCCCCACGGCGGTCGTCTCGGCCCTGTGCGCCGAGCGCGGCGTCTGGGGAGTCCGCGTGCACAACGTGGCGGCGACCCGCATCGCACTCGACGTCGTGAACGCCTGGCGGCAGGGCGCCGACACCCGCGCCGACCACCGCTAATGGCACAAACGGCACTGCAGTCACAGACTTGGCCCCGCGAACCGAGCAGGCGCGGGGTCCCGCTGCAATCCAAGACACGCCTAGCCAACCAAGATCCATATGCGACCCCCTGACGAGCTATACGTGCCGCAAATTGCAGCACCTCCCGCAACACCACCGCCAACCCCGGCCATACGGCAAGATGGATGCATGACTCTCGGTAGTACTCCCCAGCGTTCGGCGGCGGTTTATGACTGACGCGACCTCGAGCGGCGGCACCCCTACCGGGAGCGAACCGACCGGCAACACTCCCGCCGACAGCGCGCAGGCAAACAGCGAGCCAACCGCGCCCGCCAGCACCGTGCCCGCCAACACCGCACCCGCAATGCAGCAGCGAGCCCAGCTCACGGAACACCCCGCCGAGCAGGCCATCCGCCTGATGCCGACTCGCCCCGGCCCAGAGGCGCATCCCGCGCTGCCTGCCCCGGAGCTCGACCGCATCCGCATCGATCGGCTGCACGTCCACGGCCGCCACGGCGTCTTCGCCCACGAGCGCGCATCTGGCCAGGACTTCTACATCGACGCCGAGGTCTGGATCGACACCCGCGCCGCCGCACAGACCGACGAGATCGAAGACACGCTGCACTACGGCCACCTCATGCGCGCGCTGTACGAGGTCGCGATGAAGGAGCCCGTCGACCTCCTCGAGACCCTCGCCGAGCGCCTCGCCGCGGTCACGTTCGCGTTCGCGGGCCCGCAGGCCGTCCGCATCACGGTGCACAAGCCGCAGGCGCCGGTGAAACTCCGCTTCCAGGACGTCACAGTGTCGGTGCTCCGCTACCGCCCCGAGGGTGCCGAGCCCGAGGCCGCCCGCCGCCCGCACTCCCGCGCGGTGATCGCCCTTGGCGCGAATCTCGGCGCGCGCGAGGCCGCGATCCGCGACGCGATGGACGAGATCGAGTCGCTCGACGGCGTCTGGCCGCACCGCCGCTCGAGCCTCTACGAGACCCCGGCGCTCACCACCCACGGCGTCGACGAGACGGTACCGGCCTACCTCAACGCCGTAATCACCATCCACACCGATCTCGAGCCGCACCTCTTGCTCGACAAGCTGCAGCAGATCGAGGATGCGCACGGTCGCGTCCGCCAGGAACGCTGGGGGAGTCGCACGCTCGATCTCGACCTCATCGAGCAGGGCGGTCTCGAGTTTGAGGATGCGCGGCTCACGCTCCCGCATCCCCGCGCGTTCGAGCGCGCATTCGTGCTCGCGCCCTGGGCCGAGATCGAGCCCGAGGCCTCGCTCACGGGCCGCGGCCCGATCAAGCAGCTGCTCGAGCAGACCAACGACGAGGTAGAGCGGTACCAAGCATGACGCGGACGAATCCGTGGCTGCTCGTTCTGCTCGCCGTGGCGGGCGGCGCGATCACGTGGGCGATCGAGGCGTGGCTCACCTCATCCGGCAGCGGCTCGCTCGTCCCGTCGATCGCGTTCGCGATCACGCTCGTGGTGATGGCCGCGGTCGTCCTCGCGATCGCGTGGCCGGTGCGCCGCTATACGGCGGCGCTTCGCCGGGCGGATGCGGCGCGCGACAAAGCAAAGCGGGTCAAGGATGCATCCACACAGGATGCGGAATCGGCGGCTCGCGAGGTGGCTAAGTACCGCGTGGACCCGTTTCGCGCGACGTTCGCCGTTGCGCTCGCGAAGGCCGCGAGTCTCGCGGGCAGCGTGTTTGTCGGTGGCTCTGCGGCGGTGGTCGCGTGGCTCACGAGCCGCACGGTGATCGGTGATGGCGTGGTTGAGGCAGTGATCGCGCTCATCGCGTCTGCGCTGCTGGTCGTCGCGGGCCTGATCGCCGAGTCTTGGTGTTCGCTACCCCCAGAAAACGGCGACGCGGCCACAACTGCGTAGCGAGTTCGCCGGTGATGACGACTTCGACCTGATCGCCACGGTTACAGGCTAGCCAGCGGAGACGCTTGCTCTAGTGTGATTCGCTCGCTTCACTGGTACCATTATCCGGTACCAGATATAGCGAATGAAGGGGGTTCCGTTATGTCCATCAGTGCAAGCGAAGCGCGAAAGACTCTGTTCCCGCTCATTGAGCGTGTGAATGAGAACCACGAGGCCGTGGAGATCGTTTCCCGCAAAGGTAATGCCGTCCTCATGCCAGCTGACGAGTACGCGGCATGGCAGGAAACGGCGTATCTATTCCGCTCGCCGGCGAACGCTCGCCGACTGCTCGATGCGTATGATCGCGCCCGTGCAGGGAAGATTGAATTTCATGCACTCGACGACGTTGATGAGGAATCCTGAGTGCGTCTGGTCTGGGATCAGTCGGCCTGGGAAGACTACAAGCACTGGCAGACGGCCGATCGGAAGATCCTAAAGCGAATCAATACGTTAATTGAGGCATGCCTTCGCGAGCCGTTCACCGGAATTGGTAAGCCTGAACAACTGAAATATGGGGCGCAGGGGTCGTGGTCGCGACGTATCACCGACGAGCACCGGCTGGTCTACATGGTGCTGGATGACGACCTTGTGATTCTGCAGGCCCGCTATCATTACTGACCAAGGCCACTACACCAAGTACCCACTAACACCTCGCCGCACCAATCAAACACGAGGGCCCTACCGAGCCGCGCCCGAGGTAGAGGGCAACGCCAGACTGGCCCAGCGCATCCAACACACCGACGCGCAGCGCCGCGACGTCGAACTGACCATCCGGTAGCGCCGCTAGATCCGGCGGCTCCGCCGATCCCGCGAGCGGATCGTTCTGCGCGTTCACGGTGACGACGACCACGCCGTCGAGGAACAGCGAGCTGTACACGAGCGAGACGGCTTCGACGACCGGAGTGGTGACGTCGACAAGGTCGCCGATCAGCTCATCGACCGTGAGGCCGAGCACCGCGTCGACCGCTGTGCCGACGGCCAACCCGGCTCCCTGCGTGAGCGCAGAGACCAGGCCGTTGAGCAGCCCGAGCTCGATCGCGCCCAGCAGCTTCGTGTTGACGGTCACGAATCCCGGCTCGCCACTGAGCAGCTGCGCGAGGGATCCACTCACGCTCACCGAAATCTCCGCGACGGGGATGAGCAGCAGTCTCAGCTCGATGGTCGCGGCGACATTCACGGTGATCGCGTCGACGGCCGCGGTGAGCGCGCCGGTCACGCGTTCGAGCCACTCGTCCAGCACACTTGCCAGCGTCGAGGTCAGCGTGTTCACCACCACGGGGTCCGACAGGATGTTCGTGTTCGGGCTGAGCCCATTCAGCCCGGCGCTGTACTCGTCCGGGTAGGAGGCGGCGAGCAACGCCGCAGTATCGACGCGAATCGTGCCGCCAGCGAGATCGACGGTGAGGATGCCGCCACTGTCGGTGAGTTGCTCGGTCAGTAGCGCGCGAACCGGATCGAGATCGATTGTCGCGGAAAGCTCGACGCTGACGTCCCCGAGTCTGAGCGTGCCGAGCAACCCACCCAGCAAGCCGGACAGGCCGTCGGCGATCGCGGTCGTGAGCCCCGTGTCTCCGGCGAGCGCGTTCACAGCCGTTTCAAGATCGCCGACAACCCCGTCGACCGTCGACACGAGCGTCCCCACGGTTGGCGAATCAATCACCGTCGTCAGCGACGTCGCGAGGTATTCGCGGGTCAGCGCATCCGCGACCTGACCGCTCCACGCGAGATTGCACGCATCCAGCTCGGCGCGACCGGTGACCGCTCCTACCTCGAGCGACACGTCGGCGACACCGCTCAAGGCAGAGGCGACGCCCGGGTTCACGCTGCCAAGCAATTGCGACAGCTGTAACGTCGCGAGATTCGGGTAGCCGCCCTCGGGCTCGAGCGCGATGCCGCCCGACTCGGTAATCAGGCCGCTCGCGCCCGCCGATAATCCGGAACTCGTCGCCTGCCCGTACTGACCGACGACCCCCGTGGAGGTATCGAGCGGCAGCGCAAGGAACCGGGTGAGGTCCACATTCAGCGCGGACAGCGCCTCGACGTTCAAGGGATCGGAGTAGGCGTCATTTCCGAGGGGCACGGCCGACGTCGGATCGGCCAAACTCCCCGAACCGTCATTGAGGACCTCGACGCCCTTCACCTCGGCAATCGCGTCGAGATCCGCGCCGAGCAGCGAGCCGCTGAGTAGCTGCCCCTCGCCTCGAGACGTGAACTGCCCGGTCGCATCCACTCAGTCGAGTGTCCCCACCGTGCCGCCTGCCCATTCGGAATCCTGCCAGGATGCGCTGGTCACGACGCCGCCCGGGGACGCGATTCCGACGGTCAGCAGCACCGCCGTCGCGATCCCAATGCCGCGTCGCCCGATGCCGCGTCGCCCGATGCCCTGTCGAACGATGCCCCGTCGCACGAAGCGCCTCATGCGTGCCCCTCGCGACGCCGCAGCACTCGCAACCAACGAACGCTCAGCCCGTATCCGATCAGTCCAACCGCGAGCAGTATGAGCGCGAGCACGTTCGCGCCGGTCGCAGCGAGGCCGGCATGAGATCCAGTGTCGTCGTTCCCTGGCACGGAATCGCCGCGCGCGTGCAGGCCGACGGACAGGGTCGCGGATGCGCCCGACAGTTCCGCAGGCGACGCATCGGCGGGGATGCCGAGGGTCACGAGCAGGTGTCGCGGCTCATCGGCGCGCAGGTCGGCGAGCGGGAAAACGTCGCCGGACTCGGGCAACGCAATTTCGCGAATGGGCGTCACCGGCAACACCGGAGTCGCGGTTCCCGCGCACTGGGGCGGCGCATCCTCGGCCGCGCGCGAGAAGGCGACGGGGCACGAGTCGACGCTCACGGTCATTCCGGCCTCGGTGACGAGCGCGCCGTCCGCGCGCATCTCCAGGCTCAAGGTACCGGCGGTGGCGTCGGCCAGGGATGCTTCGATCAGCCAGTCGTGTGTCTCGCCTGGGCCCGCATCCTGCCAGTGAAATGGATGCGGGTCGGCACGCAGCGTGAGCAGCCCGGCCTCGCCGGTTTCGGCGACGTCGGCAAGCAGCGCGTTCGCGCGCTCGGCGGTCCATAGGACGCCCACCAGCGAGAGCACCGCGCAGAATGCGGCGATCGCTCGCGCCACGCGCGTCCTATCGTGCGTCGTCACGCGCGACCTCATTGGACGGTCTCGCGGCCGCCGGCGCCGGCCAGAACGCCCACACGGTGAGGGTGCCCGCAAGCAGTGTGAGCGCAGTCATCCCGAGCGGGCTCTGCAGCACCATCAGCACCGTGCCGAGCCCCGGCATCGACCACGTCACGCGCATGACGTCGGTGACCACGTAGGCCTCCTGATCCGGCGCGGGGTTCGCGTCGCCCTGCATCCGAATCTCGGCCGACCCCGGCACCGAGCCCTCGCGGATTTCGATGACGCGATGGGTGATCGGCTGTCGACCTTCGTCGCTGCGGTCGACCGTCACGACGTCGCCAACCACGATGTCGGATGCGCTGATCGGTTCGGCGATCGCGAGTGCGCCTTGCGGCATGGTCGGCGACATCGAGCCCGTGCGAAAGATCACGAGCGTCGCCCCGGTGATGGCCGAATAGGCGATCCAACCGACGACGACTAGCGCCGCCGCGCTCAAGAGCACGGCGGCGACTCGACCGAGGGCGCGGCTGATTCGGCGCAAGAGCTACGGGGTGAAGGCCTATTCGGAGACGGCCGCGAATTCCCAGATCGGCGCCACGGTCGTGCCGTGGAGCGCATCGTTGGTGCGGTTCGCCTCGGTGTCGGGCAGCGACATCACGAAGCAGTAGTGCTGCGTCGACGTTCCCTGCTCGAGCAGCTGCTGCGACGCGCCTGCGACTGCGGTGGTCGCGAGCGTGCTCGTTGCGACGATGGGGGCACCCCACGTGGCTCCCGTGAGGCCGGTGGCGTCACAAGCGGGTCGGTCGGTTCCTTCCGCCGTGTAGACCGTGAGCTCGAGCGCCTCCCAGAGGGCAGCATCCGTGACGGCAGTTGTCGACTGGCCAGCGGGCTGGAGCGTAACGGTGCCCGCGATCGACTCGGCGGTGGTCCGGAGCGATACCGGCGCATAAATGGTGTCGCCAGGGGTCAGTGCAAGCGGGTTGACTGCGAAGGTCAGCGGATTCGGGTCGGTCTCCGACTCACGATCCGTCCAAGCCCCTGCAGCGATACCTGGGTCCGCGTTTTGCTGCACCTCGAACTCGCTGGTGCCGATCCCCGGGATGTTGTCGGTAAACCCAGACACCCACTCGGAGTCGTTCCAGCTCGCGAGGGTGAAGGTTCCTGCAATGCCGACGACGATCGCGCCAGCGGTGATGGCGCCGATCTTTGCGGCCTTTCGGGAGCGAACGGGTTCGGTAGCCATGACTGCCTGCTTTCTCGTATGGTGACGACGAATCGTGCGCCAATACGCACCTTTTCACGACAATAGTTGGCGGCTTTACAGCTCCCCAAACGATTTCGTGACCAAGGTCAAAAACTGTCGAATCCCCAATCGTTTGGGCGAGAAAGTTTGTAGGCTTCGGCGGCGCGACGGGGGTATGTGTATGGACAGTGCGTGATTCCGTCTCGATCCGACAACCGATGTCGATGAGCGTGCGTTTGGCATGCTGAATTGCTGCGTACCACCGCACACTTTGCCCTTCCCGCGAGACTCGCCCCAAGACGACCACCAACACCGCCGAAGCCCTTCAATAATCCCTGGTCGGCGAGTAATATCGGGCGCCAAAGGCTCGAGTCAGCCGGGCCGCGACGGAGGGGCAAGCGGTCATGAGCACGCATCCAAACACCCGCATCGAGGCGAGCGCCGATATCTCTTCCGAGGCCCACGTCGGAGAGGGCACGACGATCTGGCACCTCGCGCATGTTCGTGAGGATGCGCGACTCGGCAAGAATTGCATCCTCGGCAGGGGAGCCTATGTCGGCCCTGGGGTGACGCTCGGCGACAACTGCAAGGTGCAGAACTACGCGCTCGTGTACGAGCCCGCGGTGCTCGAGGACGGTGTGTTCATTGGCCCGGCGGTTGTACTGACGAACGACACGTACCCGCGCGCGATCAACCCGGATGGCTCGCTGAAATCGGCCGACGACTGGGATGCGGTGGGTGTCACGATCCAGCAGGGTGCGGCGATCGGTGCGCGGGCGGTGTGCGTCGCGCCGGTGACGATCGGTGCGTGGGCGATGGTCGCGGCAGGGGCGGTCGTTAACAAGGATGTGCCCGACTTCGCGCTCATGGTCGGCGTCCCGGCGAGGCAGTTGGGCTGGGTGGGGAAGACGGGCCACCGACTCAAGCTCGAGGGCGACGTGTGGGTCTGCCCGGACACCGGCGACCGCTTCGTCGAGAACGAGGGGATGCTGTCGCCCGCCTGATGAGGCAAGCTGACCGTTTCGCGTGCGGGCGGCGACTCGGCTCATTTGACCGGGAGGCTCGACAAGTTTCGGCTGCTGCGCCGATGTAGCCACATCGCGAAGCTGGTAGCCGCTATGTGCCGCCGAGCGTTGGTTCTTCGGTTGGCGCAGGTTGCTCGCCCGGGCCTGGACCTTCAGTGACCGGTGGGTCTACGGAAGGATCCGGGTCAACCGGAGGATCGGGCTCAGGCACAGAACCACCCTGCCCGCCATCGTCCGGCGGGTAGTACGGCTCCTCGTAGTAATAATCGGGTTCGGGCTCGACGTAATCCGGCTCGACGTAATCCGGCTCGACATAGTCTTCAACCGGTGGCTCCTCGACGGGCGGCTCCTCAACCGGCACTTCAGGCTCAGGTTCCGGCGCAACGGTCGGCGTCGGCGTCGGCGTCCGAGTCGCAGTAGGCGAGGGCGTCACAGTCGGACTCTCAGTCGGCGTCGCCGTCACCACAGGCACCGCGGTCTCGCTCGGCGGGGGAGTCGCGAGGGCCTCGAGCCACTGCGGCCCGAACGAGGCACCGACAACCGCCCCAGCGGACACCACCGCAAGTCCGCCCCAAAACAGCGGCTTTCGCGCCAAAGACGACATGCGCTCGCGGAACGTCAGCGGAATCGGCGCAGCCGCCGTTACTTCCTCGTCGCCGAGCGCGTGAAACTCGATCGGATCTTCGTTCAGCCCCATGCCGGTACGACTCCAAAACCCCTACGGCCGAGCCGGCGGGTTGTAGTTCTTCAGCTCGTCCGTCTTGAACTTCTCGCGCAGCACTTCCATCTCGTCCCAATTGACGTATACGACCGACTGGTCGCCGATCATCCCGGTGCCGTTGGTGGGCATCGTGAACGTCGTGATGTCGCGCATCCGCACCGAGGTGAGCGACTGCGCCATGTCGAACATCGCGCTACCGTTCAGCGACGAGTCGGTGGCCACGTACGGCGTGACGGCACCGAGGAGATCGTTGAGCTTGCCGGGGTTTGTGAGCGTCTCGCCCGACATTGCCTGGGCCATCACGGCCTTGAGGAAGATCTGTTGGTTCTGCACGCGCTGATAGTCGCCGTCCTCAAAGGAATAGCGCTCGCGCACAAACACGAGGGCCTGTTCGCCGTCGAGGGTGATGGGGCCGGCGGGGAAGTCGTAGCCATCCGAACTAAAGGCGTACGGGTTGTTGAGGCTCACGCCACCGAGCGCATCCGTGACGCCCTTGAATCCGTTGAAGTCGATCATCGCGACGTGGTCGATGCGCTGGTCAATCAACCCTTCAACGGTCTCCACCAGCAGCGGCACACCGCCGAGCGAGAGCGCCGCGTTGATTTTCATCTCACCGTGGCCCGGAATCTCGACCCAGGAGTCACGCATGATCGACATGATCTGGATGCTCTGCTTGTCGCCCGAGATGTGGGCCACCATGATGGTGTCGGAGCGGTTGCCGAGGTCGGTCATCATCGATTCGGATGTGTCGGCGCGCGAGTCGGAACCGAGCATCAGGATGTTCGTCGGTGGGTTCTCGCCGTCGAAGACGTCGGGACGCGCGGTCTCGTCGGGGAACGCGGTCTCGATCGTCTCGACCTGGTTCAGCTTGGACTGCACGTTCCACCAGAGGATTCCGGCGGCGGCGAGCACCAGCACCAACAAGACGATGAGGATGATCTGCCAGGTCTTGAGCCGTCGACGGCGCGGCGCTTCTGCTGAACTCATGACGGCCATTCTGTCATGGGCCAAATTTCAGAGCCCAGGATGGCACCGCGCACTTGGTTTCAAGACGGCACTGCGGTTCACCAATGGTTTACCTAGAATCGAACGATGGACCCTTCGCAACCGATCGCCGTCACGATCCTCGGCAGCTGCGTGAGCCGAGACACGCTCGAGACGATGGATCGCGAGCAGTACCCGATTCTCGCGTACGTGTCGCGCCAGTCGCTGCTCACCGAGGGGTCGGATGCATCGGGCAACCTCCCGAAGAAATACACGACTTCCAGCCGGTTCCAATTGCGGAACGTCCGCCGCGACGTCGAGGGCAAACAGCTCGAGACGATCAAAGACGCCGGTCGGCCGGATGTGCTCCTCTGGGACCTCGTCGACGAACGACACGGAATTTTCGAGTTTTCGGATGGTTCGGTCGTGACCAGAAGCATCGACGTGCTTGACATTCCCGAGTTCGAGGATGCGATCAAGCAGGCTCGGCACATCCCGTTCGGGAGCGACGAGCATTTCGAGCGGTGGGCAAAGGCGGCGGATGCATTCGTGGCCAGACTTGAGGCAGCCGGCCTGAAGGAGCGCGTTCTCGTGCTCTCGGTGAACTGGGCGCCCTTCGACGTCGAGGGCTCGCCGACCCCGCTGTCGATGGGGAAAAGTTCCGGGCAGGCGAACTCGCAGTTTCGTCGGTACTACGACTACCTGGGGCAGCTCGGGCTCTCGATTTTTGCGGTCGAGGATGCGGTGGCCGACCCCGATCATCGCTGGGGGTTGGCGCCGTTCCACTACACTCCCGAGATATATGACCGGGTCCACGAGGCGATTGACGCCTTCGTTGCCGAGCGTCGCGCGGGCGAACAATCTGTGTCGGACGCGGATCCGGTCGAGGATTCGAACGCACCCAATTAGGAGATACCCCAAGGAATGTTTGGCCAGCGCAGCGAGACCAAGCGACTGAAGACGCTGGCAGACCTTGAGCAGCGGCAGCAGCGACTGCGCCCCGCCTACAAAATCTGGGGCTATAAAAATGTCTTCGCGAAGGGCTTCCTCATCACGAAGGGCGCGATCGACTACGCACCGCACGAGAAGTGGGAGACGCTCGAGTTCGGCCCGTGGCGGGCGCAGCTCGACCCGGAACTTGAGCGCCAGTCGGCGTCGTACGGCGACTTCGGCATTCTCATCCTGGGCCAGGTCTTCGACGATCGCGGCCCCGCAAAGCGCCACGAGATCGCCGCGCGCCTTCTCAAAACCCTACGGTCGGTCGAGCCTCGACCGTTGGCCGAACCTGTCGAGGACCTGGCCGAGCCTGTCGAGGTCCCTCGCAAGGCAATGGATGAAGCGATCACCTGGCTCTCCGGCCGTTACGTTGTCTTCGTCCGTCGCGGTGAAACCCTCGACATCTACGGCGACCCAATGGCGACCCGATCCTGCTACTGGCACGATACGGGCGAGAGTGTCGCGCTCACATCCCACACCGCGATCCTCTCGGAACTCGTCGGCGGCCTCCCATCAAAGAGGATGCAATGGATCCTCCGGCACCCCGACTACAAGTCGCCGGCAGGCAAATGGCTCCCCGGCCTGATCACTCCACACGACGAGGTAGGGCAGATCTTCGCGAACGGCCGACTCACTGTCCGCGGCCGCGAAGTGACGAACCAGCGGTTCTACCCGTCCGAGGACCGCACGGAACTTTCGCTTGACGAGGCTGCCGAGATGTTTCGTGAAGAACTGCAGCAACAGGTGCGCAACTGGATCGCAGTCGCACCCCAAACCGTGCTGGCGCTCACCGCGGGCAGCGATTCCCGCGCGGTACTCGAAGCTGGGATCGTCGATCTCCAGGAGGCGGAAGCCGTGACTCTGACGTATCACCCGTTCCACGTCGCGAAGAAGAGCACCTACGACGATCTCGTGCAGGCGAACCGCGTCGCGGCGGCGGCCAGGCTCCCGCAACTTGTGCTGGACGTGGCGCAGATGACACCGACATCTCAAATGGCGAGGCTATACACGCGTACGTTCCCCACTTGGCAGCGATACGCGAACCTCGCGAACGCGTTTTACGTGGGCGCCCCAGCGAAAGCGGCGATGCTATTTGGCATCGGCGGTGGCATCGCGACGGGCGTGTATAAGGATCGCAGCGCGTCTGCACCAACGACCGAACTTCTTGCAAAAAAGTATGCGCAGTCGAAGGTCGCGAGTGACTCGGAACTGCAGCAAGAAATGGCGCGATGGACAGTCTTCGCCGACTTCTCGGTGGAACACCTCCGCGGATACGACTTCCACGACTTCTTCCATTGGGAGCACAGACTCAGTAAATGGGCTGGCGCAGGGTACTCCG